>DATIXO010000073.1:0-77570 GCA_035518495.1 Streptosporangiaceae bacterium
CGGGCACCGCTAGGTCAGGCGCGGCCCGCTCTGGCGTGCCATCCGGCCGGGGGGTCCTCGCCGGTCAGCCCGTCCACGGCCTCGCGGAGCAGGTCGGCGTGCCCGGTGTGCCGGCCGTACTCCTCGAGCAGGTCGCACAGGAGCCGGCGCAGGCTGGCATGCTGGCCGTCGGGCCCGGAGGCGTGGACGAACTGATCCATCCCTCCGCCGGCCAGGGCGGCGCCGAGCCTGGCACGGGACCGTTCGACGGCCCCGTCCCACAGCGCGTAGAGCTGTCCGGGTGTGTCGCTGGCGGCGGAACTGAACTCCCAGTCGTTGCTGCCGTCCGAGCCGCTGCCGTCCCACGGCGGGCCGGCCGGCTTCCCGCTCAGCTTGGTGGTGAACGTGTAGTCCTCGACCGCGGCGAGGTGCTTGAGCAGGCCGCCGAGGGTCAGCGAGGAGGCGCCGATGCGGGTCTGCAGCCCGGCCGCGTCAAGATCGTCGGCCTTCCAGCGGAAGGTCGTGCGCAGGCGGTCGAGCGCGCCGGTGAGCTGCTCGGCCTCGGTGCCGGCCAGGGGCGGTTCCCACGGGTAGTCGCTGTTGGTCATGGCGCCACCGTAGACCTCATTGCGGACGTTCTGCGTCCGCGAACCGTGCGAGCCCCGCTGGCATGATCGCCTTACGATTGTCGCGGCTGCCGTCGGGTGCCCGCGGCCACACGGCGGCACCGGCGGGTCACGCCCCTGCGGACCGGGAGGCTGAGAGATGGACGTCGGGTCCTTGGTCGCCATCGACGCGCACACGCACGCCGAGGTCTCCTCGCGTGGCGGCATGTCCCTGGACGACACGCTGAACGCCGCTTCCGCTGCCTACTTCAAGGTCGACGCCGCGCGGCGTGCGCCGACCCTGGCCGAGATCGCCGCGTACTACCGCGAGCGCGACATGGCGGCGGTCGTGTTCCCGGTGGACGCCGAGCACGCCACCGGCATCCCGCCGGTGCCGAACGAAGAGGTCGCGGAGGCGGCCGCGGCCAGCGGCGGGGTGCTCATACCCTTCGCGTCCATTGACCCCTTCCGCGGCCAGGCCGGGGTCGCGCAGGCGCGCGCGCTGGTCGAGCGCCATGGTGTGAAGGGCTTCAAGTTCCACCCCAGCATCCAGGGCTTCTTCCCGAACGACCGGATGGCGTACGGGCTGTATGAGGCGATCGAGGAGCTCGGGGCGATCGCGCTGTTCCACACCGGCCAGAACGGCATCGGCGCGGGTGTGCCGGGTGGCGGCGGGATCCGGCTGAAGTACTCCAATCCGCTGTACGTCGACGACGTGGCTGTCGACTTCCCCCAGCTGAAGATCATCCTGGCGCATCCGTCCTTCCCCTGGCAGGACGAGGCGCTCAGCATCGCCACGCACAAGCCCGGCGTGTACATCGACCTGTCCGGCTGGTCGCCGAAGTACTTCCCGCCACAGCTCGTGCAGTACGCCAACACCCTGCTGCAGGACAAGGTCCTGTTCGGTTCCGACTTCCCGCTGCTCACCCCCGACCGCTGGCTCGCCGACTTCGCCAAGCTGCCGATCAAGGACGGGGTAAGGCCGAAGATCCTCAAGCAGAACGCGGCCCGCCTGCTCGGCCTGCTGCCGCCCCCGGCCGGACCAGGCACACGGTGATCCACCGCTGCCGCCTGGAAAAGTCTCGTCATGCACAACGACGGGCGCCTGCGGCGCCCGGGCGCTAACTGCCGCGGCGGCGCAGGTGGCCGAGCACGGCCGCGCCGTCCGGACCGGTGAACCAGCGGGTGTGGCCGATGAGATAGGTGCCGTAGGCGAGATCCGCCAGCCCGGGCGAGGCCACCACGTCGGCGAAGTACTCGACCTCGGACAGCGCGTACTCGAGGTGGACGACCGGGAGCACCTCGGGCAGCGCGGCCGCCTCGGCCGGCTCCAGCGGCCGGACCGCCTGGTAGCCGTCGAGCAGCGCGTCCATGGCGCCCAGATCCACGTCGGCCCGGCCGGACCCGGCCAGGTCGAGCCAGGCGATGGTGCTGCGCTCGAGCGCGACCGCGAGATCGTGCACGGCGAAGGTGCGGTTGGCCAGGCCGAAGTCGAACACGGCGGCAACGTGCGCGTCCGGGCCGGGACGGTCCCAGGTGAGGTTGGACGGATGCCAGTCCCCGTGCCCCCAGCGGCGCTCCAGCGTGCCAAGCAGCGGCGCGGCGCGGCGGATCGCGGGGAGATGGTGCCGGGTGAGATCGCCGCGCCAGTCACGGCCAGCCAGGTAACGGCCGAGCCCCGGGCGGCGGCGGGCGATCGCCGCCACTTCGGTGAGCGGGTCTGCCGCGGTAATGACCTCGCAGGAGCCGGTGAGCACCCCCCACGGCCGGGCGGGCCGCCGGAACCCGGCGGCCGCCTGGTGCAGCCGGGCGAGCGCGGCGCCCGCGGCCCGGGCATGGCCCGCGCTCAGGTATGGGGTCCACGACATCGCGTCCCGGTAGAGGTCGATGCCCGCCGCGACCTCGTGCACCTCGTACACGAAGTCGCCGTCTCTCACCGTGGTCCGGCCGGCCGGCGTGCGGCAGACGGCCGGCACCGGCAGGCCGCGGCCGCGCAGGTGGGTGGCGAACGCGTGCTCGGCGGCGAGCTGGGCGGGGGAGCGGACGCGCACGTGATGACGTTTCACGAAGACGGTGCCGGCGCCACGGCGGGCCAGGCCCGCGGCCGACATCGGCCGCGGGCTGCTCCACGCGACGACAGTTCCGGTACCGGGCACGGCGTGGCTGGCCGGCACGGCGTAGCTGGCCGGCACGGCGTAGCTGGCGAGCACGGCGCTCACCTCATCGCCGGTGAGCGGCGCCCAGTCGGGCTCGACCAGCTCCTTGCCCATGCCGTGAACAAGCCCGGCCGAGGGCCCCGGCCCGGCCGCCGTCATGCGCCGCCCTGGCCCTGACATGACGGGTGCGGCAGGTACCTGTTCGTCATGATCGCCGCGGCGTCGGGGGTGCCGCGAACCAGCTTGTGTGCCTTCAGCCAGCTCCCGAAGTCCTGCCAGGCGGCCAGATCCAGGCACCCCATCGGCAGGCCGGTGTGCTGGCCGAGCAGCTTCAGCGTGTAGGGCACGCTCGCTTTCAGGAACGTCGCGCTGTACTGGCTCACCGACTGCATGACGGCGGTCGCCGCGGCCGGGTTCTTCGTCGCGGCGCTGGTGCCGGCGAGGAGTGCGGCCACGAACCGCCGGACGGCGCTGGCATAGCCGGGATCCGAGCGCAGTCTGCTGGTGCTGGCGACCAGCACCAGCTCGTCGTACGGGGGGACCCCCAGCTGGTTCGCGGGGAAATCGGTGGCCTTCCGCTTCATCTCCTGGCTGATCTGGATGGCCTCGACGTTGCGGTACCCGCCGATGATCGAGTCGACCTTGCCGGACAGGATCGACGGCACCAGGTTGTAACCGACGGTCTGGTAGGGCACCTGCTTGCGGGTCAGGTGGCAGGTGTGCAGCAGGGTCGAGTAGAACGCGAAGTCGCTCGGCACCCCGGTGAACCCCACCGAGTGCCCCTTGATCTGGCACAGGCTCGTGACCCGGAGCTTCGGCGAGACGATGAGCCCGTTCAGCGGGACCGGGATGACCGCGGCGACCGCGGTCACCGGCAGGTGCTCCTGCTGGCCGTAGAAGAGCTCGGGCTCGTAGGAGATGGCCAGGTCGGCCTTGCCCAGCCCGACGAGCTTGAGCGGATCGGCGGCGCTGGAGGGCACCCGGAAGTTCACCGTCAGGTGCTGCCGGGCGAAGTCTCCCTGGTGCTGGGCGTAGTAGAAGCCGACATGATCGGGGTTCGGCACCCAGTCGAGCTCGACGTTGAGCGACGCGGGCTGCGGGCCGCCTGACCCCGGTGCGGGTGCCGCGTTACTGCCGCAGGCGGCGGTGAGGATGGCGAGCGCCACGCTCAGGGTCAGGCACCGCCAGCCAGCGGCGGCGAGCCGGTTCATCGAGGATCGCTCCTTTCCCGCTCACCCCGGGGGGCCCAGGGCACAAAGATCCGCTCCAGCAGCGACACGGCGCCGAAGAGCAGCAGGGCGATGGCCGTCAGCAGCACGATCGCGGCGAAGATCCTGGCGGTGAGCAGGTTGGGGGTAGCGGCGAGCATCACATAGCCCAGGCCCTGGTTCGATCCCGACCACTCCCCGAACACCGCCCCGATGGCGGCGAACGTCGCCGCGATCCGCAGCCCCGAGAAGATCGACGGCAGGGCCGCCGGGAACTCGACCCGCCGCAGGATCGCCCAGCGGGAAGCGTCCAGCGTCCGCATCATCCGGATGAGCTCGGCATCCACCGACCGCAGGCCATCGATCCCGTTCACCACGATCGGGAAGAAGCAGATGAGGGCGACGATGACCAGCTTGGGCGCCATGCCGTAGCCGAGCAGGATTACCAGGATCGGTGCCAGCACGATGATCGGTACCGTCTGCGAGCCGATCAGCAGCGGGTACACGGCCCGCCGCGCCACGGGCGACAGATGCAGCGCCGTGGCCAGCCCCACGCCGGCGGCCGCGGCGATCACGAACCCGAGCAGGACCTCCTGGAGGGTGACCAGCGATGCGGGCTCCAGCACCGGCCAGTCGGTAGCCAGGTCGGCGGCAATCGCCGAGGGAGCGGGCAGCAGATACCCGGGGACATGCGCCAGGGCGACGATCAGCTCCCACAGGCCGAGCCCCGCGAGCATGATCAGGGCGGGCGGCCAGCAGCGCCGCAGCAGCGCCCGCGCCCGGGCCGGTCCGCCCGCGCGGCGGGGTGCCGGCTCCGGCACCGGCTCCACGGCCGGCCCCACCGCCGGCCCTGGCGGCTGCTGGGGGATTGCCCGCGCCGTGTCCCTCATGACCCGATCGCCGCCAGCGCCTGCTCCTTCAGCGAGGCAAACTCGGGGCTGGTCACGATCTCCCGCCTGGATCCGCGGAAGCCGCCACCGCCTGTCAGCACCCGGACCACCCGGCCGGGCCGTGCCGAGAGCACCACCACCTGCTGGCACAGCAGCAGCGCCTCGTCCACGTCGTGCGTGACCAGCAGCACGGTACGCGGCACGGCGTCCATGGCCTGGCGCAGCCACTCCTGCAACTGGCCGCGGGTGATCGAGTCGAGCGCCCCGAACGGCTCGTCGAGCAGCAGCACGTCCTTTTCCGCCATCAGCGTGCGCAGGAAGCTCACCCGCTGGCGCATTCCCCCGGACAGCTGCTCGGGCCGGGACCGCTCGAAGCCCGCCAGTCCCAGCTGCTCGAACAGCGGCCGGGTCCGCTGGCGGGCAGCGGCCCGGGAGACACCGCGGTTCTGCAGCGCGATCGCGGCGTTGTCGAGCGCGGTCCGCCAGGGCAGCAGGAGGTCGCGTTGCGGCATCAGCGCGCAGCGGGCAAGCCGCTGGCGCGCCGTCGTGGCGTCCCCGACCCGGACCAGTCCCGCGTCGGCTTCGAGCAGGCCGGCAACGACCTGCAGCAGCGTGGTCTTGCCGCAGCCACTGGGCCCGACGATCCCGGTCCGCGACCGGTGGCTGAGGGAAAGGCCGATGCCTGCCAGCGCGGTCAGGCCGCCGAAGCCCTTGGTCACGCCGGCGAGCTCGATGGCGTCGGCGTCGGCGCGGGCACCGGTCCCGCCGGTCATGGTCAGCCGTCCGGGCAGAGCAGGTGGGCAAGCCGGCCGCGACCGCGCCGTTGCTCGCCGTTCATGGTGTGGTGATTGTCGTCCGTGGCCGCCACGAAGCCTCCCTACGCCGGCATTACCCGGTCAGGTTCCAACGGTCGGTGGCGCAGCGCCGTAAGGCGAGCCACCCTCTCAGCCCGGTTGGCCCGAGCTCCCGTGTTGTTGTGCCTCCAGCATACCGTCGCCTGGCTTGGCCCGGATTGGATCCCCCACCAACCCCCATAAAACCCTTAAATCGGGCACAGCCGTCCGGCTGGCCGGGGCGGGTGGGGCGGTGCCAAATGGCTGGATAACGGCTGGCCCGCTTCCTGGCGGCCGTCATGTCCGTGGGGCCGGCCGCCGCCGCTGGCGGGGCATGACCCCGTCCAGCGGCGATCGGATAACCCGGGCGCCAGGCTGCTACCAGCGGTACCAGCGGCGCCGGGGGCCGCCGGCGCGCGCGCCGGTGAACAGGAAGCCCACGAGCCACAGGACGATCACGATCAGCGCGATCCACCACAGCACGTGAACGGCGAAGCCCAGCCCGCCCAGGAGGAGGGCGAGCAGCAGGACAGCAAGGATGATTGCCATCGTCGTTTCCCTTCCGGATATGGACGACGCATAACTCACCATGACGGCTACGTCCAAACGCCTCCGGCGGTCCCGGCCGTCCCGGCCCAGCGGCCCGCCGCCCCGGCTGTTCCGGCCGGCGGGTACGCGCGGCGGTGACGGCGGCCGGGGCTGGCTCATCGGCGGCAGGCGGCTGTTTGGAACAGGCGATGCGCGGTAGTTCACGTGCCCAGAGACGGTCACTCGCCAGGCGGAGGCAACCATGCGCATCGCAACAGTACTGATCGTGGTATGGCTGGCCATCGGGGCGATCGCCGGTGCGCAGCGCGGCTACTACAACTCCTCACACGCCAGCTGCGCCAAGGCAGGCACGATCGCGCTGACGGTCGTCGCGGGCCCGCTCAACTACGTGGGCGCGAACCCGAAGGTCTCCTGCACGGTCCCCCAGCCAAGCCAGTGACCGCCCGCTGGTGACGCCAGTCAGGTTGATGTCCGCATGGGGCTCGTTCTCTACCCCAGTGGCGGGATTCACTCCATCGCAGCACCGGCCCGGCCGGCCGGAAGCCAGCATCAGCAGGCAAAACGAAGCTGCGCGGCGGCCCCGCGTCATTCGCTGGCGCGCTGCCGGTTGAGACGGGCGTACGCTTTTCGGTTGCGCCGGTAGAACCCCACGAACTCGCTGAACAGCTCGTCGTAGAGCTGCCCGGTATCCGGCTCCGGCTGGTAGGTGCAGGCCACCTCGACCCGGTCGGGCACCTGCCCGAAGGTGAGCTCGCCGAGCGCGACCGCCGCCAGCAGGCCGGCCCCCCGCGCGTTCGCGTTCACCGGGTCGGCCACCTGCGCGACGCTGCGGCCGAGCACGTCGGCGAAGATCTGGCACCACACGTCGCTGCGCGCGCCGCCGCCGATGAACCGGATCGGTTCCAGCCGGTGGCGGGTGAAGCGCTCCACCGCCCGCAGCAGCCAGCGTGCGTTGAGCGCCACCCCTTCGAAGACCGCCCGCACCAGGTCGTCACGGCCGGCCGACAGCGACAGGTTGTGGAACCCGCCGCGCACGAACGGGTCCTCCACCGGGGTGCGCTCGCCGTACAGCCACGGGGTGAAGATCACCCCGTGGCTGCCGGGCGGGGCCTGCGCGGCCATCCGGTCGAAGTCGGCGTAGGCGGAGGCCGGCGGGTCGCCGCCGAACAGCACCCGGTCGCGCAGGAACGTCAGCGCGGCGCCAGCGGTCTCCTGCTCGTCGGCGACGAAGTACCGCCCCGGTATCGGGGACGGGAGCGAGGCCATGTTGTGCAGCAGATCGGTCTTTTTGAACGGGACGTGGCAGGTCAGCCAGGAGGAGGTGCCGACGTACAGGTGCGCCTGGAAGTCCCGGGTGGCCCCGGCCCCGATCGCCGCTGACTGGACGTCGGGCGTGCCGGTCACCACCGGGATGCCGGCCGGGACGCCGAGCGCGCCTGCCGGGCCGGGCAGCAGCGGGCCGAGGATGTCGGTGGCGGCCAGCAGGTCGGGCAGGCGCGACCGCTCGATCCCGGCCAGCCGCAGCAGTGCCGGGTTATACCGGATCCGGTCCGGATGGCGGTTGTCGGTGACCCAGTGCAGCGCGACCGAGTCGAACGATGCCGCTGGCCGCCCGGTGAGCCGGGCGTTCAGCCAGTCCTTGGGCTCCAGGAACAGGTGCGTGCGGCGGTAGGCCTCCGGCTCCTCGTGCTTGAGCCACAGGATGTGGGCGATGGGATCCTTGCCGCTGCGGCCGGGGATCCCGCCGGTCACGCGCAGCCAGCGCGCCAGCTTGTCCACCCCGTACCCCTGCACGTTCACCGGGCCGCGGGTGATCCGCTGGGCGTAGGGGGCGCCGCGCGAGTCCATCCAGATGATCGCGTCGCGGACAGGCTCGCACCGTTCGTCCACCGGCACGGTCCCCGACCACTGGGCGGTGCAGGCGACCGCCACCACCGACTCCGCCGGGACGGCGCCGCGCGCCATCAGCGCGGACGAGGCCCCGGTGATCAGATCCCACCACTGCCGCGGGTCCTGCTCGGCCCCGCCGCCGGGGAGCAGCCGCACCTGGCAGGTCTCCTGCTCGGACGCCACGACCTCGCCGCCGGTGGACACCAGGGCCACCTTCAGCGCCGAGGTTCCGAGGTCGATCGCGAGGATGTGACGCGCCATGGCCTAGGCCCCGCCCCGGGAGCCTGCGCGGGCTGGAGACCTGCCGTGCACCGCCTACACCTCGAAGAGCAGGTCGAGGTAGCCGGCGAGCAGCTGGTGGACGACGTCGGCGGGCAGCGCGCCGGCCATGCCGTAGACCGGGGCCATCCCGGTGCTGACGCCGGGATTGGCTCGGACCTCCTCCACCGACGCGGCCAGGTCGGCGAGGAACCGGTCGGCGACCCCGGGCAGGGTGTGGCGTAGCGTGACCGCGATGTGCACCGCGGCGGGCCGCTGCAGGCCGTTCAGGCTCCAGCCCCGGTGGCTCATGTTCTCCATCACCTGGTAGATGTCGAGCCCGTCACCAGCGCCGAACGCGGTGACCCACAGCGGGTCGCCGAGCACGGACAGGCCGGGGATGGCCGCGATCCCGTCCCGGATCCTCGCCCCGGTCTCCAGGATCCGCCGGGCCGCGTCGGTGTAGCCGCTTGCCCCGATCGAGACCATGGCCGCCCAGCAGGTGGCGGCGAGCGCGCCGGGCCTGCTGCCGGCGAACGTGGGCGACAGGTACAGCCCGCCCGGCCAGTCGGTCACCGTGTAGTACTGGGAATGGCGCAGCTCCCGGCCCCGGTACAGCACCACCGACGAGCCCTTGGCCGCGTAGCCGTACTTGTGCGTGTCCGCCGACATGGAGGTGACGCCGGGCAGCCGGAAATCGAACGGCGGCACCGGGTAGCCGAGCCGCTCCGCCCACGGCAGGATGAACCCGCCCAGGCAGGCGTCGACATGACAGCCGACACCCCGCTCGGCCGCCAGCGCCGCGATCTCGGGGATCGGGTCGATCACCCCGTGCGGGAACGTCGGCGCCGACCCCACCACGACGGCGGTCCGCTCGGTCACGGCGTCGGCCAGCGCGCGGATGTCGGCCCGGAACGTCTCGTCCACCCCGGTCCGCACCAGCGGCATGTCGAAGAACCGGGCGGCCTTGTCGAACGCGGCGTGCGCGGTGACCGGCGCGACGATCTCCGGCGCGGCGATGCCGCGGTGCTCACGGGCGAAGTCCCGGTAGGCCTTCATCGCCAGCAGGATGCTCTCGGTCCCGCCGGAGCTCACCGTGCCCACCACCGGCGCGTCGGCGGCGGCGTGGCCGCCGCCCAGCATGGCCGCGGTCATCGCGACGATCTCCGCCTCGAACTTGGTGGCGCTCGGCCACAGGTCCGGGTGGAGCGGGTTGCTCTGCGAGTGCGCCGCGTAGACGCGGCTGAGGAACGCCACATGCGCCGGATCGCCGTGGTAGACCGCGCCGGACGCGTAGCCGTCCCGCCACGCCCGCTCCTCGGCCGCTGCCAGCCGCTCGGCCAGGCCGGTCACCTCGGCCCTGGCCAGGCCGTCCGCGGGCAGCTCGGTGAACGACGGGAACTGGCCCCGGTAGGGCTTGAGCTGGCGCGCCAGCTCGGCCATCGGGTCGGGCGCGGTCACGAGGACCCCCCTTCACTGGGCCTGCCTTCACTGGGCCTGCCTTCACTGGGCCTGCTTTCACTGGGCCTGCCGTGGGCGGGCAGCCTGGTGGCGAGCACGAGCCCGGCCAGGCCGGCCAGCCCGAGGACGCCGAACGAGGCGTACGGGCTGCCGATCACGGCCTGGACGAGCAGCGCCAGGATGACACCGCCGAGGTTCCCCGCGAGCAGCAGGAACCCGGCGGCCGCGCCCGCGCGCTCGGGACCGGCGTGCAGCTCCGACCAGTCCAGCACCACCGGCAGGCCGGCCAGCAGGAAGAAACCCGCCACGAACAGGACCACGCCGCCGACGGCCGGGCTGTGCACGGCGGCCATCACGGCGAACGCCACCGCCGTCACCACCACCGCGATCTCCAGCATGCCCCGCCGCTGGTCACGCCGCGCGACGATGCCCGGCAGCAGGGCGCCGCCGGCGATCCCGCCCACGGTCATGATCGCGATCAGGTAGCCGCTGGCGTCGCCGTGCCCGAAGTGCGTGAGGATCGTGTCGAGCCACGTCGCGACGGCGTTGAACACGCCCATGCCGATGAACAGCAGCCCGGCCAGCAGCCACATCAGCCGGTCGCCCCGCAGCCAGCGCAGGGACACCGCCACCGACGGGTCGCCGGGGAAGGCCGCGGGGGTGCGGAGCGCGACCAGCACCCACAGCGCGGCGAGCACCGCCACCACGGCCTGCACCCACAGCAGCAGCGTCAGGCCACCGGCATCGAACAGCGGCCCACCCGAGAGCACGGCGGCGAGAATCCCCATGAACAGGGCGACGCTGCCGATGGAGATCGCCACCGTCCGCTCGCTGGCCGGGAAGTACCGGGCGGCGACCTTGGTGATCGAGTTGAGGACGAATGGCTGGCCGGCCGCGATCACGAACTGGCCGGCCAGGGCCCAGCCGTACGACGCCGGGCCGGCCAGCCGCAGCAGGCCGCCGCCAGCGGTGAGGACCGCCCCGAGGCCGAGCGCCTGCCCGAACCGGGTGTCCAGCCAGCGGCCAGCGGGCAGCGCCAGGATGACGTACATGACCGGGAAGATGATGGCGAGGTCGCCCACCGCGCCCTCTGACACGCCCATGGCCTGGTGGGCCTGCGCGGTGATCGGTGCGTAGGCGAGCCACAGCAGCTGGGTGCACGCGGTCAGCAGCGCGTAGCCGGCCAGGATCACCCACCGGTTCATTCGCACCTGGGTGACGGCCTTGGTGGCCATGCCTGCTCCCTCCCGCCCACGCGGGCCCGCCAGGTGGCCGTGGGCCGGCCGGTTATGACCAGATTTCTACCCCATGGGGGCGGGGAGCGGCACGCCGCTGGCATTCGCGGGTGGTGGCGTGTCGCCGGCGTGCCCGGCGGCCCCGGCCGGTGGCGCGCTGACCCCGATCCGCCCGGCGACGGTGGTGCCCCGGCCGGGGGAGGAGCCCACCTGGCAGGAGCCGCCGAGCGCGGCCAGCCGGTCGCCCATGTTCCGCAGTCCCGTCCCGTCCGCCATGGCCGGGTCGAAGCCGGGGCCGTCGTC
Source organism: Streptosporangiaceae bacterium (assembly GCA_035518495.1). GTDB lineage: Bacteria > Actinomycetota > Actinomycetes > Streptosporangiales > Streptosporangiaceae > UBA9676. The sequence continues at coordinate 11,368 of DATIXO010000073.1, forward strand.
GGTGACGCTGAACGCGACCTCCGCGCCGGAGCCGGCCAGGCTGACCCGCACCGCCGCGCCGGGCGCGTGCCTGGCGGCGTTCTGCAGTGCTTCCATGCAGCAGAAGTAGATGGCGGTCTCGATCTCCGGTGGGTACCGGCCCACACCGTCGGCGTCGACCTCCACCGGCCCGGGAGCCTTGCCGGCCTGGGCGCGGATCGCGGCGGCCAGGCCCTGGTCGGCGAGCAGCGGCGGGTAGACACCGCGGGCGAGCTCGCGCAGGGTCTCCAGCGCGCCGCTGGTCTCGGCCTTGAGCTGGGCGACCAGCGCCCGTTCCCGGTCTTCGTCCTGGCCGGCCACTGACTCGGTGAGCGCCAGCTTGGCGCCGATGGCCAGCAGCTGCTGCTGGGCGCCGTCGTGGATGTCGCGCTCGATCCGCCGCCGCTGGTCATCGGCGGCGCTGACGATCCGCAGCCGGGAGGCCTGCAGCTCGGCCAGCCGGGCGCGGAGCTGTCCGGTCAGCCCGATGTTGTGCAGCACCAGCCCGGCCCGGGCCGCCAGGTGCGAGATGAGCCTGCCCTCGACCGGCGTGAACGGTTCGCCGCGTTTCGACACCGACAGCGCGCCGAGCGTCTCCCCCTGGTACTCGACGAGGGTGACCCGCTCGGCGCCGGGGGCCGTGGGGACTGCCGGGGCCGCGCCCGCCAGCGGCATCGGCCGCGGCGGCTCGGCGCCAGCGGGCCAGCAGGCTCCGGCCGTGAGCTCGGCGCCGTCTTTCACCCACACCACCGCCCGGTCGGCTCCGGTGCCTTCCGCCAGGACCCGGGCCATCTGGGGCAGGAGGTCGTCGGCGGCATAGGTGCCGCCGAGCCGGCCGGCGAACTCGCTGAGCGCCTCGTAGGGGGTTGCCCGCTTGCCGTACACCAGCCGGTTGGCCAGCCGCTGCATCCGTTCCCTGACCGGCTGGAAGGCCACCGCCACCACCGCGGTCGCCAGAATCGACAGGCCCAGGTCCGGCTGTGACCCGGCCCGCAGGAAACCGGTCCCCACCGAGCCGATCCCGGCCACGATGACGACGTAGACCAGCGTGATGAACGCCGCCAGCGAGCCGTACACGATCGTCTTGCTGATGACGACGTCGATGTCGTAGAGGCGGTACTTGAAGATCGCGATCCCGGCCGCGACCGGGATGAGCGGGCCCACCGCGAGCAGGGCACCCAGCGGGTTGCCGAACACGAGCCCGGTGGTCAGCAGCGCGACGGCGGTGAGCAGGCTGGCGTAGGCGACCCACTTGATCTGATGCCGCACGTCCGGGGTCGCCCGCCGGTAGCGCACGGCCAGGCCCGCTGCCGCGGCCAGGGTCAGCGGCACGAAGGCCGTCTGCACGACGTTGACGACCGGGACGGCCAGGCTGTCCGGTATCAGCCGGACCGGGGAGACGCGCACGGCCGCGGTCTGGACCCGCAGCGCCGCCGAGGACGTGACGGCCATGAGCACCATGAGCGCTTCCCCGGCGACGATGAGCCAGGCGACCACCCGCCACCGCGGGGACGGCAGCCGGCCGTCGGGGAACAGCAGGACCGCCAGCACGAACAGGAAAGCCAGCTCACCGGCGATGGCGCCGAGCCAGTCGGCCCAGGCGACAGGCGCCGGGGCTGCCATCCCCGTCCTGGTCACGTAGCTGGCATAGGCGTCGGTCGCGACGCCGACCGCGAAGGCCAGCCCTTCCGCCAGGAACAGCCAGCCGATCGGGTTGGCCGGCCGGTGGCCGGCCACGATCGCACCCACGACGGCGAACGCCAGCAGCAGCGGCGTGAAGGCGAACGCGTTCATCAGGTCCCCGCTGGCGACCCCGAACCAGGCGCTGACCGCCAGCGCCGCGACGGTCAGCAGCAGCAGGCCGCCGGGCAGCCACCGGGCGGCGGCGGTTCTCATCGGGCCGCCTCGAGCACCCGGCAGGGAAGCCGCCCGGCGACCGTGGTGCCGGCGCCGGGCTCGGACCGCACGTCGAGCGAGCCGCCGTGGGCGTGCAGCCGGTCCGCCATGCCCTGCAGGCCCGTCCCGTAGCCCTGGGCCTGCGGGTCGAAGCCCGCGCCGTCGTCGGTCACCTCGAACCTCAGGTGGTGCCCGGAGGCGGCCAGCCGGACCCCGGCCCGGCTCGCGCCCGCGTACTTGGCGACGTTCTGCAGTGCCTCCAGGACGCAGAAGTAGATCGCGGCCTCCACCTCCTGCGGGTACCGGCCGACGCCGTCGGCGGTCACCGACGTCGGCACCGGCGCCTTCCTGGCCTGCGCCTCCAGCGCGGCGGCCAGGCCGGCGCTGGCCAGCAGCGGCGGGTAGATGCCGCGGGCCAGGTCCCGCAGGTCCTCCACCGCACCGGCCGCGTCCTGGCGGAGCTCGGCGAGCATCTCCCGCTCGCCCTCGGTGTCCGTGCCGATCAGGGATTCGGTGATGCTGAGCTTGATGGCCAGCGCCACGAGCTGCTGCTGCGCGCCGTCGTGGATGTTGCGCTCGATCCGCCGCCGCTCCTCGTCCTGCGCCGCCACCAGGCGCTGCCGCGACGCCCTGATCTCCTCCAGCCGGGCCAGCAGCTGCTCCCGCAGCCCGGCGTTCTTGAGCACCAGGCCGACCTGCGCGGCAAGATCAGCGAGCAGCCGGTCCTCGGTCGGCGTCAGCGACTCGCCAGGCCGCTTCGACACCGACAGCGCTCCCAGCACCTCGCCCTCGTAACGCACGGGCAGGATCCGGTCGGCGCCAGCGAAGGCCGGCACATCAGCCGCGGTGGCCCGGGCCGGTGGCAGCGACGGTAGGCCGGCCGGCCAGGTGGCGCCGTCGTGGAACACCTCGCCGCCCTTCAGCCAGACATCCACCCGGGTGGCCCCGGTGCCCTCGGCCAGGATCCTGGCCATCCGCGGCAGCAGGTCCTCTGCCGCATACGCCCCGGCCATCCGCCCCGCGAAGTCCGCGAGTACCTGGTAGGGGGTGGCCCGCCGCCCGTAGACCAGCCGGTTGGCCAGCCGCTGGACCCACGCCCGCACCGGCTGGAAAGCGATCGCCACCACCGCCGTCGCGGCGATCGACAGGGCCAGGCTCGGCCGCCCGCCGCGCTGCGCCAGCGACCCTATGCCGACCACGATCGCCACGTACACGCCGGTGATGAACACGGCCAGCGACCCGTAGACGAGGGTCTTGTTGATGACGACGTCGATGTCGTAGAGGTGGTACCGGAAGATCGCGATGCCAATGGCGATGGGGACCAGGGCGACCACGCTGCTGCTGATGGCGTTCTCGAGGTTGTTGGCCGCGTTGGTGCTCGGACCCAGGGCCTGCTCGATCGGCGTCACGGCCAGCACCGCCACCACCATGAGGCCCCCGGCATAGACGAGCCATTTCAGCTGCTCACGCTCGACCGCCCGGGCCCGCCGGTAGCGGAAGACGAGCGAAACGATGGCGGCAAGGCCGGTCGCCACGATGAGCAGGGCGCCGGCTCCGGTCAGGATGTCGAAGATGCGGCCGGCCGGCCCGGCCACGCCGATAGGGCTGGGAGCCCCGCTGGCGGCGGGCACGGGAGCGAAGGCGTTGCCGAGGGCCCATGCTGCATTGCCGGCCACGGCGGCCCACGCCACCGGCCGCCAGCGGCGCGAAGGCAGCGAACCGGTCGGGAAGAGCAGCAGGACGAACACCACGAGACCGACGCCGATAAAGAACAGCCAGCCCAGCCAGTTGCCCCAGGCCCGGGTGCCGGGGAATTGCAGCAGCAGCAGCCCGGTCACAGCGAACGCATACGACAGGCCGCTGGCCGACAGGAGCCAGCCGATCGGATTCGCCGGGCGCTTCCATACCAGCAGCGCGCCGGTGGTGGCGAAGGCCGCGATGAACGTCACCCCGGCCACGCCGTCCGCCACGTTCCCCGTGCCAGCGCTCATAGCCGGCGGCAGCGGGTGGACGTGGTTGTAGATCAGCGCGGTGGCGGCCGTCGCCAGGGTCAGCACCCAGATGGCCAGCGCGCACCAGAACGCGGTCCGCGGCGTCATGGCGTGGTCGCCCGCGGACCTTGGCTCGCCTGTGTGGTCGGGCGTCATTTCTCACCTCTTACCGGTGATTGTTTCGCCGGGTTGCGCCGGCCGGAAGGGTGTGAGCCGCCGCGAGGCCGAAGGCCACCACCAGGTCAGAGGGGAAGCCAGCATCACCGGCGCCGCCGGAGGCCTGCCGTGGCGGGCGAGGAGGACCGTTTGCGGCCGGCGCGCTGCGGGGAGGGTGGGCCTGCGCCCGGCGCTGCGGGGGTGGGCCTGCGCCCGGCGCTGCGGAGGTGGGCCTGTGGCCGGCGCGGCGCGGGAAGGGCGCCGGCTACCTGCCCGCGGTTCCGGCGGCCGAGGGGCCCACGTTCTCGGCCAGCCAGGCGCTGAACGGCCGGGTGGCCCGCAGGAAGCCGGTCACCCTGTCACGGGTTGCCGCGGTCTCCAGCCAGCCCTCGACCGGCCACTCCTTCCAGGCGACGAGCCCTTTGTAGCGGAGCAGGCCGATCCGGGGATGGTCGGCGGGATAACCGCGCGGCGCGGTCTTCAGGACGTCGCGCCCGGCGACACCGATCCCATGGGATTCGACAGCGGCGATGACATCCTCCAGCTCGCCGCCGGTGCGGTCGCTGGCCACCGCCCGGCGGTACCGGTCGAGCTGGTCGGGCGCCATGCCGTACATGCCGTCGCCGGCCGCCAGGCCCTGGGCGGAGAACTGGATGTACCCGCTGCCGACCAGCGCGCCGATGTGGGTCTTGTAGGGCGCCTTGTCCTTGCTGAACCTGACGTCACGGTAGGGCCGGAAGATCTTCGCCTCGCCGAACTCCGGCGCCAGCTCCTCCACCAGCGCGGTCATCGGGCCCAGCACAGCCGTGTCGTAGGTTTCCCTGTGCTTGGTCCAGTAGATCTTCGAGTTGTCGGCCGCCAGCCCTTCGTAGAACTCCAGGGCCTCTTCCGGCCACCCGCTGAATGCCATGTCCCCGTGACCCCCTCCGCTGATGATGCGGCCACCCGCCGGTGCGGCCGCGCTGGGTCACACGGTAGTCCCGGGGTGGGACAGGCGGCGATCAGTCACCCATGCCGGGTGATGTGGGGGATGCCGAGTGCGGCGAGCCTGATCAGTGGCTGCGGTGATAACGGCTTTCGCGGCTGCCTGCGCGGGGTGCCGCAGCCGCCTTGCGCAGGCACACCACCGAGAGGAATGACGTGATGACCACGCCCGCCAAGGCCGAAGTTGACGACGCCACCAAGGATGCCCTGACCGGTCTCGCCCTCGGGGACATCGAGGTGCTGGAACAGGCGCTGGAGATCCGCGAGGCATGGCAGGAGCGGAGCGGGCTGGACGCCCGTGCCTTTTCCCTGGTCAAGATCGCTGCGCTGATAGCGGTCGACGCCCCGCCCGCCTCGTATCTGTGGCAGGTGTCCAACGCCCTCGACGCGGGCGCGACCCCCAGCGAGATCCTTGGCGTGATGCGCGCGATAGCGCCGCAGGTCGGCGGGCCCCGGGTGGTAGCGGCCGCGCCGGAAATCATGGTCGCGCTTGGCCTGTCCCTGCCCGCTGACGGAGACTTTGACTGACGGGCCGCCGGCCATCAGCTCGGTGACCGTGCCCATCCAGCACTAGGAGGCAGTGATGTTCGTGCGACGCCGCCCGCTCCTGCGGGCCGCCGTGGTCGGCGGGGGCGCCTACATGGCGGGCAAGCACATGGCCAACAAGGCGAATGACCAGGCCGCGTACGAGGCCGACCAGGACCAGCGCATCAGCTCGCTGGAGCAGCAGCAGGGCGGGGGGCCGCCGCAGCAGCAGGCCCCGCCACCGGCTGCCCCAGCGGCCGGGCCCTCGGTGGCCGATCAGATCCAGCAGCTCGCCGGGCTGCACCAGCAGGGCGTGCTGAGCGACGAGGAGTTCGCCGCGGCCAAGGCGAAGCTGCTGGGCACCTGAGAGGCGCCAGCACGAGGGCGCTGGATAAGGGAGCGGGTCATCCGCGACCCCAGCAGTCCCGCTGCTGGGGTCCCTGGGCCCGGTTACTCGTCCAGCGCCGCGTCCAGCTCGATGGTGGTGCCGGTCAGCGCCCTGCTGACCGGGCAGTTCTTCTTGGCGTCCTCGGCCGCGGCGGCGAAATCGGCCGCCGTCATGCCGGGGACGACCGCGCGGGTGGTCAGCCGGATGCCGCGGATGCCCTCGGGCATGCCGAACGTCACGTCCGCCGAGGTGGTGATGCTGGTCGGCGGGTGCCCGCCCTCCGACAGCCCGTGCGACAGCGCCATCGAGAAGCAGCCGGCGTGGGCGGCGGCGATGAGCTCCTCCGGGCTGGTGCGCCCGTTGGGTGCCTCGGCCCGCGACGCCCAGGTCAGCTCGTAGTTCCCCAGCCCCGATGAGTCGAGGCTGACAGATCCCTTGCCGGTGGCGAGCGGGCCCTCCCAGTGGGCGGTCGCGGTGCGGACGGTAGCCACGATGACGTCTCCTTTCACGGCCAGGTATGCGTGAGCCAGGGCCAGCGGCAGCAACGCCGGCCGGTACCTCCCCCTAATCCTGGACCCACCGGCCGGCGCAGCCGGCAACGGGGCCACAGATCGCGTCCCGCCTGGGTTTCCCGCCGCCCGGGCCGGTGTGCGTTGCGGGCCGGGCGGCGCGGTCTCACAGTGCCTGGCCGCCGTCGACCGGGACGACGGCGCCGGTCATGCCGCTGGCACCGTCCCCGGCCAGGAAGGCGATGACCGCGGCCACCTCCTCCTGGGCCAGCAGCCGGCCGAGCGGCTGCTGGCTGGCGAAGGACTCCGCGGCCGGCAGGCCGTAGAGCCGGGCGCTCTCGTCGAGCATGGCCGTGGCCGTGGACCCCGGGCTGACCGCGTTCGCGGTGACTCCGGTGCCGCCGAGTTCTGCCGCGAGCGCGCGGACGAAGCCGGCCACGCCCGCCTTGGCCGCGCAGTACGCGGCGAGCATCGGCAGCCCGCGGGTGGCCGCCGCCGAGGCGACGGCGATGAACCGTCCCCGCCGCGGAACGGGGCGCCGCAGCAGCGCGGGCACCGCGGCCCGGGCCAGCTGCAGCACCCCGCCGAGGTTGACGCCGAGTACGGCGTCTTCCTGGCCGGCCGGGACCTGCCAGGCGGGGACGCCACCCGCGATGACCCCGGCGACCGCGATCGCCGCGTCGAGCCCGCCCCAGCGCCGTTCCGCCTCCGCGACCGCCGCCGCGAGCGCGCCCGGGTCACGCGCGTCGGCCACATATGCAACCACACCGGCCCCGGCCGCCGCGGCCACCCGGTCCAGGTCTTCGCGGGTGCCGAGCGGGTACGGCAGCGCCGGGTCGTCGGCGCACCGGTCGGCGGCGACCACGCACCACCCGTCCGCGGCCAGGGCGGCGACGGTCGCGGCGCCGATGCCGCGGGCCGCGCCCGTGACGAGGGCCACCCGGGACGGAGACCGGTGGGGAGCATCCGTTCCGCTGCTGGCCGCCTCTGCCGGGCGGGCGGGCCGCGGCGCGGCGGGGCCGGTCATGGTGCCTGCCCCGCCTGCCACCGGTCCACCGCGGCCAGCAGGTCGGCGAGGAGCCTGCCGAGCAGCGCCGCGCCCTCGGCGGCGGAGGCGCCCGCCGGGTCGCCGAGCACGCCGCTGGGGCTGACCGCGCGCACCCCGGAGCGGCGCAGCTCGGGCATGAGCCCGGTGAGCGGCCGGGTGTTGCCGGTCTCCGCCCGTCCCGGCCGCACCCGGCCCGGTGCCAGGGCCAGCTGCAGTGAGGTCTCGGCCCGTCCGGCATGGGCGTCGCCCTGCCAGGCGGGCAGCCAGGCCAGGATGTCGCGGGACTCGGCCCGCAGCCGCCGCTCGGCCCGCCGCACCGCCTCGGCGTTGCCGCCGTGCGTGGACACCAGCACTATCCGGGAGAACGTCCGGGTGGCCGAGCGGCACAGCTCGGCCAGCAGCAGTTCCGCCGCTTCAGTGCCGATGGACAGAGTGCCGGGGAAGCCCTCGTGCTCACCGCTGGCGCCGTAGGCCAGCGGCGGCGCGACCAGCACGCCGGGCCGGGCCCCAGCCAGCCGGGCACAGAGCGCGATGGCCAGGTCGGTGTCGGTGGACAGCGGCAGGTGCGGGCCGTGCTGCTCGGTGGCGCCGACCGGGACGGCGAGCAGCGCCCCGGCGGCGGCCAGTTCCCCCACCTCCGGTGAGGTGAGCGCGGCCAGCTCGGTCACAGCGCGTTCGCCCATAGCCCGGCCTCTTGTCCTCGCGTGCGCCACCGGATACTAACGTCACCCTGTGCCATAATCAAGGGCGCCGAAGGAGGCCCCCCGATGGCCAGTACCAGCCAGTGGTTCGAGACCGTGGCCGAAGCCCGCCGCCGGGCGCGGCGGCGGCTGCCGCGGTCGGTGTTTCTCGCCCTGGAGGCCGGCAGTGAGAAGGGCATCACCCTGCGCGACAACGTGGCCGCCTTCAGCGAGATCGGGCTGGCGCCGCCGCGCATCGCGGACCGGCCCGCGGCCCGCATCATGGCCACCTCGGTGCTCGGGCAGGAGATCTCGCTGCCGGTGATCGCGTCCCCGGCCGGCGTGCAGGCGGTGCATCCCGAGGGCGAGGTCGCGGTCGCGCGTGGCGCGGCCGAGGCCGGCACCGCGATGGGGCTGAGCTCGTTCGCCAGCACCGCGGTGGAGGAGGTGGTGGCGGTCAACCCGAAGACGTTCTTCCAGCTCTTCTGGATCGGCGGCCGGGATGCCACCCTGGCGCGGGTGCGGCGGGCGGGGGACGCCGGCGCCAAGGCGCTGATCGTCACCCTGGACTGGTCGTTCGCGACCGCCCGCGACTGGGGGAGCCCGGCCATCCCGGAGAAGATGAACCTGCAGACGATGCTGCGGTTCGCCCCGGAAGGGCTGACCCACCCCGGCTACGTGCTGAGCTGGCTCCGCCATGGCCACCTGCCCGAGCTGACGGTGCCGAACCTGGGCGCCCCCGGCGAGGCGCCGCCGACCTTCTTCGGCGCTTACGGCCAGTGGATGCAGACCCCCCCGCCGTCATGGGCGGACATCGCCTGGCTGCGTGGGCAGTGGGACGGCCCGTTCATGGTGAAGGGTGTCATGCGCCCCGAGGACGCGCGGAAAGCAGTCGACGCGGGGGCGACCGCCGTGTGCGTGTCCAACCACGGCGGCAACGACCTGGACGGCACGCCGGCATCGGTCCGGGCGCTGCCCGCGGTCGCCGCCGCGGTCGGCGGGCAGGCCGAGGTGCTGCTGGACGGGGGGATCCGGCGCGGCAGCGACGTGGTCAAGGCGCTGGCGCTGGGCGCGCGGGCGGTGATGGTCGGCCGTGCCTACCTGTGGGGGCTGGCGGCGAACGGGTCCGCCGGGGTCAGGAACGTGTTTGACATCATGCGCAACGGGATCGACTCGGCCCTGCTGGGGCTCGGGCGCGCGTCGGTACACGATCTCGGCCCGGCAGACGTGCTCGTCCCGCCCGGCTTCGCCAGGGGCCTGGACTGACGTTAGCGGTCGATGAGCTGGCTGGCTGCGCCCACGGCGTCCAGCAGGCGGCGTCTCAGCACCCGGCCAGGCCGGACCCGGCCAGCGGGTGCTCGTCGCAGGCGTGGGCCGGTGGGCGGCGGGCGGTGATGCCGGGCCCGGCGGCCAGGTGCGCGCCGCCGGCGCCGGCGGCCGGGCGGCGGCCGATCGTCACCGGCACCGGCCGTGACCGGCGCGAGTGATCCGCTGATGGCCGCGGCGCGGCTGCGGCACTGGCGGCGGCCAGCGCCGGCTCCCCGTGCCCGGCGACGCATTCGGGGTCGGGGCCGTCCAGCGGCAGGCCGGTGAAGAACTTCGCGGCCATGCACCCGCCGCGGCAGGAACCGAACGCCGAGCAGGACTGGCACGCCCCGCCGGACTGCGGGCGGCGCAGCCCAGCGAACAGCTCCGACTCCCGCCACACCCGCGCGAACCCGCCCGGCTCGCGGACGTTGCCCGCCAGGAACTCCTCGTGGATGGTGAACGGGCAGGCGTAGACGTCGCCCACCGGGTCGATCAGGCACACCACCCGCCCCGCCCCGCACATGCCCAGGCCAGGCAGCGCACCGCCATAGGCGTTGAGATGGAAAAAGGAGTCGCCGGTCAGCACCTGCTCGCCGCGGGCCATCAGCCAGTCGTAGAGTTCCCGCTGCTGGCCCGCGCTGGGATGCAGGTCCTGCCACACGTCCGCGCCCCGGCCGGACGGGCGCAGCCGGGTGAGCCGCAACTGGGCGCCGTGGCCGTCGGCGATCGCCTTGAACTCGTCGAGCTGGCCGATGTTGTGCCGGGTGACCACGACCGAGATCTTGAAGCCGCGGAACCCCGCGCCGGCGAGGTTGCGGATCGCCCGCAGCGCGGTCGCGTACGAGCCGGCCCCACGGACCGCGTCGTTGACCTCGGCCGTCGCACCGTCGAGCGAGATCTGCACGTCGACGTAGTCGCTGCCGGCCAGCCGCCGCGCGACGGCAGGGGTGATCTTCACCCCGTTCGTGGAGAACTTGACCCCGACGTGATGGGCGGTGGCGTACCCGACCAGGTCCCAGAAGCCGGGCCGCACGGTCGGCTCGCCGCCGCCGATGTTCACGTAGAAGACCTGCATGCGTTCCATCTCGTCGATCAGCGCGCGGCACTCCGCGGCCGACAGCTCGTGCGGGTCGCGGCGGCCTGAGCTGGACAGGCAGTGCACGCACGCCAGGTTGCACGCGTAGGTCAGTTCCCAGGTCAGGCAGATCGGCGCGGCCAGTCCGTACTGAAACTGCTCCGCCAGGGGGAGCGGGGCGGGAGCGGCGTTCACAGGACGGGCCTCCAGGAATGTCGCCGGGCGCCGAATACGCGGATGTTAACGTCACCCTGTGACACAATCAAGGCCTGGCCATCAGACGGGTGAGTGCCCATGGTCCTTGCCGATCCACGAGCAGCGGCAGCGGGCAGCCGCCGGGAGCTTCCGCACACCACCCTCCGCCGGGGACGGCCCCCGGGCACGAGCCGCCGCAAGCTGGAACTGATCGCCCTGCGGCTGTTCACCGAGCAGGGCTTCGACGAGACGCCGATCGAGCAGATCGCGGCCGAGGCCGGGGTGAGCCGGCGCACGTTCTTCCGCTATTTCAGCTCCAAACCCAGCGTCTTGTGGGGTGAGTTCGACGCCGAGGTGGACGCCATCCGGGCGGCGCTGGCGGCGGTACCCGCCGAGATGCCGATGATGGACGCGATCCGCCAGGCGGTGGTCGCGGCCAACCACTACCGGGCGGAGGACGTCCCCGAGCTGCGGGCCCGGATGAACCTGATCATTTCGGTGCCTGCCCTGCAGGCGAGCGCGGCCGTGCACTACGACGCCTGGGAGCGGGCGATCAGCGACTTCGCCGCGACCCGCATCGGCCAGCCGGCCAGGTCCCTCTACCCGCTCGCCGTCGGCCGCGCCACCCTCGCCGTGTGCCGCGCGGCCTACGACCGCTGGTGCGCGCGGGCGGACGCCGATCTCACCGTCTACCTCGACGCCGCCGTCGCCGCGCTCGCCGCCGGCTTCCCGCCAGCTTTTCTCGGTACCGAGGAACAAGCGGTAGCCGATCGCGTCCGCTCAAGGTGAGCGCCACGGATCGATCACCTCAACGCCGGTTTCCAGGAAGTCCTTGATATTGCGAGTGGCCAGGACTGCCCCGTGGGCACGGCATACGGCAGCGATCTGGGCGTCGAACCCCCCGATCGGGAGGCCAGCCTCGTCACGGTGCCTCGCGATTCGCGCGTAGTGGGCGGCGGCGCTGGCGTCGAAGGGCAGCACATGTTCGCTGAACGCGGCGAAAACCTCATCGGCCGCCGCCTGGAGGCGATCCTTCCGGCGCCCGCGGGAAAGGCGTTCCAGACCGTAGCGGATCTCGGCGACCGTGATCGCCGTCGTGTACAGCTCGCCCGTGGCCTGCCTGCTCACCCAGCCACGGACAGGTGGCGACGGCGACGGCCGCATGAGCTCGGACACGACATTGGTGTCGGCGACGATCATCTAGCGGAGGTCCGCTGCCCGCGCCCGGTCAGTGCGGGGAGGTATGTCCAGTTCCACACCGCCCAGCTCACCGAAGCGATCGAGGATGACATCGAAGAAACCAGCCGCCTCGCCTGGCCCGCTCACGGCGTCGGTCAGGATGGCGCGGATCTCGGCCTCCATTGACCGGCCATGACGTGCCGCGCGGACCCGCAGCCGTTCCTTCACCCGATCGTCGAGGTTCCGGATGCTTACCGCCGCCAGCGCCACCACCATCCTCTTGAGAGCAATGCCAGCAATGATATCAGATGCCGTGCAGTGCGCCGCGCCTCAGCCACCGGGTCAGGGCCGTGCCGGTGGTGGCGTTACGATCGCGGCGTGACTGATTTCGAGCTCGCTCACCGGTACGACACGGTCAACCTCTACCGCCGGGGCGGTGCCGCCAAGCTCGAGCTCAACCGCCCCGACCGGATGAACGCCTGGAATGCCCAGCTCGCGCGCGATCTGCTGGACGCCCTGACGGGCGCTCGCGAGGACCCCGGCGTCCGCGCGGTGCTGCTGACCGGCGCGGGCCGGGCGTTCTCCAGCGGCGCGGATCTCAAGGAAAGCCAGTCGCCTGACGAGTCAGGCCCCCACGACCTGTACAGCGTGCTGACCCAGCGCTACCACCCGCTCATCCTCGGGATCCGGGAGATGCCCAAGCCCGTGGTGGCCGCGGTGAACGGCGCCGCGGCCGGCATCGGCCTGTCCCTGGCGCTCGCCTGTGACCTGGTCATCGCGGCCGAGTCCGCGTATTTCCTGCTCGCGTTCGTCAACATCGGCCTGGTGCCGGACGGCGGGTCGTCGCTGCTGGTGCCCTCGCGGGTGGGGTTCGCGCGGGCGGCCGAGATGGCGATGCTGGGGGAGCGGATCGCGGCCCGCCAGGCCCGGGAATGGGGCCTGATCAACCAGGTCTGGCCGGACGAGGAACTCCCGGAGCGCGCCGCTGAACTCGCGACCCGGCTGGCTGACGGCCCCACCAGGGCCTACGCGGGAATCAAGCGGCAGCTCAACAACTGGCTCTACCAGCGGATGGGCGAGCAGCTTGAGTTCGAGGCCCGGATCCAGCAGGAGATGGGCGCCTCGGGTGACTTCGCGGAGGGCGTCAGGGCCTTCACGGAAAAGCGCCATCCGCGCTTCACCGGCGCGTGATCACGGGCCGCTGATCGCCCTTCTCCCGGCTCAGCCGAGTGAGTAGTCCTGCTGCGTGCGGGCGTAGCTGGCGAACTCCTCCAGCGAGTCCGGGTTGGCCATCGCGTTCACGTTGGCCGCCTTCTCCAGGGGAACCCCGAGCAGCAGCTTGCGCACGGGCACCTCCATCTTCTTGCCGGTGAGGGTGGCCGGGATGGCGTGCACCTGGATGATCCGGTCCGGGACGTGGCGGGGCGTGTACTCCGCGCGCAGCCGGTCGCGGATCTGCTGCCGCAGCGCGTCGTCGAGCACGCGGCCGTCGGCCAGGGTGACGAACAGCGGCATGAAGAACCTGCCGCCCGGCAGGTCGAGGTTGACGATGAGCGCGTCGGCCACCTCGTCGACGGAGGCGAGCACCGCGTAGATCTCGGCGGTGCCGATCCGCACCCCGTGCCGGTTCAGGGTGGCGTCCGAGCGGCCCAGCACGAAGCAGCCGCCCCGGGCGTTGATCTTGAAGAAGTCACCCTGGCGCCATATCCCGGGGAAGTCGGCGAAGTACGAGTCACGGTACCGGCTGCCGTCGGTGTCCCCCCAGAAGCCGACCGGCATCGACGGCATCGGCTCGGTGATGACCAGCTCGCCCACCTCGTCGACGACGTCCTCGCCGCGCTCGTTGAACGCGTGCGCCGCGACGCCCAGGTGCGGGGCCTGGATCTCGCCCGCGTACACCGGCTGGGTGGGCACGCCGCCGACGAACCCGGCGCAGACGTCGGTGCCGCCGCTGCCGGTGGCCAGCCACAGGTCGGGCTTGACGTTGCGGTAGAACCAGGCGCCGCAGGCGGCGGACACGGGCGAGCCGGCCAGCAGGATCTCCCGCAGCCTGGACAGGCCGTACTTCTTCCCTGGCACCACCCCCGCCCGCGACATGATGTCGACATAGGCGGGACTGGCCCCGAACAGGCTCACCTGGGCCTCGTCGGCCACCCGCCACAGCACGTCGGGCTCTGGGTAGCCGGGGCTGCCGTCGTAGAGCACCGGGCACACGCCCAGCAGCGGCGAGCTGACCAGGAAGTTCCACATCATCCACCCGGCGGTGGTGTAGAAGAACATCCGCTCGCCGGCCCGCATGTCCATGTGGAAGGTCTGCAGCTTGAGCTGCTCCAGCAGGATGCCGCCGTGGCCGTGCATGATCGGCTTGGGCAGGCCGGTGGTACCGGACGAGAACAGGATCCACAGCGGATGCCCGAACGGGACCTGCTCGAAGGCGAACCCGCCCGACGGCACCGGCGGGGCGGCGAGCGCCTCGTCCCAGGCCAGCCCGCCGGGCACGAACGGCTCCGCGCGGCCGGGATGCAGGTACGGCAGGGTCACCACCTGCTCCAGGCTGGCGAGCGCGCCCGCGATCTGCCGCATCTCCGCCGTGCGGTCGAACTCCTTCCCGCCATAGCGGTAGCCGTCCACGCAGAAGAGCACCTTGGGCGTGAGCTGTGAGAACCGGTCGATGACCCCGCGCCAGCCGAAATCGGGGGAGCAGCTGGCCCAGATGGCGCCGACGGCGGTGGTCGCCAGCATCGCGATCACGGTCTGCGGGATGTTCGGCATGATCGAGACGACCCGGTCGCCTGGGCGCACCCCCAGCGACCGCAGCCGGGTGGCGAGGACGCGCACCTGGCCGGCGAACTCCTCCCAGGGCAGGCCGGCCAGGGCGGTGGTCTCGCTGGCATGCAGCAGCGCATCGGTGCCAGGTCGCTCGCTGCGCAGCACGTGCTCGGCGTAGTTGAGCCGGGCGCCGGGGAACCACTGCGCGCCCGGCATCGCGCGGTCGCCGAGCACGCGGGCGGGCGGCGCAGACGAGGCGATCCCGAAGTAGTCCCAGACCGCCTGCCAGAAACCCTCAAGATCAGTGACCGACCAGCGCCACAGCTCGGTGTAGCCGTCGAAGCGCAGACCGCGCTCGCGGCCCAGCCAGCCGGTGAACGCGGTCAGGTTCGCCCCGGCCACCTGGCCGGGGCTGGGTGTCCATAGCAGGTCGCCGTCGCGCACGTCGGGGTCCACACAGGCGACGGTGGCACACCGCCGTGCCCCAGGCAATGCCCGTGCCCCGGACCGTCACAGACACCTGCCGGCGCAGGGCCAGCGGCGGTCAGGGCCGGGCGTGCGCGCTGGGCCGGGCGTTCGCTGCCCGCGCACCGGCAGGAGCCGCGGCGCTGCCCACGATGCCTGGGCGCACGCCCCGGCGAGCAGCCGATCCCGCATGCCACGCAGGCCGGCCCGCCCGGCCCTGGCCATCTGGCAGTTACATGTCAGGGCGGAGAACCTGGTCCGGAGGGTCATGGCTGTCTCGTTTCGCCGCGTTGAGATCGCTGTGACTGGGAACGTAACGAACGCGCCAGCGGCGGCGCACGAGGTGATCACCTCATTTTCCCGCCAGGTGTCGATTCCGGCGGCCGGCGTTCGTGAACTGCTATGAGAGGCCGGTACCGGGCCGGCCGATGAAGGGAGACCGGTCATGAAGCAGTACCTGCTCGCCGTGCACCTGACCGAGGGGGAGCCCCTTCCCCCGCAGGAGGAGATCGAGCAGCGGTTCAAGGCGGTCGACGCCTTCAACGCCGAGCTCCAGTCGGCGGGGGCCTGGGTCTTCGCCGGCGGCCTCCACCCGCCGGCCACGGCCACCGTCGTCCGGTCACAGGGCGGCAAGGTGGTCACCACCGACGGGCCGTTCGCGGAGACCAAGGAGCAGCTGGGCGGCTTCTGGGTGATCAGCGCCCCCGACCTGGACGCCGCGCTGGCCTGGGCGGCGAAGGGGTCGCAGGCCTGCGGCGGCCCGGTGGAGGTCCGGCCTTTCCAGGACGTCGACGAGTAGCACGGTGCCGGCCGCGGACGGCACCGACGCCCTCGAGCGTGCCTACCGGGAGAGCTCGGGGCGGGCGGTGGCCACCCTGATCCGCCTCTTCGGCGACATCGATCTCGCCGAAGAGGCGGTCCAGGAGGCCTTCGCCGTGGCCGCGCAGCGCTGGCCCGCCACCGGCGTGCCGCCCAACCCCGGCGGCTGGATCGTCACCACGGCCCGCAACAAGGCGCTGGACCGCCTGCGGCGGGAATCCTCGCGCTACGGCCGCGAGACACAGGCGGCCCTGCTGACCGCCGGCACCGGATCATCGGAGGTGGGGCCGGTGCACGATGACCGGCTGCGGCTGATCTTCACCTGCTGCCACCCGGCCCTGGCGCCCGAGGCCCAGCTTGCCCTCACGCTGCGGCTCATCGCCGGGCTGCAGACGCCCGAGATCGCCCGTGCCTTCCTGGTGCCCGAGGCGACGGTGGCCCAGCGGCTGGTGCGGGCCAAGCGGAAGATCCGCGATGCGGGCATCCCGTACCGGGTGCCCAGGGACGCGGAGCTGCCCGACCGGCTGCCGTTCGTGCTGGCGGTCATCTACCTGATCTTCAACGAGGGGTATACGGCCTCGGCCGGCGATGACCTCATCCGCCCCGGCCTGTGCGCCGAGGCCATCCGGCTCGCCAGGCTGCTGGCCGGGCTGATGCCCGACGAGCCCGAGGTGCGCGGCCTGCTGGCCCTGCTGCTGCTGACCGAGGCACGCCGCCAGGCCCGCACCGGGCCTGGCGGCTCGCTGGTCCTGCTCCCCGACCAGGACCGCGGCCAGTGGGACCGGGCCATGATGGCCGAGGGCCAGGAACTCGTCCGGGCGTGCCTGCGCCAGGGCTGCCCCGGGCCCTACCAGCTGCAGGCCGCGATCAACGCCGTGCACAGCGACGCCCCGGCCGCCGCGCAGACGGACTGGGGCCAGATCCTGGCGCTCTACGACCAGCTGATCGAGCTGGCGCCGACGCCGGTGGTGGCCCTCAACCGGTGCGTCGCCGTTGCCGAGGTGCACGGCCCCGCCCGTGCGCTCGAGCTGGCCGACGGGCTCGGCCTCGACGAGTACCACCTGTTCCACGCGACCCGCGCGGACCTGCTGCGCAGGACCGGCCAGCGTGACGATGCCCGGGCCGCCTACGACGCGGCCATCGCCCGCACCGCCAACCGCGCCGAGCGGGCCTTCCTCCGGCAGCGGCGGGACAGCCTCTGACCCATGCCGCAGGCCGGCCGGGCTACCGCCCGCCGGGCGGCCCAGGCCGGGGGCCGCCCGGCTCGCCAGCCCCCGACCACCACCACAGCGCCGGAGCCAGCGGGCGTGCGGTCCGGTGCGCCAGGCAGCCCTGCCACACGCCCACGCTGTAGGCGAGATCGTCCAGGAGCCGGGCGGCGACGTAGGGAGCTGGCCGCATCGGCGGCCGTCGCTGCCGCCAGTCCAGCACCGGCGGCACGAGCAGCGCCGCTGCCAGCGGCAGCCGCAGCCGCGGGATCGCCGCGGCGGCGGGCAGCGCCACCGGCCACCAGGTGCGGGCGACCGCGCTGCCGAGCACCCGGCCGGCCGCCAGGGTCCCGCGTCCGGCCAGCCGCCCGGCCAGCGGCCAGGCGCCGTCGGTGAGCGGGCTGAGGCGCCGGGCGAGCACCGCCGTCACGGCGCCGGTGAGTGCGGCGCCGGCCTCGGGCCGTCCCGCCGCTGCCGCGGCCCAGGCCAGCGCGCTCCATCCCGACATCGTGCAGGCGGGCACCGTGCCCGGGTGACGCAGCTCCAGCGGCGCAGCGGACGTGCCGTAGTCGCGGCGCCTGCGCAGCCAGCCGAGCAGGCGTACCCGGTGCCGGTGCCCGACCACCGCCCGGGGCTCGTACCTGATGTGCCAGCCCGCGGCGGCCAGCCGCCAGACGAAGTCGACGTCCTCCCCGACCGGCAGGTCCTCCGCGAAACCGCCGGCCGCGACCGCGGCCGCGCGCCGTACCACCAGCGCCGCGCCCGGCACGTACGGCACCCGTGCGCCCGGCCGCACGATGCTCTCGGCCGGGCCCATGTCGAGTGCCGACCGGGCCGCCTCGTACTGTGCCAGCCAGCCGCTGCCCTGCTCGTGCGCCACGATCCGGGGCGCCACCGCCGCGGCCGCGGGGTCGGCGAAGTGCGGCAGCAGCGGCGTGAGCCAGCCCGGCCGCGGCACGCAGTCGGAGTCGATGAAGGCGGCCAGCGGGGTGCGCACGGCGGCGAGGCCGGTGTTCCTCGCGGCGCCCGGCCCGGCGCTCCGGTCGCGGCGCAGGCAGAGCGCGCCGGCCCGCGCCGCGACCGCCGCCACGGCGGCGGCGTCCGCCGACCCGTCGTCGACCACGATCACCCGCATGCCGTCCAGGCCGGCCAGGCAGCTGGCGAGTTCCGCCGGGCGGTCGCGTACCGGGATGACGGCCGTGACCTCGTCCGGTCCCGGGCCGGGAGGGCCGCCGGACGGGTCCGGGTGGGCGAGCCCGGCGTCGAGCAGGCGCCGGGCCAGCGCGCGGGCGGCTGGCCGGCCGGGCACCGGGGCGCCGTCCCACCACCCGCGGGTCAGTGCTGCGCCCCGTGCGCCGAGGCGCAGCAGGCGCAGCGGCGACCCGCCGACCAGGACGCTGCCGCCCGCGAGGATGAGCAGCCCGGGAT
This sequence comes from Streptosporangiaceae bacterium, assembly GCA_035518495.1. Lineage (GTDB taxonomy): Bacteria > Actinomycetota > Actinomycetes > Streptosporangiales > Streptosporangiaceae > UBA9676. The sequence goes on from DATIXO010000073.1 coordinate 30,009, forward strand.
CCGGGCGCAGGCGCAGGCCGGCGGGCACGGGGGAGCGGCACGGCAGCGGCCCAGCCTGCCCGCCCGGGTCAGGCCCGCGGGCGGGCGTCATTTCCGGTGGGCAGCAGGCCCGGGATGCGGGGCGTGACACCAGCTGGCACGGTATGGAAGCATATTTCCAGCCATCATGCTGCCGCGGCCGGACGGCCGCGCGGCGACGCGGAAGGCAGGCCCCTCATGAGCGGAGAGAACGCCGGCGCCGACGCCGTCACCGAGGCCGCCGCCGAGGCCCAGGACGCGGACGACACCGAGGAACTGCTGGTCGAGGAGATCTCCATCGACGGCATGTGCGGCGTCTACTAGGTCGTCATGTCAGCGGGGTTCGACCTCGGACGGCCCTACGAGAAGCATCCGCAGGTCGCGATCAGGCGCGAGGGGTTCGGCGGCCTGGCCTACCACTTTGGGAACCGGCGCCTGGTGTTCCTCAAGGCCCCGGAACTGGTCGCGCTGGTCGAGGCCCTCGGCGATTTCCCCACCGCGGGCGAGGCCATGACGGCGTGCGTCCCGGCGCCGCGCCGGGCATCGGCCGGGAAGGCCCTGTCCCATCTCCTCGCCTCGGACGTGATCCGGCCCCGTCCGGGCGGATCCGGGGCCTGAACGGGCCGCGCGGCCGGGGCCGGCCCGCGGGCACCGGCCCGGTCCGGTCCGGCACCGGCCCTGAGCCTTCCCGCGGTTCTCAGCCGCGTGAGCGCGCCTCGGCCAGCCCGCGGCCGACCAGGACCCGGGCCAGGTGCTCGCGGTAGCTACGGTCGGCGTTGATGTCCTCGGGCGGGCTTGTCCCCTCCGCGGCCTGGGCGGCGGCATCGGCCGGTGCGGCGCCGCCGGCCAGCGCCCGCTCGACCGCGCTGGCCCGCAGCGGCGTCGATCCCATGTTGACCAGCGCCACCTGGTCGCCCTGCACGGCGGCGCCGACGATCGCCCAGTCGATGGCGCGCTTGGTGAACTTCTGGAACGACCACCCGGCCTGGGCCGGCCGGGGGATGCGGATCTCGGTCAGCAGCTCGCCGGGCTCCAGCGAGGTCTCGAACAGGCCCTGGAAGAAATCCCCGGCCGCGATCTCGCGGCTGCCGGAGGGGCCGCGCGCGACCAGCGTGGCGTCCAGCACGAGCATCACCGCTGGCAGGTCGGCTGCGGGGTCACTATGCGCCAGCGAGCCGCCGATCGTGCCGCGGTGGCGGATCTGCGGGTCGCCGACCTGCCCGGCGGCGTGGGCGAGCAGCGGCAGTTCGCTGCCGACCAGCCGGTCCCGCGACAGGTCGTGGTGGCTGGTGAGAGCCCCGACCGCGATGTGGCCGTTCTCCTCGCGGACGTAGGAGAGCTCGTGGAGCCTGCCGATGTCGATCAGCACCTCGGGCACGGCCAGCCGGAGCTTCATGAGCGGGAGCAGCGAGTGCCCGCCGGCCAGGAACTTCGCGTCGTCGCCGCCGCGTGCCGCCAGGTCGAGTGCCTCGTCCACCGACGAGGCCCGCTGGTAGGTGAACGGTGCGGGGATCACCGGCTTGCCTGCCCTTCGCCGGCGGCCGCGAGCACGGCCCGGACAATGTTGTGGTAGCCGGTGCACCGGCACAGGTTGCCCTCCAGCCCGGTGCGGACCTGCTCCTCGGTGGGGCTGGGGTTCTCCGCGAGCAGCGAGACCGTTGCCATCACCATGCCCGGGGTGCAGAACCCGCACTGCAGGCCGTGCTCGGCATGGAAGGCACGCTGAACCGGGTGCATCTCGCCGTCGCCGTCGGCCAGCCCCTCCAGGGTGGTCACCTCATGGCCGTCGGCCTGGGCGGCGAGCACCGTGCACGATTTCACCGACTGCCCGTCCAGCAGGACCGTGCAGGCACCGCACGAGGTGGTGTCGCACCCGACGTTGGTCGCGGTGAGGCCGGCCACGTCCCGCAGGAAGTGCACCAGCAGGGTACGGTCCGCCACCTCCGCTCCGACCGCGGCACCGTTGACGGTCATGCTCACCTTCACTGGCTGTCCCTCGCTTCTCTGATCGCGGCCCATACCCGCGCCGGTGTGGCTGGCATGTCGATGTGGCGGACGCCGAGGTGGCTGACCGCGTCGATGACGGCATTCTGCAGGGCAGGGGTGGCGCCGATCGTCCCGGCCTCCCCGATTCCCTTGACCCCCAGCGGGTTGATGGTGGTCGGTGTCTCGCTGTCCAGCAGCTCGAAGCTCGGCAGCTCGGTGGCGGTGATGGCGGCGTAGTCCGCGAGCGTGCCGGTCAGCGGGTTGCCATCGGCGTCGTACACCATCTCCTCCAGCAGCGCCTGCGCCACGCCCTGGGCGATGCCGCCGTGCCGCTGCCCTTCGGCCAGCAGCGGGCTGACCACCGTGCCGGCGTCGTCCACCGTCACGTGCCGGACCAGGGTCACCTTTCCGGTTTCGGTGTCGACCTCGGCCACCGCGACATGGCTGCCAAACGGGAAGGTGGGCTGGCCCTCGCTGAACTGGACGGCCGCTTGGAGACCATCGTGGCCGGCGTGGCCGGCCACCTGGGCCCAGGTCCGGGCGGTGCCGGGGTCCCCGCGGACCTGCCAGAGCCCACTGTCGGCGTCCAGCTCCAGGTCGGCCTCGCTGGCCTCCATCATGTCCGCGGCCAGCCGCCGGGCCTGGTCTTTGACCTCCAGCGCGGCGTTGTGGACGGCGACCCCGCCGAGCTGCAGCGAGCGGGAGGCGTAGGTGCCGACGCCTTCGGGCACGGCGTCGGTGTCGCCGTGGATCACGGTGACCTTCGCCATCGGGATCCCGAGGTCGGACTGGACGAGCATGGCCCACGCCGTGTGATGCCCCTGGCCGTGGGCGGAACTGCCGGTGTAGACCGTGGCGGTGCCGTCGCTGTGGACCACCAGCCGGGCGGTCTCACCCGCGGCCGCGTCCGCGGCGGTGATCTCCACGTAGCTGGACACCCCGATGCCGAGTTGCACCACGTCCCCGCGCTCCCGGCGGCGTGCCTGCTCGGCCCGCAGCTCGGCATAGCCCGCCCCGGCCAGCACCTTGTCCAGCGCGCTCACGTAGTCGCCGCTGTCGTAGACGGCGCCGCAGGGGCTGGAGAAGGGGAACCTGTCGGACGGCACGAGGTTCTTGCGCCGCAGCTCGGCCGGGTCCATGCCGATCTCGGCGGCGAACAGGTCGACGGCGCGCTCGATCGCCGCCGTCGCCTCGGGCCGCCCGGCGCCGCGGTAGGCGGAGATCGGCGTCGTGTTGGTCACCACGGTCCGGGCGGCGGTCTCCACGAAGCCGATGTCGTACGGGCCTGCCGCCATCAGGCTGGTGAGGAACGCGAGGAAACCGGTCATGCGGGGGTAGGCGCCGGTGTCCTGCACGATGTCGAGCCGGTAGGCCAGGATGCGGCCGTCCCGCGTACCGCCGATCTTGACGGTGTGCCGCTGGGCGCGCCCGTGCGTCATCCCGACCAGGTTCTCGCTGCGCGTCTCCACCCACCGCAGCGGCCGGCCGGTGCGGCGGGCCGCCCACGCCACCAGGATCGCGTCCCGGTCGATCCCGACCTTGGCGCCGAACCCGCCGCCCACATCGGGGGTGATCACCCGGATGCTGGGGGGCGCGAGCCCGAGCGCCCCGGCCAGGATGAAGCGGGAGATCTGCGCGTTCTGGGTGCTCACCCAGTACGTCAGCTTGCCGTCCGCCCAGCGGGCCGCGGCGGCGCGGCCCTCCAGCGGCACCGGTGCGAGCCGCTGGTTCTCGATGGTCCGCTCGACCACGACATCGCAGGCCTCGAACCCGCCTCCCTCGCCCGGCTTGGCGGCGGTGACCGCGACGTTCGACTCGGTGCCGGGGAAGAGCAGGGTCTGGCCCGCCAGCGCGCTGTCGATGCCCACGACCGCGGGCAGCGGCTGGTAATCCACGCTGACCAGCTCGGCCGCGTCCTCACCCTGGTAGCTGTCGTCGGTGAGCACCATCGCCACCGGCTCGCCGACGAACCTGACCCGGTCGACCGCGAGCAACGGCTCGGACCACGGCCCGCCGAGCGGCATCGGGGCGGCCTCGTTGGGGCCGCCCTCCGGGGGCGGCGGAGGGGGAGGCAGGTCGTCCATGTCCTTGCTGGTCAGCACGGCGACGACGCCCGGTGCCGCCAGCGCAGCCGAGGTGTCGATGCCGGTGATCCGCGCGTGGCCGACCGGGCTGCGCACGAACGTGACCCGCGCCGCCCCGGTCAGTTCCGGGACCCTGAGGTCATCCACGTAGGTACCGCCCGCGGTCAGCAGCCGCGGGTCCTCGGTCCGCACTACCCGGGTGCCCAGGATGCTCATCTGGCCTCCGTCACTTCCGATGCCGTGTTCTCACTGACCAGGTGGAACGCTCTGGACAGAGGCCATCCTGTGGGTACGCCACAGCATGCGGCAGCGGCCGGCTGCCCGCTACGGCACATCCCACAGGCGCCCACCCGCACCATTGTGCTCCGGCCATGACCTTACGCGATCCGGTCACGGCCGGGGTTTCCGCCACCGGCCAGGGCCCGCCGGAGAACTGGCGGCCGCCGCCGCGCCGCAGTAAACCGCTCATGCCAGGACCGCCAGCAGCGGCCCCAGCGCGGCCACATCGCCCTCGGGCGTGGCGAGTATCACGCCGTCGACCAGCGGGCGCGCCTCCCGGAGCAGGTCCGCGGCCAGGCCGAGACCCGCCGCCCGGGCGGCGGCCGGTCCCGCGCGTTCCATCGCCCGCAGCGTGGCCGCTGGCATGGTCACCTCCGGCACCTCGTGCGCGAGGTAGTCGGCTTCCTCGAAACTGCGCAGCGGCGCGACCGACAGCAGCACCGGTACCTTGGTGCCCCCGGCGCCCCCGGCGCCAAGGGCCGCGGTCAGCTGCCGCAGCGCGCCCAGTTCGTACAGCGGCCGGGTGACCAGGAAATGCGCACCCGCCGCCACCTCGGCCCTGATCCGCTCGATCTCGGCCCCGGTGTCCTGCGCCCCCGGGCTGACACGGGTCCCGATGCAGAAGGACGTCTTGGTGGTCAGCGGCAGCCCGTCGAGGTCGCGGCCGGCGTTCAGGCCCGCGAGCAGGGCCACCAGGCTGAGCGAGTCGACCTCCCAGATCCCGTCCACCGCCGGGTAGTCCCCGAGAACCGGCGGGCTGCCGGTCTCGCAGATGACGCCGCGGATGCCGAGCGCGTGCGCTCCGAGCAGGTCCGCCTGCAAGGTCATGATGGTCTTGTCCCAGGTCGTCATCGTGACGATGGTTTCCACCCCGCCATGGGCCTGGAACTGGACCGCCATGCCGAGGGAGTCGCGGTGGGCGCGCGGGTTCTCCGGTGACGTCACCGCGAGCAGGTCCAGGCCACGCTCGCGCAGCGCGGTCACGGTTCCGGCAGCCGGGTCGGCGGCGCCGCCGTCGGGGGCGGGGATCTCGGCCGCGACGACGAAGTCGCCGGCGGCCAGGCGGGCGGCCAGGACGCCCGTGGCCCCGCTCGCCTGGCCAGCGGGGGGCCTGGCCGGCCGGGCCCGCCGGCCGGCCCGCGGGCCCGGCACCGGCAGATCGGACAGGTTCGCCACCGCCGCCTCGATGTGCGTGGGGGTGGTCCCGCAGCATCCACCGACCATGGCCGCGCCCGCCTCCGCGAATCGCCGCAGGTAGCGGGCGAAGTAAGAGGCATCGATGCTGAACTCGAAGCGGCGGTGGCCGACCTTGCGCGGCTGGCCCGCGTTCGGCAGCGCGCTGACCGGCAGGGCCGAATACCGGACCAGGCTCTCCACCACGGCGAGCATCCGCTGCGGGCCGATGGTGCAGTTGGTCCCGAGCATCACGACCGGCAGCTCGCCGAGCACGGAGGCGACCTCGTGCGGTGTCTCGCCGCCCAGCGTGCGCCCGTCGTCGGCGAAGGTGGCCTGCGCGACGATCGGGACGTCGCAGACGTCGCTGGCCACGGCCACGGCCTCGGCGAGCTCGTCGAGGTAGCCGAACGTCTCCAGGATGAGCAGGTCGACCCCTGCGGCCGCGAGGGAGCGGATCTGCTCGGCGAGCACATCCTGCCGCTCGGCGGCGCCGGCCTGGCGCCGCTGCCGGGCCGTGACCGCGGGCGAGACCGATCCCGCTACGAAGACCTCACGGTCGGAGCCCGCGGCCTCCCGGGCGATCTCGACCGCGGCCCGGTTGATCTGCTCGACCTGGTCGGGGTAGCCGTGGCCGGCGAGCCACAGCCGGTTCGCCCCGAACGTGTTGGTCTGGATGACGTCCGCGCCCGCTGACACATAGCTCTCGTGGATGGCGGCGACCAGCTTGGGGTCGGACAGGCTGACCTCGGGCAGTGCCCGGTCCAGCGCGCAGCCAGCGGCGTGCAGCATCGTGCCCATGGCGCCGTCGCAGACGAGCAGCCGCTGCCCGAGCGCGCCGGTGAACCCCGCCCGGCCGGTCACGGCCCGTCCCCCAGCGCGTCCAGGATCTCCAGCGCCACCTGGGTGGTCAGGCGGTCGCGGTAGCTGTCCATCGACAGCCCGGTGATCTCCTCGATCCGCCTGATCCGGTAGGCCACGGTGTTCGGGTGGACGTGCAGGAAGCGCGCCGCGCGCTGCGGGCTGCTGTTCTCCCGCAGGTAGCAGGCGAGCGTGGTCAGGTACTCGGCCCGCCGGTCGCGCTCGCCGGGGGACAGGCTGCCGAGCACGTCGTCCGCGAACGCTCTCAGCTCCGCCAGCTGGGGGACCTGCAGCAGCAGCCGGTGGATGCCGAGGTCGGCGAAGGCGGTGACCGTGCCGGTCCGGCCGATGCGGCGCAGGGTCTCGATCGTCCGGTGCGCTTGTTCGTAGGAGCGGGTGATCTCCTGCGGGTCGCGGCAGGTGCCGCCGATCCCGATGACCACCTTCGTGTCCGGGAACAGCTCAGCCAGCCGGGCGATACAGGTGGCGCCGAGCCGCTGCGCGTCCATGCCGCCCTCGTGACCGGAGCCCGGGACGGCGGCCACCAGCACCACCTCCGATTCCCGTGCCGAGATGATCGCGTCCTGGGCGCGGGTGGCGATGAAGTGCTCGATCACATCGCGGACCCGCTGCCGGACGGCGTCGGCGTCCTGGGGCGGGCGCGGGGCAGGGACGTCGAAGGCGATGACGGCCACGTTGTGCTCGCGGCCCGGGTCGTACCCGAGATGCGCCGCCCATCTGCTGGTGTCGCCGTCGTCGCGGCCGCGCCCGAGCAGCAGGCCCTCGACGAGGTCATCACGGACCCGGCGGGCAGCGGCCGCGGCCACGTGCTCCCGGCCGAGTATCACCCCGCAGATCGTGGCCGCGTGCTCGGTGACCAGCAGGCTCATGTCCTCGTCAGCGGCGCGCTCGGGCGGGTCCAGGGTGATCAGGTGGGCGGGCACCTCGCCGCCGACCAGGATCGGCGCGACGATGATGGCGGGCATCCCGCCGACGCTGGGCAGCCACAGGGACCGGTGGCCCTGCCGTGATGCCCGCAGGACCTGGCCCAGGCGCGGGTGGACCAGGGCGTCGGCGACCAGGACGGCCGCCTTTTCCTGCGGCACCCCCGGGGATGCCGCGGCCATGACGTCCATGACCGGGCTGACCACCGCCACCGTCGCGGCCGTCCGGTCGGCCAGCAGCTGGGCCACGCTCGCCAGGTCCGCGTCCTGCAGCGCCAGCCCGGACAGCTGGCGGTAGACCGTCACCAGCTCCCGGAGCACCACGTTCTCCCGGCCGAGATCACGCGGCGAGCCAGCGGGAACAGCCCGCCCCACGGCCGGGAGGTTGTCCGTCACAAGCGCAGCATAAGGCGGGAATCAGGCCCCGTCTTTGTGGGCCGTCACAAAACGGGGAGCCGGCCGTAGCGGCTACCCGAGCCCGGCCTGACGGCGCAGGGTCTCCGCCTTGTCCGTGCGTTCCCAGGTGAACTCGGGCTCGTCGCGCCCGAAATGGCCGTAGGCCGCGGTGGCGCGGTAGCGCGGGCGGCGCAGGTCGAGGTGATCACAGATCGCGGCCGGCCGCAGGTCGAAGTTCTCCCGTACCAGATCGACGATGGTGGCACGCTTGACCCTCTCCGTGCCGAAGGTGTCCACCAGCAGCGAGAACGGCCGTGCCATGCCGATGGCGTAGGCGACCTGGACCTCCGCGCGATCGGCCAGCCCGGCGGCCACGACGTTCTTGGCCACGTAGCGGGCGGCGTAGGCGGCGCAGCGGTCCACCTTGGACGGGTCCTTGCCGGAGAACGCGCCGCCGCCATGGCGGGCGAAGCCGCCGTAGGTGTCCACGATGATCTTCCGGCCGGTCACGCCGGCGTCGCCGACCGGCCCACCGATGACGAACCGGCCGGTGGGGTTGACATAGAAGTTGCCGCGCAGATCCGCCGCCTCGTACAGGTCCGGCGGCAGCACCTGGGTGACCACGTGCTCCCACAGCGCATCGGGAAGCTTGTCCTCCGCGCCCTCGGCGTGCTGGGAGGAGATGAGCAGCTTCTCCACCCGGACGGGCCGCCCGCCGGAGTCGTAGCGTACGGTCACCTGGGTCTTGCCATCCGGGCGCAGGTAGGGCACCAGCCCGGTCTCGCGGACCTCGGTCAGCCGCCGGGCGAGGCGGTGCGCCAGCGTGATCGGCATGGGCATGAGCTCAGGGGTCTCGTTCGTGGCGTAGCCGAACATCATCCCCTGGTCGCCGGCGCCCGCCTGGTCATAGGGATGCTCATGGTTGCTGGTCCGCACCTCCCGCGAGGAGTCCACGCCCCGGGCGATGTCCGGCGACTGCTTGTCCAGGGCGACCAGGACGCCGACCGCGTCGGCGTCGAACCCGAACTCGCCGCCGACGTAGCCGATGTCCCGCACGCAGCCGCGGGCGAGTGCCGGGTAGTCGAGCACGGCCTTGGTCGTCAGCTCACCCGCGATCACGATCAGGCCCGTTGTCAGCAGCGTCTCGACCGCCACCCGCGAGTCCGGGTCCTGCGCGAGCGCGGCGTCGAGAATGGTGTCGGAGATCTGGTCGGCCATCTTGTCCGGATGCCCGCCGGTCACCGACTCCGAGGTGAAGACGAAGCCGTCCGGGTCCCACCTGCTCATCGACCACTCCCTGCCTTTTTACCGATAGAGCGAGAGGCGGCCTGCCCGGCCACCTCGGCCGGCCCGCTGGACTGCGCGGCCCCCGGTTCAGCGGGCGGCGGGCCGCCGTGCCGGCCCCCGGATCGCTGCTCCTCGCGCACCTGGGCGGCCCCGGCCACCATAGCGCGCAGCTTGGCGCGTGCCACATCTGCCGGGAGGTGCCGCAGCCCGCAATCGGGGTTGATCACGAGCCGCTCCGCCGGGACGAATTCCAGCGCCCGGCGGATGCGGGAAGCTACCAGATCCGCCGTCTCCACGTCGGTGCTCTTCACGTCGATCACCCCGAGCCCGACCCGGCGGTTCCATGCGTACTGCCGGAACAGCCGCAGGTCGCCGGGGCCCTTGCGGGCGAACTCGAGCACGAGCTGATCGATCCGGGCCGCGAGGACGGCGGGGAACAGGAAGTCGTAGTGCCCTTCCCACAGCGGCCTGGCGTAACGGTTCCCGTAGCACACGTGCAGGGCCCACGCCGCGTCCACACCGTCGGTGACGATGTTGACCGCCTCGATCGCCAGCTCCGCCGCCTCCGGGTAGCCGGCCAGGAAGGGCTCGTCGATCTGCAGCAGATCCGCCCCGGCCGCCACCAGCGCCCGCGCCTCCGCGTTGAGCCAGCCCGCGAGGGCCCGCACCAGATCGCCGGGATCGGCGTAGGCGCCGTTGCGGATCCGGCGTGACAGCGAGAAGGGGCCGGTGAACGAGAACTTGATGGGCCGCTGGGTCTGCTCCCGTGTGAACGCGAAGTCCCCGGCCAGGCCCAGGCCCACGGCACCGGCGGCCGGATCGGGCAGCGGCCGGGTGACCTCGGCGTCGTAGTAGTCGTAGTAGTCGGTCTTGGCCCGGTGCGGGATGCTGACGCCGGGGATGCGGGTCAGCAGGTAGTCGATGTCGTTGTCGCGCCTGAGCTCGCCGTCGGAAACGATGTCCAGCCCGGTCAGCTCCTGGTCCTTGAGCGCCGCTTTGATGGCGACCTCATGGATCTCGTTGAGATGCTGGGCGCTGATCCGGCGCTGGTAGTAGTCGGTCTTGAGGCGCTCGAGCCACTCCGGCACCGGATAGGAGCCGACGACCGTGGTGGGCAGCAGCGCGGCCGGGCCAGGCGCGGTCACGGCGATCAGTCCCGCACCTGTGCGGTGAGCGTCTTGATATTCGCCCCGGGGCGCCCCCCGAAGGGCGCTATCTGCACGTCGAACCCCCGGCGGTTGCCGATGAGCTGGAGCAGCGGGCCGTTGACCCAGTTCACCACCGAGCCGTCGTACTTGCCTGGCCCGTAGAACCCGGCGTGGTACTGGGCTGGCTCGGTGAGGAAAAGGTCGTGGCAGAGCAGCCGCCCGAACGGGTGGAGCAGTGGCAGGGTGCCCTCGAAGCTGGCCAGGGCGCCGTTGCTGGCGTGCATCCGGATGTCGCCGCTGCTGCCCATGAGCGGCCCCAGGATCTCCCCGGTCAGCGACGGGGACACGCGGTAGACGTCGAGCCCTGCCAGCGGGACATAGCGCTCCTGCAGGCGCAGCGCCAGCCAGACGTCCTGCCAGAACGCCACCACCTGATCAGCGTCGGCGAAGGTCTCCGGCGCCGCCTCGGCCAGCAGGTCCGGACCCAGCCTGAGCAGCCGCTCGGTGAGCGCGGCCAGCGCGCGGGCCGGGACGCCGTGGCGGGCCGTGACCTGCCCGGCGTCCTCGCCGCGGAGGTAGGCGCGCACCTCGACCAGGTAGGGGCGGCCGCCGATGCTCGCCAGCTCGTCGGTCGGCAGGTTGTCGTAGACGTTGGAGATGTACACGCAGAACGCCTTGCCGCGCAGGAATCCGAGGGTGAGCAGGGGGCGGGTGGCGTCGAGCACGAGCCCGTTCACGCGGTCACCGTGGTGGGCCACCGCCTGCCGGGCCCGCTCGAGCACGTGCGGCGAGTAGTCGCCCATGAGGTAGTGGAGGCGCCGGTAGTAGTCACGCCCGTGCGCGCGGTCCAGGGCGGCGAAGGTGTCCAGCCAGGTGCGGGCCTGGCTGCCGTTGCCGACCCCGAGCTCGACGACGTACAGCTCCTCCGGCAGGGCGTGCCGGGCGTCCAGCTCGTCCCACACGCCGAACAGCTCACCGATCATCTGCCGCACGGCCGCGGTGTTGCGGGCGTCGCTCTCCCCGCCCGGCAGCGCCTGCTCATACTCCCGCCCGGTGGCCTGTTCCCACCGTGACAGCGCCTGCCAGTAGAGCGTGTTGAACCGCCAGATGCAGCTTTCGCTGGTGGGCACCCACGGCTCCAGCACGATCGCCCCGGGCTCGGCGGAGCCCCCAGCGGCGGCCAGCGCCTCCCTGACGCGCGTCGCCACGTCGGTCTCGCCGCAGCGGCGCAGGTCGATGGCGATCTCGACGCTGTCCTGCCGCTGCCGTGACGGGCCGCGGCCGCGGCCGGGCTGGCCAAGATGGCCGGCCGGCGCCGGTTGTGCCGGCGCGGGTTCTGCCGGCGCGGGTTCTGCCGGCACCGGTTCTGCTAGCACGGGGCGGCAGGTGACCGGCTCGGAGAAGTTGTTGCGGTACTGGATCCAGTCGCAGACCACCCGGAGCCGGGCCAGGTCGGCGGGGCTTGTGCTCAGCGCGGTGAAGACGGGCCCGAGCGCCGCGGCGACATCCACCGCGCCCGGGCCGCGCAGCCTGGTGACCGGGCGGACGTCAATGTGCATGGCCGCTCCCCACTCCCGCGCGGGTGAGGCCCGCCCGGGCGAGAATCTCCGGGATGCCGTGCTCGAAGCCCGGCGCCATCACGTGGACACCGCTGACCCCAGGGATCCGCAGCACCTGCTGAATGATCTCCGCGCACATCGTCATTGCCTCATCGGCCACCCGGCCGGGCGGGACGCCGCGCAGCCGGCGGCCGATCTCGTCCGGGATCCACAGGCCGGGGACATTGCCGCGCATGTATTCCAGCGCCCGCAGCGAGCGGACCGGCCCGACCCCGGCCAGGACCTTGCAGCGCGCGTCCAGCCCCAGCTCCCGCACCCCGGTCATCCAGCGCGTGAAGGCGGGGACGTCGAAGACGAACTGCGTCTGCACGAATTCGGCGCCAGCGGCGACCTTCTTGCCGAGCCTGGCGGCGCGGAACCCGGCCGGCGGCGCGAACGGGTTCTCGACCGCCCCGATCAGCCAGTGGGGCGGCGGGTCCAGCGTGCGCCCGGAAAGCAGGCGCCCCTCGTCGCGCATGGTCCGGGCGGTCCACACGAGCTGGACACTGTCGAGGTCGAACACGGGCTTGGCGTCGGGGTGATCGCCGAACCGCGGGTGGTCGCCGGTCATCAGGAGCACGTTCGGGACGCCGAGGGCGGCGGCGGACAGCAGGTCGGACTGGAGCGCGATGCGGTTCCGGTCGCGGCAGGTGAGCTGCATGACCGGTTCGACACCCGCGGCCAGCGCGAGGATGCTGCCCGCCCAGTTGGACAGCCGCACGTGCGCGCTCTGGCTGTCGGTGATGTTGACCGCGTCCACCCAGCCGCGCAGCGCCTCCACCTTGCGGCGCACCGCCTCCGGGTCGGCCCCGCGGGGAGGGCCGACCTCGGCGGTCACCGCGGTCTGCGCGGACTCCAGGCGGCTGCGCAGCGACGGCGGGGACGGTGGGACGGTCATCGCCGCTCCGCCGCTGGCACGCTGTCCCGGATGGCTGATGCGTCACCGGCGGCCCACAGGCCGTCGTCACGCCCGTGCCAGTAGCTGACCCACGCGCTCTCCCCCCACCTCCGGTGGTCGACGGGGCGCTGCAGCAGGTGCAGGTCGGCGACCCGGCCGTGCCGCTCCGCCCGCTCCCAGGCCTCCAGCCACACGCAGCGGATATCCGGGTAGACCTCGCAGGAACCGTCACTGCCGACCCCTCCGCAGGGGCCGTTGCGCAGCTGCTTGGGACAGGTCATCGGGCAGGCGTAGCCGGTGACCGGCAGCGTGCACTGACCGCACATCCGGCAGCCGAACAGCTCGCCCTTGGCCGCCTGCTCTGCGGCGGCGAATGCCCGGTACCGCGCTGGCGAGCGTTCCAGCCAGCCCGCGAGCCAGCGGTAGCAGGCGTTGGGCGCCAGCAGCCGCTGGATGCGGTACCCCAGCCACGCGGGCAGCCGGGGCCGCACCGGCCGCGGCCACGCCGCGATGCTCCGCGCGCCCCGGCGGCCGGCCGTGTTCATCCGGGCACCTGCCTTCGTGAGCCCGGTCCCGGCCGGGCGGCTGGCACTGTCTTACCGGCCATCCCAGTGTGCGAGTCACCGGTGCCTGGCGCACCGGGCGCCAGCACAACGTTCTTCGTCAGCGCGCTGTGGTCGGCCACAAATCCCCGGCCGTCGCGACTAGCCCGGGCCCGCCGGGCAGGCGGCCTTGCGCCGCCGCCGGGCAAGCTGGGCGGTGGGCCCGGAAACGGGTTTGTGCTCGTCCCCAGAAACGGCCGCCCCGGATTTGGGGAACCGCTCATTGCCGCTCTCCCGGTGCGCACGTAGCGTGCGGACGGGCCGCGAACCGGTTGCGGGCGGGCGCACGGCCGGGTCTCGCCCGGGCCGCGGCCCGGGCCACTTCCGCCGGAGCCGATATGAGCCAAACGCCGCGCTGTCCCCATTGCGGGTCGCCCATGGGCCTGGAAGACCCGGGCGCCGCTGGCCCGGGAGACCGGGCCGGCGCGGGTGACCGCGGTCTCGGCCCGCTATACAGCGAGGTGCGCCGCATCCGCGAGATCGCGGAGTCACGCGAGGCAGCCGGCCGCGGGCGCCGGATCGCGGAGCTCACCCGGGAAGTGGCCGAGCTGCGTGCCACGGTGGCCAGGCTCCGGGGATCGCCAGCGGTCATCTCACATTGGCCGACAGCCGGCTCAGCAGCGTCTCCAGCTCCGCCACCTCATCGCCGCTGAAGCCGGCCCGCAGCCGCTGGTCGAACGCGGTCGCCGCGCCGCGCAGCCGCTGGAACGCGGCCTCCCCGGCCTCGGTCAGTTCCACCAGGTGGACGCGGCGGTTGGCCGGGTCCCGCCTGCGGGTGATCAGGCCCTGCTCGTCCATGGAGTTCAGGTGGTGGGTCAGCGTGGCCTCCCGGATCCCCACCGCCTCGGCCAGCTCGCGCTGATTGCGCAGGTGCTGGCTCTTGAGCGAGATGAGCACCAGCCAGACCGGGACCGACCCGTCGGCCTGCGCCAGCGCGTCGTCGAACGCGCGGCTCACCGACCTGGCGGTACGGGCCAGCTGGAGGCCGATCGGGGTGCGGGGGGGCCTGGGCATGGCCTCAAGGGTAGCAAGAAAGCTCTAAGGATTTAATTTCTAATAGTTAGATATCTATGGTAAATGGATAGGCGACCCGCAAGGGACACGCCAAATGACATCTTATGATCCGCAAGCGGCATTCCGTCAGCGTCCGCAAGCTGTGCTTCGGTTCCGGCCATAGCCGGGATCTGAGCTGTGTACTCGATGATCAAGCGTCGAATGGGGTCGGCAGGGCTGATCATTTCGGTTTTGCCATGCGTTCCTGTGTACGGAAAAGTCTCCACGATCATGGAGGTCGAGGATGTCAGCCGGCCGGATCGGGGGCGACGAGGATCACCTCGAGGGTGCGCGGGCCGTGCACGCCCTGGACCCGGTCCAGTTCGATGTCGCTGGTGGCGGACGGGCCGCTGATCCAGGTGAGCGGGCGGGCGGGAGCCAGCCGCGCCAGCGCCTCGGGCACCAGGGCGACCACCTGGCCGGCCCGCACGATGCACAGGTGGTAGTCGGGGACGAGGGACAGGGCGCGCCGTCCCTGCCCCGGCGACCCGTCGAGCACGATGGTGCCCGTCTCGGCGATCGCCACGGCCGCGCTGGTGATGACGCCGTCGACCGCGTCGAGCGCGGCGGGGGAGAGGCCGTCGTCAACGACGATCTCGGTCCCGGCGGGCAGGTCGGCCAGGTCGAGCCCGGGCGGCACCACGACCCGCCCTACCCCGCGCTGGCTGAGCGCCTCGCCGACCGCGGTCATGACCTCGCCGGGCGCCGCGTGCCGGACCAGGCAGCCGTAGTCGCGCAACCGCTCGGCCAGCCGTTCGAGCAGCTGCGGGGCATCCAGGTCGCCGCCGGTCCGGTAGCCACGGCGCACCGCATCCCCGGCGGGTCCTGCCGGGCCGCCCCCGGAGCTGCCCAGCGCGGTGCGGATCCGGGCCAGCACCTCGTCGCGGGCTGCCTGGCCGGTCACGGCCCGCTCCCGTGTTCCTTCCGCCACCACTCGCGGAAGGTCTGGCGTGGCGGCGCCGGTGCGTCCCGCGCGGTGGTCCAGGCCGACAGCGGCGGCAGGAGCCGGCGGATGCGCCCGCCCCGGCCGAGCGCGCGGCCGAGCCGGCTGGCCCCCTGCGCCGCCGCCCAGCGCGACGGGCTGACCATCACCCAGGAGGCGGCGGCCATGGTGACCGCCTCCGGGCTGGGCACCCGGTGCGCCCGCTGCGCCTCCTCGACGTGGCGGGCGCGCAGGTGGACCAGGAGCGAAGGAATGTCGATCTTGACCGGGCAGGCGTCGTAACACGCGCCGCACAGCGTTGACGCGTATGGCAGGGACGCGTTGTCCTCCACCCCGGTCAGCTGCGGCGACAGCACCGCGCCGATGGGCCCCGGGTACACCGAGCCGTAGGCGTGGCCGCCGGTGCGCTCGTAGACCGGGCACACGTTCAGGCACGCCGAGCAGCGGATGCAGTGCAGCGCCTGCCGCCCGGTCTCGTCCGCCAGCGCCGCGGTCCGGCCGTTGTCGAGCAGCACCAGGTGGAACGCCTGCGGCCCGTCGCCGGGGGTCACCCCCGTCCACATCGAGGTGTAGGGGTTCATCCGCTCTCCGGTCGACGAGCGGGGCAGCAGCTGGAGAAACACGTCCAGGTCGCGCCAGGCCGGCACCACCTTCTCGATGCCCATGACGGTGATCAGCGTCTCCGGCAGGGTCAGGCACATCCGGCCGTTCCCCTCCGACTCCACCACGCACAGCGTGCCCGTCTCGGCGATCGCGAAGTTCGCGCCGCTGATGCCGACCCGCACGGACAGGAAGGCCCGCCGCAGGTGAAGCCGGGCCGCCTCGGTGAGCGCGGCCGGGGTATCGGTCAGGCCCGGGTCGACGCCGGCCATCTCGCGCAGGAAGATGTCGCGGATCTCCGCCCGGTTGCGGTGGATCGCGGGCACCAGGATGTGCGATGGCCGGTCCTTGCCGAGCTGAACGATCAGCTCCGCCAGATCTGTCTCATAGGCGTGGATGCCGGCCTTGGCGAGGGCGTCGTTCAGCCCGATCTCGTCGGTCACGATCGACTTGACCTTCACCACCTCGGCCGCGCCGGCCTGCCTGACCAGGCCGGTCACGATGCGGTTGGCCTCGATCGCGTCCCGCGCCCAGTGCACCGTGCCGCCCCTGGCGGTGACCTGGGACTCCAGCTCCGTCAGGTAGTGGTCGAGGTGGCGCATCGTGTCCGCCTTGATCGCCTGCCCGGCGGCGCGCAGCTCCTCCCAGTCCGGCAGCTCGGCCACCACGGCAGCACGTTTGGCCCGGATCGTGCTGGTGGCCTTGCCGAGGTTGCGCCGGAGCTGGGTGTTGGCCAGGGCCTTGCGGGCCGCCACCGGGAACGGCTCGTCGCCGCGCAGGTGGCCCACCCCGCGGGGGGCGTTCGGTATGCCCAGGAAGGTGGCCATGTCACTCCCGGGTGGAGGCGAGGATCTCGGCGAGGTGGACGGTACGGGTGCCCGCGTTGAGCCGGGACAGCCCGCCGCCGATGTGCATCAGGCAGGAGCTGTCGCCCGCGGTGCAGACCTCGGCGCGGGTGGCGAGGACGCCGCGCATCTTGTCGGCGAGCATGGCCGTGGACACGTCGGCGTTCTTGACCGCGAACGTGCCGCCGAAACCGCAGCACACCTCGGCGTCGGGCAGATCCACCAGGTCCAGGCCGCCGACGTGGCGCAGCAGCCGGAGCGGCCGGTCGCCCACCCGCAGCAGCCGCAGCGAGTGGCAGGTCGGGTGGTAGGTGACCCGGTGCGGGTAGTAGGCGCCGACGTCCTCCAGCCCCAGCACGTCGGTCAGGAACTCCGACAGCTCGAAGGTCCTGCTGGCCACGTCCTCCGCACGGCGCGCGAGGTCATCCTCGCCGTACCGCCGGGCCACCATCGCGTGCTGGTGGCGGACCGAGCCGGCGCAGGAGCCGGAGGGCACGACGATCGCCTCGTAGCCGCCGAACACAGCGGCATGGTTGCGGACCAGCGGCAGCGCGTCCCGCAGGTACCCGGTGTTCACGTGCATCTGGCCGCAGCAGGTCTGGGCCTGGGGGAACTCCACCTGGTGGCCGAGGCGTTCCAGCAGCTGCACTGTCGCCTTCCCCACCTCGGGGAACAGCGTGTCGGCGAGGCAGGTCACGAACAGGGCGACCCGCATGGCTCACCCCGCTGCTTCGGTGACGGCGGCCGTGGCCGCGGCGGGGGCCGTGGTGGCCACCGGGGCCTTGGCGGGCGGGGCCTTGGCGGGCGGGGCCTTGGCGGGCGGGACCTTGCGCGGCCGGTCCTGCCGCCGGGTCTGGCTCGACCGGCGGACCACCAGTTCCGGCTCGAATACGACCTGGCGGTGCTGGTGGGACGCTTCCCCCAGCGCCTCGTCCAGCAGCAGCTGGGCCGCGGTCCGGCCGAGCTGGTGCCGCGGCTGGCGCACCGAGGAAAGCGGCACCGCGGCGGCGGCGGCGAAATCGATGTCGTCGTAGCCGACGATGGCGATGCTGTCGGGCACCCGGATCCTGCTGGCCGTCATCTCCTGGAGGACACCCAGCGCGAGCAGGTCGTTCGCGCAGAAGACGGCGGTCGGCCGGCGCGCGGCGGGCATGTCCGCGATGGCCGCGCCGGCCAGCTTCCCCGCGGACACGTTGAGGGCTGTGGTCTCGATCACCTGAAGCTGGCGGGCACGCATGCCGGCCCGCTCCAGTGCCCGGATGGCTCCCTCGTGGCGGTCGGCCACCTGCCGGAAGGTCATCGGGCCGCCGACGAAGACGATCCGCTCGTGCTGCGCCGCCAGCAGATGCGTCACGGCGAGGTCGCCGCCGAGCACGTCGTCCACGGCCACGGAGCACTGGCCGTGGGTCGGCGACCTGCTGTCCACCAGCACCACCGGGGTGCCCCGGCGCTGCAGCCGGGCGAGCCGGTCATGGGCGCCGGGCACCGGCGTGATCAGGATCCCCTGGACGCGGTGCTCCTCGAGCAGCTCCAGGTAATGGGTCTCCTTGGCCTGCTGGTCGTCGCTGTTGCACAGGATGACCGCCAGGCCCGACTCGCTGGCCTCGTCCTCCACCCCGCGCGCCACGTCGGTGAAGAACGGGTTCGCCACGTCGAGCACGACCAGCCCGATGGTCCGGCTCCGCCCGGCCCGGAGCTGGCGGGCCGACTCATTCCGGATGAAACCCAATTGCTTGATGGCCGCCTGCACCCGGCTACGGGTGGGCTCGGCAACGACGTCCGGCCGGTTGAGCACGTTGGAGACCGTGCCCACAGAGACGCCCGCGTACGCGGCGACATCCCTGATGCTGACCGGCGCGTTGATCACGGGTATCCCTCCTGTGCCGCCAGTGTGCGGTGATCCATTAGAACGTGTCAAACTCCCTCGCCGGGGGCCGGCCTGGCCGGGGATGGGGTGTGCCGCCGGGCCGGCGCCAGGCCCTGGCTTGCCGGTGTCGGCCGTGGTCAGATGGGAGGATCGCGCCGTTACCGGGAGGTTATGTAACGATTCAACCACCTGTGCCCGCCGCTATTGACACCTCCATGGCCTGGCCTGACACTTCTTCACATATTTGAAACGTTACACCGGCGCCAGGCGGGTGGCGCTGGTGTAACCGGAACGACCGCGACGGTCAGTAAGCGGGTCAGCCAGCGGAAAGGGGCGAGCTGTGGCTGCTGACGGCGACGCTGCCACCGGAACCGGCCAGCCGGATCCGGCCCGTTCCGCCGCTGACGGCCAGGACGTCTCCGCCACGCCCGGCCAGCCCGGCCCGGCCGGCCCGCCCGGATCCGGGGCACCTGCCACGTCAGGGCCCTCCGGCCCCGCCACACCCGGCCCGGCCACACCGGCCCCGGCCACACCGGCGCCGGCCACACCCGGCCCGGCCACACCGGACCCGGCCACACCGGAGCCCGCCACACCCGGCCCGGCCACGCCGGGTGCTGCGCCGTCGGCGGTTCCCGGTGCCGCCACACCGGACCCGTCCGGGGCGCCTGCCACGCGGGAGCCGGCCCGCCCGCTGCTGTCGCTGGTGCATGCGGCGAAGTCGTTCGGCGCTGTGCACGCGGTCGTGGACGGCTCGATCGACCTGTACGGCGGCGAGGCACACGCGCTGGTGGGGGAGAACGGCGCCGGGAAGTCGACCGTGGTGAAGATCCTGGCCGGCGTGCACCAGCCAGATGAGGGCCAGCTGCTCATCGAGGGCCAGCCGGCCGTGCTCTCCGGGCCGGCCGCCGCCCAGGCGGCTGGCATCGCCGTTATCTACCAGGAGCCGACCCTCTTCCCCGACCTCTCGGTGGCCGAGAACATCTTCATGGGCCGCCAGCCGCTGCTGGCCGCCCGGCGGATCGACCGCCGGCGCATGCGGGCGCAGGCCGCGGCCCTGTTCGAGCGGCTGGGCGTGCAGCTCGACCCGGCCCGGGTGTCACGCGGGCTGTCCATCGCCGACCAGCAGATCGTGGAGATCGCCAAGGCGCTCACCCGCGAGGCCCGGGTCATCGTGATGGACGAGCCGACCGCCGCGCTGTCCGCGGCCGAGGTGGCCCGGCTTTTCGACGTGGTCCGCGCGCTGCGCGCGGACGGGGCCGCGGTGCTGTTCATCTCGCACCGGCTGGAGGAGGTTTTCGAGATCTGCCAGCGCGTCACCGTGATGCGCGACGGCAGCACGGTGCTGGCCAGCGAGCTGGCGGGTCTCAGCGCGAATGACCTGGTGCGCGCCATGGTGGGCAGGGACATGCCGCAGCGCACGGCGGGGGAGCGCGGCCAGCCCGGGGACGAGGTGCTGGGGGTGGAGCGCCTGACCCGGGAAGGGGTGTTCACCGACATCTCGCTGCAGGTGCGGGCGGGGGAGATCGTCGCGCTGGCCGGGCTGGTCGGCTCGGGCCGCAGCGAGGTCGCGCGCGCCATCTTCGGCATCGACCGCTACGACGCCGGCTCGGTGACCGTGCGCGGCCAGAAGCTGCGCAAGGCGTCGCCCACGGCCGCGATGGCGGCCGGGATCGGGTACGTGCCCGAAGACCGGCGCCAGCAGGGCCTGGTCATGGACATGTCGGTCCAGCAGAACGTGGCGCTCGCCTCCCTGGCCCGGCTGCGGCAGGGCGGGCTCATCCGGTCCGCCGCCGAACGCGCGTTCGCCACCGACTGGGCCCAGCGGCTGAGGCTGAAGTACGGCAGGCTCACCGACCCGGTGTCCATGCTGTCGGGTGGCAACCAGCAGAAGGTGGTGCTGGCCAAATGGCTCGGCCGCCGCCCGGCGCTGCTCATCGTGGATGAGCCCACCCGCGGCATCGACATCGCCACCAAGGCCGACGTGCACGAGCTGCTGGTGCGGCTCGCCGGGGAGGGCGTCGCCATCCTGATGATCTCTTCGGAACTGCCGGAGGTGCTCTACATCGGGGACCGGATCCTGGTGATGCGCGAGGGGCGGCTGACCGCCGAGTACCCCCATGCCGAGGCCTCGGAGGAGAAGATCATGTCCGCGGCGACCGGCCAGCTGGAGCGGGCGGGATGAGCGCCACGGTCGACACCCGGCAGGAGGCCACGGGCAGGCCGCCGCGTATCAGCTCGCGCCGCCTGACCGAGCGCGTCTTCCGGATCAGGGAATCCGGCATCATCGTCGTCCTGATCGTGTTCGTCGCGATCACCGTGAGCATCCAGCCGCGGTTCGCCAGCCAGCAGGAAGTGCAGTTCATCCTGGCCAACACCACCGTCTTCGCCCTGCTCGCGCTCGGCGAGACGATGGTGATCATCAGCCGGAACGTGGACCTGTCGATCGGCTCGGTGGTGGGCCTGTCGGCCTACGTCTCGGCCAGCCTCTTCGGCAAGATCCACGGCCTACCGATCGTCGTGGTCTTCCTGGTGGGCCTCGGGATCGGGCTGGCGGTCGGCGTCGCCAACGGGCTCATGGTGGCGGTCGGCCGGGTGCCGAGCCTGGTGGTCACGCTGGCGACCCTGTACATCGTGCGGGGCCTCGACATCCTGATCGTGGGCGGCAACGAGGTCGTCGCCCAGACGCTGCCCAATGCCTTCATCGAGATCCCGCGGGCAGGCGTCTACGGGGTCCCCTATCTCGCGATCGCGATCGCGGTGGTGATCGGCGTAGGTGCGTACTACCTGCGGTCTTACCGGTCCGGACGCGAGCTCTACGCGATCGGCTCCAACCCCGAGGCGGCGCGGCTGGCCGGGATCCCGGTCGGCAGGCGGGTCTTCACCGCCTTCGCCATGAGCGGGGCGATAGCCGGGGTGGCCGGGGTGCTCTGGGCGGCCCAGTACCAGACCGTGGACTCCAACGCCGGCACGGGCTACGAGCTGACGGTGATCGCCTCGGTGGTGGTGGGCGGCGTGGCGATCTTCGGGGGGAGCGGGAGCGTGGTCGGGGCGGCCATCGGGGCGCTGCTGCTCCAGACCATCAACTCCGCGCTGTACGTGCTGGGCATCTCGCCGTTCTGGGACCAGGCGATCGCCGGTGCCCTGCTGCTGGCGGCCATCACGCTCGACCGGATCATCTCGCTGAGACTCTCGGCCGCGCTGAGACGAAGGAGCGCCGGTGTCGGAACCTAGCCTGCTCACCCGGCCGCCGGAGCCGGAGCGCCGGCGCCGCACCGCGCTGCGCGGGGCCATGCGGTGGGAAACCGGCCTGGCGGTGGTCGTGGTGGCCATCTTCGCGTTCGGCGTCGCCGTCTCGCCCGATTTCCTGACCGGCTCGAACCTGTTCAACCTGGGTGTGACCACGGGCGAGGTAGCGATCATGGCGCTGCCGATGACGCTCATCATCATCAGCGGTGAGATCGACCTGTCGGTCGCGTCCACGCTGGGCATGGCCAGCGCCCTGCTCGGCTACCTGTGGGCCAGGCACTGGCCGATGCTGGTCATCTTCGTCATGGTGGTGCTGCTCGGGGCGGCCGCTGGGCTGTTCAACGGGCTGATGGTCACCCGGGTCGGCCTGCCCTCGCTGGCGGTCACCATCGGCACACTCGCGCTCTACCGCGGTGTCGCGCTCATCATCCTCGGCTCGAACACGATCTCCGACTTCCCCGCCCCCTACAGCACCATCGGCGTCCTCGGCGTGGCGAACACCGACCTGCCCTGGAATGTGGCGATCTTCGCCGTGCTGGCAGTGATCTTCGGTGTGGTGCTGCACTTCACCGCCACCGGCAGGTCCATCTACGCCATGGGCGCGAGCCCGGAGGCGGCGCTCTACGCCGGGATCCGGGTCAAGCGGATCAAGCTCCTGCTGTTTGTCACCTCCGGTGTCGTCTGCGCGATGGCCGGGGTGCTGTGGACCTTCCGGCTCTCCACCGCGGTGCAGAACAACGGCATCGGCATGGAACTGACCGTGGTCGCCATCGTGCTGCTGGCCGGGGTGTCCATCTTCGGCGGCAAGGGCTCGATCATCGGTGTGGTGCTCGCGGTCCTGGCGTTCGCCGGCCTGCAGGACGCCCTGCTGCTGACCAACTTCAACCAGGAAGCCACCGGCATCGTCACCGGTGCGCTCCTGCTGATCAGCGTCTTCGTGCCTACCGCGGGATCTGTCGTGACCAGGTCGCGCGAGTGGCTGCGGGCCCGGGGCCACCGGGCGCCGTCCCCGGTGGGGGCAGGTCATGAATGACGCTCGCGCGCCGGCCAGCATCCCAGGGCCGGCGCACCGCCCCGCAGGGTCCGCGCAGTTCCAGCTGACCCGCTTCGCCAGTGTTCATCTGTACGGATTGAAAGGATTCAGTATGAGACGGTCCCTTAAGCGAGCGCTGTGGGCCTCCGCGGTGCTCCTTGCCGCGTCCTCCGTGCTCGCCGCGTGCAGCTCGTCGAGCACCACATCAAGCAGCTCGTCCTCGGCCGCCGCCTCGGGCGGGCTGAAGAAGGGCCTCAAGGTCTTTGTCATCCCCAAGAACCTCGGCAACCCCTACTTCACCACCGCGGACAGCGCTAAGACCGGAGGAGCGCTCGCCGCCCTGACCACGCTCGGCGCCACCGGCACCGAGACCAGCGGCACCCAGGCCACGCCCGCCTCGCAGATCCCCGCCATCCAGGCGGCGATCAGCAAGGGAGCCAACGCCCTCATCG
Source organism: Streptosporangiaceae bacterium (assembly GCA_035518495.1). Taxonomy (GTDB): domain Bacteria; phylum Actinomycetota; class Actinomycetes; order Streptosporangiales; family Streptosporangiaceae; genus UBA9676. The sequence goes on from DATIXO010000073.1 coordinate 53,322, forward strand.
TGTCCGCCACCGACCCGTCGGCGCTGTGCCCGACCCTGAACGCCGCCATGGCCAAGGGCATCACGGTCGTCACCTACGACTCGGACGCGCCCACCTGCCGGAACCTCTTCGTGAACCAGGCGTCCACCGCGCAGATCGGGACCAGCGAGGTGGACCTGCTCGCCAAGCAGATCCACGAGAGCGGGGACATCGCGATCGTGTCCGCGGCCGCCTCGGCGACCAACCAGAACGCCTGGATCGGGTACATGAAGCAGGAGCTGAAGAAGTACCCGAAGATGCACCTGGTCAGCATCGTCTACGGCAACGACGACCCCACCACGGCGACCCAGGTCACGCAGGGGCTGCTGCAGTCACACCCCACCCTCAAGGGCATCATCTCGCCGACCACGGTCGGCATCCTCGCCGCGGCGCAGGTTCTCGACACGCCCAAGTACCGCGGCAAGATCGCGCTCACCGGCCTGGGCACCCCCGACTCACTCAAGAAGTACGTGGCTGACGGGACCATCCAGTCCTTCGAGCTCTGGAACCCCGCTGACCTCGGCTACCTGGCCGGCTACGCGGCGGTAAATTACGCGTCCAAGACGATCACCAGCGCACAAGGCCAGTCCTTCACCGCCGGCAAGCTCGGCAAGTTCACGGTCGGCGCGGACAAGACCATCCTGCTCGGCCCGCCGTTCGTCTTCACCAAGGCCAACATCAACCAGTTCAACTTCTGACCGGAGGCGGCCGGCTGCCGGGCGGCGATCCCGGCCGGCGGGGCCGCTTCCCAGCCAGCCAGCCAGCAACGGTGGGTGCCGGGGCCGGAGTCCTCTCCGGCACCCACCGTGGCCTGGGCACCGGGCTCTTTCGCGGCCCGGCACCCACCCTGGCCCCGGCACCCACCCCGGCCATCGACGACAATGCCTCAGGAGGTGCAGTGGAGCGGGTCTGCTTCCTCGCCCGGGTCCGGCCTGACCGGCTGGATGAGTACCGGGCTGCTCACCGCCGGGTCTGGCCCGAGATGACCGCGGCGCTGAGCAGCGCCGGCTGGGCGAACTACACCATCTTTCTCGCCGACGACGGGCTGCTCGTCGGCTACCTGGAGACCGACGACTACGAAGCGGCACTTCAGCGGATGGCGCAGACCGACGTCAACGAACGCTGGCAAGCCGAGATGGCGCCGTTCTTCGCCGACGCCGGTGACCGGCGGCCCGACGAGGGATTCCGCCGGATCACCGAGATCTTCCACCTCGACTGAACATGACCGCATCCGATCCGCTGCTGCCTGGAGATGAAGAGTTATGGGTGATGTGACCGCCGTGAAGAGTGCGCTGCGGGCGCAGCGGATCGAGTTGCCATCGTGGGCGTTTGGCAACAGCGGGACCCGGTTCAAGGTGTTCGGGCAGCCAGGTGTGCCGCGCACACCGCAGGAGAAGATCGACGACGCTGCGCAGGTGCACGCGTTCACCGGCGTGGCGCCGAGTGTGGCGGTGCACATCCCCTGGGACAGGGTCGACGATTACGCCGGGCTTGCCGCGTATGCGCGCGACCGCGGCGTGGCGATCGGGACCGTGAACGCCAACGTGTTCCAGGACGACGACTACCGGCTCGGCAGCGTGGCCAACCCGGACCCCGCGGTGCGCGCCAAGGCGGTGGCGCACCTGATGGAGTGCGTCGACATCATGGACGCCACCGGGTCGCAAGACCTGAAGCTGTGGTTCGCCGATGGCACCAACTACCCCGGCCAGGACGACATCCGCGCCCGCCAGGGCCGGCTCGCGGAGGCGCTGGCGCTGGTCTATGAGCGGCTGGGGCCGGATCAGCGGATGCTGCTGGAGTACAAGCTGTTCGAGCCGTCGTTCTACACCACCGACGTGCCCGACTGGGGCACCTCGCTGGTCCACTGCCTGGCGCTGGGCCAGCGGGCCGCGGTTGTGGTGGACACCGGGCACCACGCGCCGGGCACGAACATCGAGTTCATCGTGGCGATGCTGTTGCGGGCGGGGCGGCTGGGCGGGTTCGACTTCAACTCCCGGTTCTACGCCGACGACGACCTGATGGTCGGCGCCGCCGACCCGTTCCAGCTGTTTAGGATCCTGCACGAGGTGGTCTCGGCGGACGCCCTGGCTCCGGAGGCAGGCGTCGCGTTCATGCTGGATCAGTGCCACAACATCGAGCCGAAGATCCCGGCGCAGATCCGGTCGGTGATGAACGTGCAGGAGGCCACCGCCAAGGCGCTGCTGGTCGACCGCGAGGCGCTGGCCGCCGCGCAAGAAGCGGGTGACGTGCTCGGCGCCAACGCGGTGTTCATGGACGCCTACAACACCGACGTCCGCCCGCTGCTCGCCGGGCTACGCGAAGATACGGGACTGGACCCCGACCCGATCGCCGCCTACCACCGCTCCGGCTACCAGGAAAAGATCATCGCCGGCCGCGTCGGCGGCACCCCCGCCAGCTGGGGCAGCTGAGGACGCCCGCATCGTGCGTCCCGCTGCCGCGCCCCCCGCCGCCCCGGCCGGCGACCCGGCTGCTGCCCCCGCCGCCCCGCCGCCGCAGCCACATCTGACAGGGAGCTCTCATGACCCAGCCTGAGGTCGCCGAGCTGCTGGCGCGCAGCAACCGGCTCGGCTCCGACCCCCGCAACACCAACTACGCGGGCGGCAACACGTCGGTGAAGGCGGAGGCGGACGACCCGGTGACCGGGCAGCCGGTGCCGCTGCTGTGGGTGAAGGGGTCAGGCGGCGACCTGGGCACCCTTACCGCCGACGGCCTTGCCGTGCTGCGGCTCGACCGGCTGCGCGCGCTGACCGGCGTGTACCGCGGGCCGGAGCACGAGGACGAGATGGTGGACGCGTTCGACTTCTGCCTGCACGGCAAGGGCGGCGCGGCCCCGTCCATCGACACCGCGATGCACGGGCTCGTCGAGGCGGCGCACGTGGACCATCTGCACCCGGACGCCGGGATCGCGCTGGCCACCGCCGCCGACGGCGAGGCCCTGACCCGGGACTGCTTCGGCGGCCGGGTGGTGTGGGTGCCCTGGCGGCGGCCTGGTTTCCAGCTCGGCCTGGACATCGCCGAGGTGCAGCGCGCCAGCCCGGAAGCGATCGGCGTGGTCCTCGGCGGCCACGGCATCACCGCCTGGGGCACGACCAGCGACGAATGCGAGGAGAACTCCCTGGAGATCATCGCGACGGCCCAGCGGTTCCTGGACACCCATGGCCGCGGCGACCCGTTCGGGCCCGTGGTGCCAGGGTTCGAGCCGCTGCCGGAACCCGGGCGCCGCGCCCGCGCCGCGGAGCTGGCGCCGGTCATCCGCGGGCTCGCCTCCACCGACCGGCCGCAGGTGGGGCACTTCACCGGCACCGGTGTGGTGCTGGACTTCCTGGCCCGGCGCAAGCACCCCGCGCTGGCCGCGCTCGGCACCTCCTGCCCCGACCACTTCCTGCGCACCAAGGTCGCGCCGCTGGTGCTTGACCTCCCGCCCACCGCCCCGGTGCCGGAGGTGATCGCCCGTCTCGGCGAGCTGCACGCCGGTTACCGCGCCAGCTACCAGGGCTACTACGAGCGGCATGCGGACGCGTCCTCGCCGCCCATGCGCGGCGCCGACCCGGCGATCGTGCTGGTCCCGGGCGTGGGCATGTTCAGCTTCGGCGCGGACTCCCAGACCGCCCGGGTGGCCGGGGAGTTCTACGTCAACGCGATCAACGTGATGGCCGGCGCCGAGGCGGTCTCCACCTACTGCCCGATCCCCGAGAGCGAGAAGTTCCGGATCGAGTACTGGGAACTGGAGGAGGCCAAGCTGCGCCGCCGCCCCAGGCCCAAGCCGCTGGCGGCCAGGGTGGCGCTGGTGACCGGCGGCGGGTCGGGCATCGGGCGTGCCACGGCGCAGCGGCTGGCCGCTGAGGGAGCCTGCGTCGTCATCGCCGACCGGGACGGGCAGGCGGCGGCCGGGGTGGCAGACGAGATCGGCTCGGCCGACATCGCCGTCGCGGCGACCACCGACGTGACCGACGAGACCAGCGTCGCGCAGGCGTTCGCGGCCGCGGCGCTCGCGTTCGGGGGGGTGGACCTGGTGGTGAACAACGCCGGGCTGTCGATCTCCAAGCCGCTGGCCGAAACCACCACCGCCGACTGGGACCTCCAGCACGACGTGATGGCGAAGGGCTCCTTCCTGGTCTCCCGCGCGGCCGCGCAGGTCATGCAGGCCCAGGGCCTGGGCGGCGACATCGTCTATATCTGCAGCAAGAACGCGGTGTTCGCGGGGCCGAGCAACGTCGCCTACGGCGCCGCCAAGGCGGACCAGGCGCACCAGGTGCGGCTGCTCGCCGCCGAGCTCGGCGAGCACGGCATCCGCGTCAACGGGATCAACCCCGACGCGGTCGTCCGAGGCTCCGGCATCTTCGCTGGCGGCTGGGGCGCGCAGCGGGCGGATGTCTACGGTGTCCCCGAGTCCGAGCTCGGCGCCTTCTACGCCAGACGGACCCTGCTCGGGCGCGAAGTCCTGCCCGAGCACGTGGCAGCGGCCGTGTTCGTGCTCACCGCGGGTGAGCTCTCCCTGACCACCGGGCTGCACATCCCGGTCGACGCGGGGGTGGCCGCCGCGTTCCTGCGCTGACCATGGCAGCCCACCATCAGCCCGCCGAGGAGGAGGCAACCATGATGGGAGCCGGCGCCATCCAGACCGGCCCATTCCCCGAGGGGCCGCTGTGACCTCAGCCACGATGGTGGCTGCCGTCGACCTCGGCGCCTCCGGCGGCCGGGTCATGATGGGCACCGTCGGCGAGGGCCACCAGCTGAAGCTCGACGAGCTGCACCGGTTCCCGAACATCCCCGTCCGGGTGCTCGGGACCCTGCACTGGGACATCCTCGCGCTGTTCCAGGGCATGCTGGACGGCCTGGGTGCCGCTGCCAGGGCCGGCGCCGGCGTAGCCAGCCTGGGGATCGACACCTGGGGGGTCGACTACGGCCTGCTCGATTCCGACGGCGCGCTGCTCGGGAACCCGGTGCACTACCGGGACACCCGGACCCAGGGCGTGACCGGCCAGGTCCTCAGCCAGGTGTCCGCGGCGGAACTGTACGCGATCACCGGTATCCAGCAGCTCCCGCTGAACACGATCTTCCAGCTCGCCGCGGCGGCGGGCACGCCCCAGCTGGCGGCCGCGCGCACCCTGCTGATGATCCCCGACCTGCTGGCCTTCTGGCTTACCGGCCAGGCCGGCGCGGAGGTGACGAACGCGTCCACCACCCAGCTCTACGACGTGCGGGCGCAGGCATGGGCCACGCCGCTCATGACCAGGGTCGGCATCCCGCCGGGGATCTTCCCGCCGCTGCGCCGTCCCGGCGACACCATCGGGGAGCTGCTGCCACGGATCGCCGCCGAGGCGGGCCTGGCCGCGCCAATGCCGGTGCTGGCGGTCGGCTCGCACGACACGGCCTCGGCGGTCGCCGCCGTGCCTGCCGATGGGCCCGACTTCGCCTATATCTCCTGCGGCACCTGGTCCCTGGTGGGGATGGAACTGCCCGCGCCGGTGCTGAGCGAGGCCAGCTGCCGGGCCAACTTCACCAACGAGACCGGGATCGACGGGACGATCCGCTACCTGCGCAACGTGATGGGCCTGTGGCTGCTGCAGGAATCGGTGCGGACCTGGTCCGCGAGGGGGATCGCGGCCGACCTCGACACCCTGCTGGCGGCGGCGGCCGAGGCGCCGCCGCTGCGCGCCGTGATCAACCCGGACGACCCGGACTTCCTCACCCCCGGCGACATGCCCGGCCGGATCGCGCACGCCTGCCGCCGCACCGGCCAGGACCCGCCGGCCGGGCCGGGGGCGACGGTCCGGTGCATCCTCGACAGCCTCGCCCTGGCCTACCGGCGCACCATCGCCGAGGTCCAGGAGCTGTCCGGACGGCACGTGGACACCGTCCACATCGTCGGCGGCGGCGCCCGCAACACGCTGCTGTGCCAGCTCACCGCCGACGCATGCGGCCTGCCGGTGGTCGCAGGCCCGGTGGAGGCCGCCGCCCTGGGCAACGTGCTCGTGCAGGCGCGGGCACTGGGGGCCGCACCGGATGACCTCGGCGGAATGCGCCAGCTGCTGCGCAGCACCCAGCACCTGCGCCGGTTCCGGCCCTCCCAAGGCCGCACCACCCGGGCATGGGATGAGGCCGCCCATCGGCTGGACCTGGACTCCGGCGCCCCCAGCTGAGCCGGTGGGACCGCGAGCCGAGGGTGGCGCGCGGTCCGCAGCCAGCCATCGTGATCATGACTTAGGTATCGCTCTACGGTGGCGAGCCAAATCTGAAATGCCAGGGTCGCTGGCGGCGCGGGTCGGCGAGGTCGGGCGGCGCGGCCACCGAGGCCGGTGCGAAGTCGCCGGTCAGGTGCGAGATGGCCATATAGCTTCCGGGTGGTAGCTGCTGCGCCAGAGTGGCGACGATCCTGGCCGGGTCATCACGGTCTGGGATGAAATGCACGGTGCCGGAACTGGAAGGCACCTTCCTCGAAGTCGAAACCATGACCGCCAGTGCTGACGATCTGGGCGCAGCACTCGACGTCATCCGTGCGCTCCTAGACGAGCTTGACGTCCCGGAGAGCGGCATGACGAGCGAGCTATACACCGATGCCGTCATGCGGCATCGGCAGCAATGCAGTTAACCGCCCAGGCGGGCCGCCGCCGTGGGACTGCCCCGCCTTTGCCCGACAGGCAGCAGATCCGTAGCCCGTTCCCCTGCCGCCTGTGCTACTGGTCTTCCGTCTCTGCCGTCCCTTGTCTGCGCCGGGTGGATTCGGGCCAGTTCGGCCGTCCGCAGGCAGTCGTGATCCCAAGATCACATGGTCCGGGGCAGGTCTATCTTCGGCCGCCGGGAGCGAGGTCGAAGGGGCGCAGGTACGGGGTGGGCCGGTAGCGCAGGAACGCTGGCGCGGTCGGCACGATGGTGCTGCCGGACAGGAAGATGTTGTAGTCCGGCCCGAGCGCGGTGGCCTGGGCGTTCAGGCTGGCCGGGCGGAGCGCCGAGGCGTCCCACCGGCCGGTGTCGAGGCGGCTGACCAGGACCTGGACCGCGGTGATCGTCTCGGCCGGCGTGAACGCGCAGTGCCCGGCGCGGCCGACGAAGACCTGCCGCAGCAGCCGCCCGTCCCCAGTCCGGTCCACGGCGCTCCGGTAGGCCTGCTCGTTCTCCGGCACCACCAGCCCGTCGCCGGTGGTGTGCATCGTGAGCACCGGTACTGACAGCCGCCCGGTGAAGGCGATGTTGCGCGCCAGGTACGCCACGGCCGAAGGGGCGGCGCTGACCCGCGTGGCCTGGTCGAGCGTCTGCAGGTCGTGGCGCAGGCTGAGCCCCGCCTTCCGGTAGAGCGCGGCCACTTCGCCGCGGTCAGCCGACTTCGCCAGGTCGCGGACGTAGTTCACGCCCGTGTTCCAGGACGGGTTCCCGCCCGCGCGGGCCTCGAGCTCGGCGCGGAAGGCGAAGATGAACGGGAAGTCCACCTGGGTGTCCCAGAGGAACTGGTTGGCCTCCTGCGCCGCGTAGTCGGTGGAGGCCGGCTCGGGGGACAGCGGCGTGAACCAGCCCGGGGTGTCGCCGAGCGCTGCCGCCAGCGCCAGCCGGGCCCGCCCCCGCGCCGTCAGCTGCGCGGCGTTCGCCGCCGCGAGAGCGACGGCCAGGTTGGCGGAGGGGTTGCCGATGTTCACAACCTGCACCGCAGGGTCGATCAGCTGCTGGAAGGCGAACTCGGCGTCCAGCGCTGTGTTCCAGGCGGCGACCCCGCCGGACAGCACGCCGCACATCGGCAGCGCGGCGGTGAACCGGTCCGGGTAGCGCTGGATCAGGCCGGCCGTGATGATGCCACCGAGCGAGTGGCCCCACGCGATAGTGCGGGCGGGGGCACCGAACGCCTGATCAAAGGCGTCCAGGGTGGCGATCTGATCGGGCAGCGCCTGCTGGATCGCCCAGCCGGTGGTCGCGTAGGAGGAGCCCGCCAGGGCGTAACCGTGGCCGAGCATCCACCCGCCGGTGACCGGGTCACCGGCATCGACAGCCGGGTTGGCGCTGCCGGGCACCACGTAGCCGTGGCTGTAGAGGAAAAGGGTGCCGTTCCAGCTGCCGGCCGGGCACTGGATCTCGTAGGCCGCCCCGTCGGGCAGCGTCCCGGTCTGCGTCGTCACCGCCCCCGAGCCGCCGCAGCCGGCCGGCGAGGCCAGCGCGGACGCGCCCGGGACTAACCCGATGAGCAGGGCAGCGGCGAGCCCGATGCCGCCGCCTCTCAGCATCCTTGTCATGGTCACGCTCCGCTCCGGCTCCGCCACGGCTATCTGGAAGGACTGTAGACCTGTTTCTGGCGCGGCGACAGGGTGTGTGCCGGGGGTGACAGCATGGCGTCCATCCTGCATGGCGTCGCAGTGCCCGGTGCTGCGGCAGGGCCGTTCTGGCGTCACGGCGGCCACCGGCGGTGGGCGTTTCCGAAACCGGGCAAAACAGGTGCCCGCCGGTTGAACCAAGGCCGGCATGCGTCCGTGACAGGGAGAAGTATGGATGGCCAGCTTGCCGGCGCACGCCGCCGCCTGACCAGGCTGACCCCCCTAGTGATTCAGCGTGCGCCGAAATGAGAAGCCATGGGCGTTGCCGCCTTAATCAGCTGGTTCATCACCGCCTTCGTCGGGCTCTACCTCCTCGCTGTCTGGCTCATCGAGAACGACGTCACCCATAGGGGTGCCGCCGCCAGCCGGCTGCCCCTGCCGGTCATCCTCGGTCATGTCCTGCTCGCCCTGACCGGGCTGGTGATCTGGGTGTTCCATCTGCTGTCCGGCTCCTACACCGCGGGCTGGGCAGCAGTGGGGATGCTGGTCGCCATCGCGCTGCTGGGTGTGACCATGTTCACCCGGTGGATCCCGGTGCACATCGCGTACGTGGCGGCGGACACCGGCAAGCACGGCAGGCCGTCCGAATTCGACTTCCCGGCCGAGCGGGCCTTCCCGCTGCCCGTCGTTCTCGGCCACGGGCTGCTCGCCTCCACCACGTTCGTCCTGGTGCTGCTCGCCATGCTCGGGGTCGGAGGAGGCTGACGGGAGGGGCCCAGCCGGGTGAACCACCACGGCAACGCGTCCGTGACAGGGGAGCATGGCTGGGGTCAGTTAGCCGGCGCAGGGGCATGTCGGCGGATTTCGATTTCCCGGCCGAACGGGCCTTTCCCCTGGCTGTCGTGGCCGGCCACGGCCTGCTCGCCGGCACCACCCTCATCCTGGTGCTGCTCACCGTGCTGGGGGTGGGGGGAAGCTAGGCTCGCCCTGGGAGGCTGGGGTGGGGAGGAGCGAGTCCATGAACACCGGCGGGCCGGATGACGGCGCGATGATGGAAGTGGCGCTCGGTGAGGCGCGGGCGAGCCTGGCGGCCGGGGGAGTCCCGGTGGGCGCCGCGCTGGCCGACGGCGGCCGGCTGCTGGGCGCCGGCCACAACGAGCGGGTGCAGCTGGGTGACCCCATCGCGCACGGCGAGATCGCCTGCCTGCGCAACGCCGGGCGGCAGCCTTCCTACCAGGGGATGACCCTGTACACCACGCTGTCCCCCTGCCAGATGTGCACCGGCGCGATCCTGCTGTTCCAGATACCGCGGGTGGTGGTGGGCGAGGCCACCACGTTCGCTGGCGACCTGGATTTCCTGGCCAGCCACGGGGTGGACGTGGTGCTGCTCGACGATGAGCGCTGCATGGCCGTGATGCGGGAGTTCCAGGAACGCTATCCGCAGATCTGGAGCGAGGACATCGGCGGCCGTTAGTCACTGCCCGAAGCCGACCGCGGTGGTGTTCGCCCCGCTGATCACCACCGCCACCGTCTCGCCGGGCTCCGGCTGGTAACTGCCGGACGTCAGCGCCGCCAGCGCCGCGCAGCCCCCCGGCTCGGCCACCAGCCGGAGCCTGTCCCACAGCAGCTCCTGGGCCTGGTGGATCGCGTCCTCGCTCACCAGCGCCGCCTGGGCCGCATGCCTGGTGAGGATGGCGAAGGGCAGGTCGCCCACCTGCCGCGCGCCGAGCGAGTCGGCGGCCGCGCCGCCGACCGGGGCGGCCACCGGCCGCCCCGCCTTCAGCGCGTGGCTCAGGCCCGGCGCCAGCTCAGGCTCGGCTCCCACCACCCGGGCCCGGCCGTCGTAGCCAGCGGCGATTCCCGCCAGCAGGCCGCCGCCGCCGACGCTGGCCAGCACGGTGGCCGCCGCCGGCGCCTGCTGCACGAGCTCGGTCGCCACGGTGCCGGCCCCGAGGATGGTCTCGGCCTGGTCGTAGGCGTGGACGGTCAGGGCGCCGCCGCCGGATGCCCACTCCTGGCTCGCCGCCAGCGCATCGGCGTAGGTGTCGCCCGTGATGACCAGGTGGGCGCCGTAACCGCGGATGCGGTCGACCTTGGCGGCGGAGGAGATCGCGGGGACATAGATCCGGGCCGGCACGCCCAGGGCGCGGGCCGCGTAGGAGACCGCGGCGCCATGGTTGCCGCCGGAGGCGGCCACCACACCGGCGCCGGGGATGTCACGCAGCAGCAGGTTCGCGAAGGCGCCCCTGGCCTTGAACGAGCCCGTGTGCTGGAGATGCTCCAGTTTGAGCACCAGCGGTCCGGGCGCGAGCCCGAAGTCCGCCCGGTCGGCCCAGACGACCGGGGTGTGCCGCAGGTACGGGCGGATCAGCGCGTCGACGGAGATGATCGCCCGGCGGTTCACCGCGGTGGCGGCGCCCGCGGCCGCCGGGCTCGTCACCGGTTCTGCCAATGCTGCACTCCTCGGGTGCCCATGCCTCAGCCAACCAGGGGGCTGCCGGTCACGGCAAGCCACTGCCGGTGAACGGCGTGCGCACCGGCCGTGACCGGCACCGCCGGAGCGTTAACCGTAAACGGGCGGTAGCGTTGCGCCCATGTCCGCAGTGCAGCAACAGGCGCCGATGTCACCCTCGCCCCGGCTGTGGCGGATGCGCTGCGCCGAGGTGGTGGCCGCGGCGGTCGTCCTCGCGGTGGCGGCCGGGACGGGCACCGGGCTCGGGGCCGGCCCGGCGGCGGGCATCGCCGCCGCCGCCGCCGTGGCCGTCGGCGCGGGGCTCGCGCTGTGGTTCGTGCACAACCGCTTCCGGTCCTGGGCCTACCAGGAGCGGGATGAGGATCTGATCGTCGAGCGCGGCGTGCTCATCCGCCGCCTGTCGGTCGTCCCCTATGGCCGCATGCAGTTCGTCGACGTGACCGCCGGCCCGGTCGACCGCATCTTCCGGCTCGCCACCGTGCGGCTGCACACCGCGGCGGCGGCCAGCGACGCCCGTATCCCGGGCCTGGAACGGGACGAGGCGGCCCGGCTGCGCGACCGCCTCGCAGCCCTGGGCGAGGCCAAGGCGGCAGGGCTGTGAGCGAAGAGCGCGCCCCGGGCGATGAGCGGGCCGCCGGCGAGGGGCGGCTCATGGACGGCGGGCCGGCCGGGGCCTGGCACCGGCTGCACCCGCTGTCGCCGGTGGTCCGGTCGGGCCGTGGCGTGCTGGCCGTGGCGGTCGCCGTCGCGATCTCCCGCTCGGCAGCGACCGGCTCACACTGGCTGTTCGACCTGGCGCTTCCCGTCGTGGCCGCCGGGGCGGCGGTGGTCAGCTGGCTGGTCACCCGCTGGCGGCTGGACGGGGTGACGCTGCGCATCGAGTCCGGGCTGATCCGCCGTGACTCCCGTCAGCTGCCCGTCGCCCGCATCCAGGCCGTCGACGTGGTCCGCCCGTTCCTGGCGCGGGCGCTCGGCCTCGCCGAACTGCGGGTCAGGCTGGCCGGGTCCAGCGATGCCGATGGCCGCCTCGCCTACCTGACCGAGCCGGCGGCGCTGGAGCTGCGGGCGCGCCTGCTCGCGGCGCACCACGGCCTGGATCCCGCCACTCCCGCACCGCCGGAGCGCATCGCGGTGACCGTCCCCACCGGCAGGCTGGTCGGCTCGGTAGCGCTGTCGACCGCTGGCCCGGCCGCCGCGATGGTGGTGCTCGCGGGCGTCCTGCTGGCGTTCGTGTCGGCAGCCGCCCTGGCCGCCCTGGCGATATCGCTGGTGTGGCTGCTCATTGTCTGCCTGTCGCTGGTGTGGCGCCGGGTATCCACGCAGTACAGCTTCACCGTTGCGCAGTCCCCGGACGGCATCCGGATCCGCCGCGGCCTGCTCGGGACGGTAGCCGAGACCATTCCCCTGCAGCGGGTGCAGGCGGTGCGGATGATCGAGCCGCTCCTCTGGCGGCCGCTCCACTGGTACCGGCTGGAGGTGGACGTGGCGGGCTCGCCCGGCAGGGACAGCGCCGACGGGACCGCCCGGATGCGCAAGACCCTGCTGCCGGTCGGCGGGCGCGACGAGGCCGGGTTCCTGCTCACGATGGCCGTCGGGGCCGCACCGCCCGGCCTGACCCGCCCGCCGGGCCGGGCCCGGTGGAAGGCGCTGCTGAGCTACCACTTCCTGGCCGCTGGGCACGACGGCAGGCTCGCGGTGTCGGTGGTCGGCCGGCTCCGCAAGGTCACCACCGTGGTGCCGCTGGCGAAGACGCAGAGCGTGCGGTTGGTGCAGGGGCCACTGCAGCGCCGCCTCGCGCTGGCCACCGTGCACCTGGACGCGGCGGGCCACGTCCGGGCCGAGTTCCGTGAGCGGCCGCAGGAACAGGCCAGGCGGCTCGTGGATGAGCTCGCCGGTCTCAGCCGCGAGGCGCGCAGGCTCGCCCCGCCGGCCAGGTCGGCCCCGGTAGCCAGCGCCGCGGCGGGCGGCAGCCCAGCCGGTGGCACGCAGGCGGCGGCCGGTGCCGCGGCGGGCCCTCAGGCGACCAGCGTGGCGTCCCCGGTGAACGCCGCCCAGAGCGAGGCGTAGTCCCCGCCCGCCGCGAGCAGCTCATCGTGGGTGCCGGTCTCGGTGATCCGGCCGCCGGCGATCACCACGATCCGGTCCGCGGACGCGGCCGTGGTGAGCCGGTGGGCGACGACCAGGGTCGTGCGCTGTGCCGCGAGGCGGCGGGCGGCCCGCGTGACGGCCGCCTCGGTGGCCAGGTCGAGCGCGGCGGTCGCCTCGTCGAGCAGCAGGATGCCGGGATCGACGAGGTAGGCGCGGGCGAGGGCGATCAGCTGCCGCTGGCCAGCGGAGAGGTTGCGCCCGCGCTCGGCCACCTGATGGCAGAAGCCGCCGGGCAGGCGGGCGATCATGTCCACCGCGCCGACCGCCCTGGCGGCCGCCTCGACCTCGGCGTCGCTCGCGTCCGGGCGGCCGTAGGCGATCGCGTCCCGGACGGTGCCGGCGAACAGGTGTGCCTCCTGCGGGACGACCCCCAGCCGGTGGCGGTAGGACGCCAGGTCGTAGTCGCGCACGTCGACGCCGTCCACGAGCACGCTTCCCGCCGTCACGTCGTAGAACCTGGCCACCAGCTTGACCAGGGTGGACTTGCCCGCGCCGGTCTCGCCGACCAGGGCCACCGTCTCCCCGGGCGCCACGGTCAGGTTCACCCCGGCCAGCGCCTCGGGCCCGCCCACGCCGTAGCGGAAGTGCACGTCACGCAGCTCGATCCGCGCGCCGTGGCCGCCCGGCCGCGGCTGGCGGGGGTGGCGGGCCGACGGGGTCGAGGTGGGCGTCCGCAGCAGCTCGGAGATCCGGCGGACGGCGACCGCGGCCTGCTGGTAGCCGTCGAACACCTGCGAGAGCAGCTGCACCGGCGAGAAGAGCATGTCGATGTAGAGCAGGTAGGCGATGAGCGCGCCCGCGGTCAGCGCGCCGCTGCGCATCTGGCCCGCCGCCACCAGCAGCACCAGTGCACCGGCGACGGTGGACAGCGACTGGACGAACGGGAAGTACAGCGCGATATAGCGCTGGGCGCGGAGCCGGGAGCGCCGGTAGTCGTCGCTGCGCCCGGCGAAACGCTGCGCGTTGCGTTCCTCCCGGCGGAAGGCCTGGGACACCCGCAGCCCGGCCACGTTCTCCTGCAGGTCGGCGTTGACCACGCTCACCTTCTCCCGCGCTTCGGCGTAGGCACGGGATGACCCACGCTGGAAGATCACCGTGGCCACCCCGGCGAACGGGAGGATGGCCAGCACGGTGAGGCCCAGCGTGAGGTTGATGACCAGCAGTGCGATCAGCACGCCAGCGAAGGTGAGCAGCGAGTTGACGAACGAGATCAGCCCGGTCTGCAGGAACGAGGACAGGGCCTCGACATCGGTGGTCATCCGGGTCATGATGCGGCCGGCCAGCTCATGTTCGTAGAAGTCCAGCCCGAGCCGCTGCAGGTGAGCGAAGATCTTGACCCGGAGCGTGTAGAGCAGCCGCTCGCCGTTGCGGCCCACCACCAGGGTCTGGACCGCGGTGACGACCCAGTCCGCCAGCACGATCAGCAGGGCCGCCGCCGACACGGCCAGGATGGCGCCGACGGCCTTGGCCTCGACGCCGTGGTCGATCCCGCCCCTGACCAGGGCGGGCATGGCGAGGTTGGCGAGTGCGTCGAGACCGTCGAGCGCCAGGCCGGCCAGGAACGCGACCGCGAACGGCCGCAGCAGCCGCCGCAGCGTGAAACGCGGGTCCGCCGCCCTGGCCTGGCCGGCGTCGACGCCCGGCGTGTCGGTGGCGGGCGGCAGGGCGTCGACCTGGGCGAGCAGCTCGGGTGAGGCGGGTATCCCGGCAAGGAAGCCGCCCGCGCCCGGGTCGGCCGGTGCCGAGCGCGCCTGTGCCGGGGCGCCGCCCTCCGGCCACAGGCGGCTCCGGGCCGGCCCGGCCCCGCCGTCGCCGTCGCCGCTGGCGTAGTAGGCGAGCTCGCCGGCGTCGACCCCTTCCGCGTCCTCGCCGGGCCCAGCGAGCAGCAGCCGGTACAGCGGGCAGCGGCCGGCCAGCTCCTCGTGGCTGCCCTGATCGACCAGGCGCCCGGAGTCCAGCACCGCGATCCGCTGTGCCAGTTGCAGGGTCGAGCGCCGGTGCGCGATGAGCAGCGTGGTGCGGCCGCGCATGACCCGCCGGAGCGTCTCGTGGATCTCCGCCTCCACCTGCGGATCGACCGCGGACGTGGCGTCGTCGAGCACCAGGATCGCCGGGTCGGTGAGCAGCGCGCGGGCCAGCGCCACCCGCTGGCGCTGGCCGCCGGACAGGGTCAGCCCCTTCTCGCCCACCACGGTGTCGTAGCCCTGCGGCAGGCCGGCGATGAACCCGTCGGCTTCGGCGGCCCGCGCCGCCGCCTCGATCTGCTCCCTGGTGGCGTCCGGGCGGCCGAACGCGATGTTGGCGCCGATCGTGTCGGAGAACAGGAAGCTGTCCTCCATCACCAGCCCGATCGCCGAGCGCAGCGAGTCCCGGGTGAGGTCGCGGACGTCGTGCCCGCCGACCCGCAGCGCGCCGCCGCTCACGTCATAGAAGCGCGGCAGCAGCAGCGAGATCGTCGACTTCCCCGATCCCGCGGGGCCGACCAGCGCCAGCGTCTCGCCCGGCGTCACGCGCAGCGACAGGCCCTGCAGCACCGGCTGCGACGGCACATAGCCGAACCTCACGTCGTCCAGCTCCACGTCCGGGGTGCCGGGCGGCAGCGGGAGCGCACCGGGCCGGTCAGTGACGACCGGCTTGGCGTCGATCACCTCGAACACCCGGAGCACGCTGGCCCGGGCCTGCTGGCCGACGGTGACCAGGCCGGCCAGCGACCGGACCGGCCAGACCATCGCGACCAGGTAGGAGGAGAACGCCAGGAAGGTGCCCAGGCTGATGGTGCCGCGCAGGGCCAGCCAGCCGCCGAGCGCGAGCACCCCCACCTGGCCCAGCGCCGGGACGGCCTGCAGCGCCGGGTTGTAGCGGGCGAGTAGCCGCACCGCCCGCACCCGGGAGGCGTACAGCCGGGTGCTGACCCGCTCGATCCGCCCGACCTCCTGCTCCTCCTGCCCGAAGCCTTTCACCACCCGCACCCCGGTCACGGCCTCGTCGACCACGGCGGCGACGCCGGCCGCCTGCTGCTGCGCGTCCCAGCTGGCCGGGAACAGGGTGCGCCGGGAGGCGGCCGAGATGAACCAGAGGGCGGGCCCGACGGCCAGCGCGACCAGGGTCAGCACCGGGGAGAGGAAGGCCATCGCGATCATCGAGCCCACGAACAGCACCGCGTTGCCCATCAGCATCGGCACCATGGACAGCAGGGACTGGATCATCGTCAGGTCGGAGATCGACCGGCTGACGATCTGCCCGGTGTGCAGCTCGTCCTGGCGGGTGCCATCCAGCCGGGACAGGGCGGAGAACAGCTGGGTGCGCAGGTCGTGCTGGACGTCCAGGGAGAGCTGCCCGCCGCGGTAGCGGCGCACGTACAGGCCGCCGAAGTTGGCCGCGGCGGCCACCAGCAGCGCGACCGCCAGCGGCCAGATGGCGGGCTGGGCGGCGGAGGTGAGGTCGTCGACGATGGCGCGCTGGATCAGCGGGATGGCGATCCCGACCAGGCTCACCACCAGCGTCCCGCCCAGCGCGAGCACCACGTTGCGTGGGTAGGCCCAGCAGGCCCGGCTCAGTCTCCGCAGCCAGCCGGAGCGCGCATCAGTACTCGTCGTCTGTCCCTTCCCGCCCATGGTGCTCTAAGAATGTAGCCAGCGCGGAGCCCGGATCATTCCTGGCCGGTGGGCCGAGACTGGGAGAGGGGTGCCCGTGCGGGCCGGTGGCGGTGGCGGTGGGCGGGAGCCGCCGCTCTGTCAGCGCTGCAGCGCTGTCTCGGGGGCCCCGTAGCCGGCCGCGGCGCTGAACACGATCAGCGCGAACAGGCCGAACGTGATCACGTGCACGGCGGTGCACCACAGGCAGATGGCGTTCAGGGTGATCAGCTCGGTGTAGATGAGGTAGAGCACGAACACCATGCCGACGGCCACCGAGCCCAGGCGGGTCCAGCGGATCACCGGCCAGCTCGCCCGCCACGCCCACGGCGAGGTGATCGCGGCCATGAGGACGTAGAAGGCGAGCCCCAGCACCGCCACCGGGAAGACGCCGAACACGTTCGACTCCGGGCTGGTGGTGACCGCCGCGCAGTTGATGAGCCCCTTTTCGGAGCAGATGAGGAGCGCGGGCGAGGTGTAGTGGGCGATCGTGAGCCAGATCGAGACCCCGAGGCCCGCCAGCGCCAGCACCCAGGTGGTCAGCTGGAGCCAGAGCGGGACGGCCCGTATCCCGGGGGTGGCCGGGCCGGCGGCCTGCGCCTGGCGGACCGTGCGGGTGGACTGGCCGCCGCGCTGCTGCCCGTTGCCCTGGCCGCCGGTCCTGGCCGGCTGGGGCTCGGGCCGCCCGCCCCGGGTGCCCTTGTCCCGCGATTTCCCGCCGCCCGACCGGGTCCCCGCCGGGCGGGCCTGCCTGGGCGCGGCCATTAGAGCTTCCCCGCCACCTTCGTGACCGCCGGTGAGGTGCAGACGTTGGCCGGCTGGCTGTTCGTCATCTTGCAGATGGCGGCGGTCATGTAGTTCGCCGCCCCGAGCACGCCCTGGGAGACCGGCGACGACGGGTCGCGCATCGCGGTGGCGATCTGGCTCCAGGTCAGGCCCTTCAGTACGGCCGGATCATAGATGGGGCCCTTGAGCACCCACTTGTTCCCGAAGTCGATGAACGGGTAGCCGCGGGTGGCCGCGTCGGGCTCGTACTTGGCCCAGATCGCGCCCTGCGCCGCGGTGGGGTTCTGCAGCGGGGCCTTGGTGACCGTGGTGTTCTCGACCGGGGTGAAGGTCAGGTACTTGCTGGTGTAGCCGGTCTTGTAGAACGTCAGCGTGGCGGTGTTCGGGTAAATGTCTGCGCTGGACGAGTGGATTCCGAGCCACGGCGTCGACAGCGTCCCGAACCGGCTCAGGGCGACCGCCATGGACCACCGCATCGCGGCACAGTAGGGGCAGTACTCGGCGCCGATGAACAGCATCTCCGGTTTCCCGTTGCTGATGAGCGGCGCCCCGCTGCCCGCCGTGAGCGGCTGCTGGACAGCGCTGGGCACCGAACCGGCCGCCACGGTGTTCAGGGTGCTCGCGGGCACGGTGGAGACGGCGTTGGACACGCTGGCGGGCAGGGGGTGGCGGGTGTCCGCGCTCGCTGTCGCCGAGGCCGACGGCTGGTTGAGCGACCTGACGACGATGAAGGCCACCACGATGACGATCACGGCGAGCACGCTGCCGCCGGTGATGAACAGGCGCCTGCGCCGCTCGGCCCGCCGCTCGGCTTCCCGCTGTGCGGCGATCTTCTGCCGGGCGTTCTGCTGCCTGATCCTCGTCGCCTTGCTCATCGCCAGTCCTCAAAAATGGTGTCCCGAGTAATAACGCCGCTGTCCATCGTAGGGTGCCCGGGGCGCTGGCCGTGCCGCGTCCCGCGGCTACCGGCGCCGGATCGTGGCCGGGGTGTTGACCTTGTCCGCGGCGATCTTGAGGATGATCCGGCCCTGCGGGCCGATCGGGTTGCGGTAGTCGCTGCCCACGTATTTGCGGGACAGCTCGTCGATGTGCTGGCGGGCCTGCTCCCCGGTGACGGTCTCGACCACGTGGCCGCGCACCTCGGCCCAGTCCCACGGATCGTCGCCGGAGTGGATGAGCACGGTGATCCGGGGATCCCTGCGGATGTTCCTGGCCCGCTGCCGCTGCGGCTCGGTGTTCACCAGGATGTGCTCACCATCGGTGTCCACCCAGGTCAGCAGCGCCTGCGGCTGGCCGCTGGGCATCAGGGTCGCCACCGTGGCCAGGTTCTTCCCCTTGGCCAGCCGGACGGCGTCCGCGTCAAGTTGCATGAAGGACGACCTTTCTTTCCGGCCCCCCTGCATGACCAGGGGACAGGCGCGGTCACCTATCCCCTGACGGCAATTCTATTCGGTTCTGTCCGGGTCTCAGTGGCCGTAGACCGGAATCATCACCGCCCGGGCGATGGTCTGGAAGCCCATCATGAAACCGGCCACCGCGGGGGAGACGTCGGAGTCCACGCCGAGCGAGTCCACCTTGAGCGCGTGCACGGCGAACACATACCGGTGCGGCGGGTCGCCCGCTGGCGGCGCGGCGCCGCCGAAGTCCTTGGAACCGTAGTCGTTGCGCACGCAGAAGGCGCCCGCGGGCAGCCCCGCCTTGTCCCCGCTCACCGCGCCGGTGGCCAGCTCGGTCACACTCGCTGGGACGTCGAGCAGCACCATGTGCCAGAACCCGGAACCGGTCGGCGCGTCGGGGTCGTAGCAGGTCACCGCGAAGCTCTTGGTCTCCGCCGGGAAGCCGTGCCAGCGCAGCTGGGGCGAGATGTTCCGGCCGGTCATCCCGAACCCGTCGTAGACCTGCGCATCGCCCAGCATCTGCCCGCCAGCGACATCCGCGCTCTCCACCGTGAACGAGGGGACCGTGGGCAGGTAGTCGTACGGCAACGGTGCACGTTCGGTCATGGTGATCTCCATAAAGTCGTGGGGCAGCCAGCCCAGGCCCCCCTACGCTATCGAGCAGCGCCGCGCCGGCGGCCGGCAAACACAGCAGATACGGCAAAACGATGGCTTGTACCGCGAGCCGGAGGTGGGCAGGTGGCACGCGGACCGCTGATGTGGATCCGCCGGCTGTCCCTCGCTGCCGTGCTGCTCGTGGTGGCGGTCGCGCCCGGCCAGGCCGTCGGGCCGCGCCCGCAGGCCTGCGGCGGGTCCGGCCCGCCGGGCAGATCCGGCTGCGGGCCAGCGGGCACGGTGCGCTGGGCCCGGCTGCTGCCCGGGTCATGGATCGCCCAGGCCGGCCTGCTCGGCACCACGCCCGCGCAGGGGCAGGCCTACGCCGCGCTCGGTGACCAGGTCGCCGCCATCGGATCCGGGCTGGCCGTCTCCGCCTACTCGGCACGCAGCGGCCAGCCACTGTGGACCGCCGATCTCGCCGGGTTCCCCGCCGGGTCGGCGATCGTCTCGATCCGGGTCTGGCCGGGTGTGGTCACGGCCGGGGTCGGGCTGCCACCCGCGGCAGGGGCGGCCGCCCGCGAAGAGGTGGTGCTGGCGGCGGCGACCGGCCGGCGGATCAGGGCCTACCCGGCGGCACCGTTCGGGGGCGCGGTGGCGGCCAGCGCCGCCGCCACGGTGATCGTCGGCGCGCACGCGGTGACCCGCTACGCCAACCGCACCGGGGCCGTGCTCTGGAGCCGGCCCACCGGCCGGGCGGCACAGGCCTGGCAGGAAGACGGCAGCAACCTGTACGTCACCGTCTCCGCTGGCGGGTACCTGGGGACGGCCCCGGTAACGGCGCTGCGCCGGATCAGCCTGCGCACCGGCGCCGAGCGCCTGGTCAGGCCTTCGGGCCCCCCGGGCCCCCCGGGCCGCGCCTTCGCCGGCCCGCTGAGCCTCGCCTTCGACGGGGTGGTGCTGTTCGCGGGCGCCGGCGGGGTCACCGCCTACAGCGGGGCCACCGGTGCCCGCCTGTGGCACCGGCGGGCCGGGCTGCCGGAAAGCGTCGACGTGGTCAAGGATCGGCTGTACCTGCTGGCGGGCAACGCGCTGGTGGGGGTGGACCCGCGGACGGGAGCCAGGCTGGCCAGGGTGTCCGGCGCCACCGCCGCGTCCGCCGGGCTGTACGGGGTGCGGGCCGGCGCGGTGCTCGGCCTCGACCACGGCGCGCTCGGCAGGGCGTGGGGGTACGGCGTCGCCACCCAGCGGGTGCTGTGGACCAGCGCCCCGCTGCCATGGCCGCACTACTTCGTCGACCCGTCCGCGATCGGGGGGAGCACGTCGCCGGGCTCAGACGGGCTCCTGCTGGCTATCTGCGCGGAGCTCGGACCGCCACCGGGGCCTGGGGTTGCTCAGCCTTGTCTTCGTCCTGAGCTGACGGCGCTGAACCGGTAGCGGGTGCTGCCTGCGCGGGGGCGCCGTATGAGCAGGTCATGCCGTTGTCCTGGCGCCGTGCTAGTGGCGTGCTAGCGGACTGCCCGACGATGGCGGGCAAGGAGACCGACGTCAGGAGGAACCATGAAAAAGGTCCGCGTTCTGGCCGGTACAGCCGGACTGGCGCCGCTGGCGCTGGTCCTGGCGCCAAGCGCCGCGCACGCCGCCGCCGCTACCAGCCACGCCAAGACCGTCCGCAACGACGTAACGACCGCTGGGATCGCTCATGCCGAGTGTGGCGTCAACGCCGCCGCATCCGGTCATGGCGCTGGCCCCATACGTGGCGTCATCCAGTACAACGGGAGCTGCGTGGGCTTCCAGCAAGTCTCCATCGGAGGGCACATCCCCGGCTTGACCGAAAGGGTCAGGTTCTGGAAAAACGGCGCGCTGCTGACCACGAAGTGGGTGAACCCCGGAACCTTCAAGACCCTGAGCAACGGCGCTCTGGAAACCTCGTTCAAGTCGAGCCCTTACGAGCACGTCAGCATGGTGTGTGAGGCCCTCGTGGCCAACAGCAATCACGCCGACGTGAGATACGGCCCGGTGTGCGAGCGGCCCTGACCGGATAACAGAAGCACCAGGCCAGCTGCCCCGCGACCGATGACCCGGGAGCCACCGCTGGTACCTGAGCAAGGCCGATGCAGGCCAGCGGGGCAGGTTCTCGCACAGCTCTCTCCAGACTGACCCGGCCACCCCAGACCAGGGCGGCCGGCCGGGACAATCCACGGTTAGAGGGGAACCCCGGTACTTGGCACATCAAGACGCTCACGTGGCATGTTCCGGGGGCAGGAGCGGTTGAACCTCATGGGGGCGGGAAGCGGTGCGTGGAACTCTCGTTGGGAGGGGGAGGCCGTATGAGGGGGCGCAGGCGCCGGATGGCGCGGGCGGGTGCGCCGAAGGTGATCGTGGTGGGGGCGGGGTTCGCGGGGCTGGCCGCTGTTGCTGAGCTGGCGCGGGCCGGGATGCAGGTGATGCTGATCGATCACAACGGGTACAGCACGTTCCAGCCGCTGCTGTACCAGGTGGCGACCGCCGGGCTGAACCCGGGTGATGTGGTCTACTCGGCGCGGGCCTTCACCCGCAGGCACGGTGCGCGGTTCCGGCTCGGCGAGCTGGCGGGGGTGGACACGGCGGCCCGGCGGGTCACGCTGGCCGACGGCGGGCAGTTCGAGTACGACTACCTGATCCTGGCGACCGGGGTGTCGGCCACCTACTACGGGGTGACCGGGGCCGCCGGGCACAGCCTCGGGCTGTACACCCGCCGGGACGCGGTCGCGCTGCGGGACCACATCATGGCCCGGCTGGAGCGGCTGGACATCACCGGCCCGGGCAAGGACGTGAACTTCACCATCGTCGGCGGCGGGGCGACCGGCGTGGAGCTGGCCGGGGCGCTCGCGGAACTGCGCGAGACCGCGCTCGACGCCGCGTTTCCCGAGGTCGACCTGGCCAGCGTGCACATCACGCTGGTCGAGATGGCCCCCGTCCTGCTCGCGCCGTTCGACCCGGCGCTGCAGGAATACGCGCGCCGGGAGCTCCTGCGGCGCGGCGTGGACGTGCGCCTGTCCACCGAGATCCAGGAGGTCACCCAGGACCGCGTGCTGCTGGCCAGCGGCGAGGACCTGCCCAGTGACGTCACGATCTGGGCGGCGGGCGTCGCCGCCCCGGCCGCGGCGGGCCGGTGGGGGCTGCCGCAGGGCCGCGGCGGCCGCATCCTGACCGGGCCCGATCTGCGGGTCCACGGCCAGGACCGGGTGCTCGCGGCGGGTGACATCGCCCTGCTCGACGGGCTCCCGCTGCCCCAGCTCGCCCAGCCGGCCATCCAGTCCGGACGGCACGCCGCCCGGCAGGTGGAGCGGCTGGTGAAGGGGCTCCCGGCGGTCCCGCTCACCTATCACGACAAGGGGATCATGGCGACGGTGGGGCGGCGCAGCGCGGTGGTACAGCTGCCGCACGGCGTGCGGGTACGCGGGACGCTGGCCTGGCTCGCCTGGCTCGGCCTGCACCTGGTCACGCTGCTGGGCGGCCGCAACCGGCTGTCCGCGCTGCTCAACCTCTCCTGGCGCTATGTCAGCTGGGGCCACGGCGGCGGCGTCATCGTCGGCGACGACCCACCGGGCCCGCCCTGGGGCAGCCCGGCGGAGTGACCTCCGGGGGAGCGGCTCACCGGCGTACAGCCGGACCGGTGACTGCTTACTATGAACCGTGCCAACACAAGCGGCGGGCGCCCCGCCGGAACGGGTGGACGCTGGTGTGCTCGTGCTGCGCCGGGTACGCGCGACCGACGCCGGCGGGCTCGCGGCCGCGGTCAGTGCCAGCATGGAGCACCTGCGCCCCTGGATGCCGTGGGCGACCCCGGAGGCGGCCGACCCACGGACCCAGCGGATCCGGGCGGCCGAGGCCGACGAGATGTGGGCGGCGGGCACCGACTACATCTACTCGGTGTTCTCCGACGAGGAGAGCGTGCTGGTCGGCGCGATCGGGCTGCACCGGCGGGTGGGCGACGGGGGCATCGAGATCGGCTACTGGATCGCCGAGAAGCAAACCCGCCGCGGCTTCGCGACGGCCGCAACCGAGGCGCTGACCTCCGTCGCGCTCGGGCTCCCCGGGGTGCGGCGGGTCGAGATCCACTGCGACGAGGCCAACACCGCCAGCGCTGCCATTCCCCGCAAGCTCGGCTACCGGCTTGACCGGGTGATCGCGCACCAGCCGGAGGCACCCGGCGAGAGCGGCCGCCGCATGATCTGGGTGCTCGACGCATCCGGCGCCGGGACCGGCCGGGCGGCCGGGGCTGGCGGATGAGCGCGTGCCGGGCACTGCGGTGGTCGGGGGTGGCGCTCGCGGCCGCGCTGCTGGCCGGCTGCGCGGGCGGCGCTGCACCCGATCCCGCGCACCAGCCGGGCCCGGGGCCGCTGAGCAGCAGCCAGGCCAAGGCAGCAGCGGCCAACCCGGCCCTTGACTCCGGCAGCTCGCTGGGCGGCCAGCCCGCCCCCGACATCACGCTGCGCAACCAGTTCGGCCAGACCATGTCGCTGCGCCAGTTCCGCGGCAAGGTCGTGATCCTGGCGTTCGCCGACTCGGAGTGCACCACGATCTGCCCGCTCACCACGGTGAGCATGGTGCAGGCGCGGCAGATGCTCGGCGCGGCCGGCAGCAGGGTCCAGCTGCTGGGGGTGGACGCCAACCCCGACGCCACCTCGGTGGCCGACGTCATGGCCTACTCGCGCGCGCACGCCATGGTGAACCGGTGGGACTTCCTCACCGGCACGAAGGCCCAGCTCGCCGCCGTCTGGCGGGCGTACCACATCGATGTGCAGATCCAGGCCGGGCAGATCGACCACACACCGGCCCTGTTCGTCATCGATCCGCAGGGCCGGGAGCGGACGGTCTACCTGACCCAGATGAACTACGCGAGCATCGGCCAGGCGGCGCAGATCCTCGCCGGGGAGGCCGCCAGCCTGCTGCCCGGC
>DATIXO010000074.1:0-26491 GCA_035518495.1 Streptosporangiaceae bacterium
GGGACGATGCCGGGCGGCAGCGCGCGGCGCATCTGCTCGAGCTGCGCCCTGGCGGCCATCTGCTGCGCGAACAGCGTGGTCTGGATGCCGTGGAACAGGCCCTCCAGCCAGCCGACCAGCTGGGCCTGCGCGATCCGCAGCTCGGACTCGCTGGGTGTGTCGCCCTCGGTGAAGGGCAGGGAAAGCCGGTCGAGCTCGGCGACCAGCTCGGGAGCCAGGCCATCCTCCAGCTCCTTGATGGAGCTCTGGTGGATCTCGGCCAGCCTCGCGCGGCTCTTCTCGTCCAGCGGAGCGGCCTTGACCTCTTCCAGCAGCTGGCGGATCATGCTGCCGATCCGCATCACCTTGGCCGGCTGCTCCACCATCTCGATCACTGGCCGCTCGGCGTTGTGGCCGGTCTCGTCGCCCTCGACAGCCATCCCGTCCGGGCCCACGACGACGATCCTGCCGCCCGGCTCCTCTTCCTCGTTCGCCTGCTCGCTCATACTCCTAGTCTGTCCCCTCCCAGCATGCTGGCGCACCCCGGGTGGGGCGACCGGCCCGCTCAGTTGACCAGCAGAATCTTGCCCACGTGCGTGCCCTCGTCGAGCAACTGGTGGGCGGCGGCGGCCTCGGCCATGGGCAGCACCCGCTCGATCACCGGCCGGACCCGGCCAGCGGCGACGAGCGGCCAGACCTGCTCCCGGACACCGGCGACGATAGCGGCTTTCTCCGCTCCCGGCCGGGCGCGCAGGGTGGAGGCGAGGATGCTGGCGCGTTTGTGCATCAGCATTCGCAGGTCGAGCTCGGCGCTGGTGCCGCCCTGGGTGGAGACCACCAGCAGCCGGCCCCCGGTGGCCAGCGCCGCCACGTTCCTGGCGAGGTAGGGGCCACCCACGATGTCCAGGATCACGTCCACCCCGCGGCCGCCGGTAAAGACGTCCACCGCTGACACGAAGTCGTCACGCACGTAGGAGATCGCCAGGTCCGCGCCGAGTTCGGTGCAGCGCTCCAGTTTCGCTGGCGTACCCGCGGTGCAGATCACATGGGCGCCGAACGATTTTGCCAGCTGGATCGCCATCGTCCCGATCCCGCCTGCCCCGCCATGTACCAGGATCGTCTCGCCGGGGGTCAGCCTGGCCTGCTGGAAGACGGTCGCGTACACGGTGCAGGCGGCCTCGGGCAGGCCGGCCGCGTCGTCCAGGCTGACGCCGCCCGGGACCGGCAGCAGCTGCCCCTGCGGCACGGCGACCTGCTCGGCGTAGCCGCCGCCGCCCAGCAGCGCGCAGACCTCGTCGCCGGTCTGCCAGACCGTCACCCCGGGCCCGAGCGCGCTGATCCGGCCCGAGCACTCCAGACCGGGGTAGGGCGGCGCGCCTGGCGGTGGCGGGTAGAACCCCATCCGCTGCAGCACGTCGGCCCGGTTCACCCCGGCCGCGGTCACGTCTACCAGCACCTCGCCGGGGCCGGGCACCGGGTCGGGCACCTCCGCCAGCTTGAGCACGTCCGGCCCACCGGGGCTGGTGATGACGACGGCGCGCATGGGCTGCTCCTGGCCTGAGTGATAGCTGCTGCTAACCGTGGCGGGGGGTTTGGCCAGCGGTACCCGGTGTCCTACTCTCGGGGTGAGAGACGCTGTCGGCCTTGCCGGGCACGTCATTCTCCTACCGATCAGAGCTGAGGGGAACGACCTTGGCTAATCAGGAGCGGGACCACGGATCGGGGGCCGGGCCTGCCGGGATTGAGGCGCAGGGCACCGAGGACGAGGGCACGTTCCGGTGGCCGTCGACCGGGCTGCCCAAACTCTTCGGGCGGCAGTCGGACGACGAAGACGACCTGCCGGGGGACGGCGCCGGCAGCGACCTGCCGGACGGGCCGGCCATGGAGCAACAGCCCGCGTTAGGCACCGCCGCGCCGCAGGCGCCTGGCTCCGCCCATGATCGTTACCGGGCGCCGTTCAGCGCGTCCTCGTACGGCCACCTGCTCGCTCCCCCTCCGGTGCCGGGCGCTGACGAGGCGGGCGGGGATGACCAGCCGCCGTGGGCGCCTGCGCCGCCGCCCGTCCAGGGATCACGGAAGGCGGCTTACCCGGCACCGGCAGCCGGGCCGGGGCCGGCGGCCGCGCCCGGCGGCGCGCCCGCACCCGGGGATGCGCCCGCGCCCGGCGCCCAGGGCGGGGCTGGAGAAGCGGACGAACCGGACGACCCGGCCGCGCCTGGGGAGGTGGCCGGGCGGGCCACGATGGCTGGGCCGGCGGAGATGGCCGACCGGGCCGGCATCGCCGGACAGGAGGAGACGACCGGGACGGCTGAACCCGCGGAGATGGCCGAACCCGCGGAGATGGCCGAACCCGCGGAGATGGCCGAACCGGCAGAGATGGCTGAACCGGCGGAGATGGCCGAACCGGCGGAGATGGCCGAACCGGCAGAGATGGCCGAACCGGCGGAGGTGACCGGGCCCGCCGGGGCCGTGGGAGCGCCGTACCAGGCGGAGGGCCCGGCCCTGGCGGAGGCAGCCGGGCCGGCGCAAGAGCAGGACCAGGCGGGCCCCTCGGCAGGGGAGGGGGGCAGCCCGGCGCAGGTGTATGGCGCGGCCGCTGCCTACGGGCACGGGGAGTACGACCCGCCGGACGGCTACCCGATGGCCGAGTACGACACCGGCACCGCCGAGGACCAGGGCCTGGGGACGGCCCGGCCGCCGCATGAGGCGCCGCCGCACTGGCAGCATGCCGAGACCGCCGACAGCCTCACCGCCGACCTGCTCCTGCCGGGCCGTCACGCCGCGCCGCCCGCGGGCTGGCGCCGGGCGGTCTACCAGGCCACTGGTGGCCTGGTGCGGCCGCGGCTGTCCGCGGCGGAGATGCGCCGCCGCGAGCTGGTCGCCCGGGCGTGCACCCCGGTCTCGGGTGGCCACCACCGGGTGGCGGTGCTGAGCCTCAAGGGCGGGGTCGGCAAGACCACCACCGTCATGGGGCTGGGCTCCACGCTCGCCTCGCTGCGCGGTGACCGGGTGATCGCCGTGGACGCCAACCCCGACCGGGGGACGCTGTCGGACAAGCTGCGGCTGGAGACCGCGGCGACCGTCCGTGACCTGCTCAACGAGCGCGATCAGATCCAGCGGTACGCGGACGTGCGCGCGTTCACCACCCAGGCGCCGAGCAGGCTCGAGGTGCTCGCGTCGGACCGTGACCCGACGGTCTCGGTCGCGTTCAGCGACCAGGACTACGAGGACGTGTCGCAGGTACTGGAGCACTACTACTCGATCTGCATCACCGACTGCGGGACCGGCCTGCTGCAC
This sequence comes from Streptosporangiaceae bacterium, assembly GCA_035518495.1. Lineage (GTDB taxonomy): Bacteria > Actinomycetota > Actinomycetes > Streptosporangiales > Streptosporangiaceae > UBA9676. The sequence goes on from DATIXO010000074.1 coordinate 3,277, forward strand.
TCGGCGATGGCCGGGGTGCTGCGGCTGGCGGACCAGATAGTCCTGGTCAGCTCCCCTTCGGTGGACGGCGCCCGCAGCGCCAGCGCCACCTTGGACTGGCTGCAGGCGCACGGCTACGGCGACCTGGTCAGGGACGCGGTGGTGGTGCTGGCGGTGATCCGCCCGCGCAGCAAGAGCACGGTCGACCTCGCGCGGCTGGAACAGCACTTCGCGACCCGCTGCCGGGCCGTGGTCCGGGTTCCGTACGACGCGCACCTGGAGGAGGGCGCCGAAGTGGACCTGGCCCAGCTGAGCAAGGCGACGGCCGACGCCTACCTGGCGCTCGCGGCCGAAGTCGGCGACGGCTTCAGCTGGCCGCACCGGGAGCCCCTGGCGGCTGGCACCTGAGCCCTGGGCCCCGGGCTCACGCTACCCTCGGCCACGGCGTCGTCGTAGCCGGGGCCGAGCTCACGGTGCGCGGCGCCTGCTGCGGCGATCTCGTCGCGTGTCTGCTGGTCCACACCGCCGCGATAGGACGCGGCGGTGTCAGGCGGGCGCGCCCTCCTTGCGATGGCGGTAGAACTCCAGCGGCTCGGGCGGCAGCGGGGTGCTGCCGAGGATCAGATCCGCCGCCTTCTCGGCCATCATCATCACCGGCGCGTAGATGTTGCCGTTGGTGATGTACGGCATGGCGGAGGCGTCCACCACCCGCAGCCCGTCGATACCGTGCACTCTCATGCTCGTGGGGTCGACGACCGACCCGTCGCCGGTGCCCATCTTGCAGGTGCAGGAGGGGTGCAGCGCGGTCTCCGCGTCCTTGGCCACCCAGTCCATGATCTCCTGATCGGTCTGGACACCAGCTCCCGGCGACAGCTCGCCGTCGTTGTAGGGCTCGAAGGCCGGCTGGTTCAGGATGTGCCTGGCGACGTGGATCGCCTCGACCCATTCCCTGCGGTCCTGGTCGGTGGACAGGTAGTTGAACCTGAGTGCCGGGTGAACCTGCGGGTCGGTGGAGATGATCTTCACCGAGCCCCGGGCATCGGAGTACATCGGGCCGATGTGCACCTGGTAGCCATGGCCGCCCGCCGGGACCGAGCCGTCATAACGGATCGCGATCGGCAGGAAGTGGAACATCAGGTTGGGGTAGGCCACGTCGTCGTTACTCCGCGCGAAACCGCCGCCCTCGAAGTGGTTGGTGGCGCCGGGGCCCTTGCGGAAGAACAGCCAGTTGGCGCCGATCCACGGGCGGGCGCGCATCTTCAGCGCCGGCTGCACTGAGACCGGCTGCTTGCATCCGTACTGGATGTACACCTCGAGATGGTCCTGCAGGTGCTCGCCGACGCCCGGCAGGTCCGTCACCGCTTCGATCCCCAGGCTCTTCAGCTCGCCGGAGTTGCCGACCCCGGAGAGCTGGAGCAGCTGCGGCGAGTTGATCGCGCCCCCGCACAGGATTACCTCTTCGCCGAGCGCCCTGCGGGTGCTCCCGTTGCTGGTCCGGTACTCCACGCCGATCGCGCGCGTGCCGTCGAACAGGATCCTGGTCACGAACGCCCGGGTCTCCACATGCAGGTTCGGCCGGTTCATGACGGGATGCAGGTACGCGCCGGCGGCGGACAGCCGCCTGCCGCGGTGGACGTTGCGGTCGAACGGCGCGAAGCCTTCCTGCCGGTAGCCGTTGACGTCGTCGGTCAGCGAGTATCCCGCCTGCTGCGCCGCCTCGAAGAAGGCCTCGAACAGCGGGCTGGTCGCTGGCCCACGCTCGAGCACGAGCGGGCCGTCGTGGCCGCGCCATTTCCCGCCACCGGCCAGGCAGGTCTCCATCTTCTTGAAGTACGGCAGGCAGTGCGCGTAGTCCCACTCCTTCATGCCCGGGTCGGCCGCCCAGCGCTCGTAGTCCAGCGGGTTGCCCCGCTGGAAGATCATCCCGTTGATGCTGCTCGACCCGCCGAGCACCTTCCCGCGGGCGTGGTAGACCTTGCGGCCGTTCATGAACGGCTCCGGCTCCGACTCGTACTTCCAGTCGTAGAACCGGCTCCCGATGGGGTAGGTCAGGGCGGCGGGCATGTGGATGAACACATCGAACGGGTAGTCCGGCCGCCCGGCCTCGAGCACCAGGACCCGGTTGGCCGGGTCCGCGCTGAGCCGGTTCGCGAGCGCACTGCCCGCGGAGCCGCCGCCGACGATGACGAAGTCATTCCGCATTGCGCTCATGGCACCTCCAGTCCCATGGTTTCGGCCTCACCGCAGGCCCATCGAGAGCTCGTTCGCGAGGCCTGACTGTACCGAGGCCACGGCCCGGAACGCCTCCCTGAGGTAGGACCGTGCCAGCGGGTTCAGCGTCTTGGGGTCGATGAAGTCGTCCGGCGCCTCGCCGCGGCGCAGCTGCTCCACCTGATGATCCAGACGCAGGGAGAAGATGAAGCCGAACGCCTCCACCAGCGTCCGCGCGTCCGCGCTCTCCAGCGTCCCGGCCGCCTCCGCCGCGCGCAGCCGGTCGACGGTCGAGCAGCTCGCGGCGCCGGCTGCCATCCCCGCCCACCGCGCGAGGTCGACGATCGGGATCATCCCGCCGTGCTTGATGTCGAGCTGGCCCCGGCGCTCACCCGAGTGCTCGACGACGAAATCGCGCAGGAACCCGGTGGGCGGGTGGAACTGCAGGGCGAACCGGGCGAGCAGCCGCAGCAGGCCGGGGCGCCCCCGCGCCTGCCACAGCGAGTCGGCCACCGAGATGCCGGAGCCCGCCCCGCTCGCGTCGGGCCGGCCCGCGCCGGCCGCGCCTGCACCGGCCGCGCCGGCACCGGCCTTGCCCGCGTTTTCCGCCCCCGCGCCGCCTGCGCCGCCTGTGCCTGCGCCGCCCGCGCCCACGCCAGGGCCGCACCCCCACAGCGGCCGGCTGTCGCTGATGACCGACACCAGGATGAGCGCTTTCTCCCGCGTCGGGTCCTCGCTGAGGTCCCGCGCGGCGGCACGCCAGGACGACAGCGACCGCGCGAACAGCGGGTTGGACGCGCTCGCGCCGTGCGCGTCCGGCTGCAGCCCGCACGCCCGCAGGCCCTCATCCACGGCGCGGGCCACCCGCGCCACGTAGTCGCCCGCCGCCCGGCCGTCGCCGGAGTCCTGCCAGGCGAGCGCGCTGTCGACGTCGGAGGACGGCACGGTCTCCCGCCGCGCCAGGCTGCCGAGCGCGAACCACGTGAACGGCGCCGGGGGCTCGCCCGCCTCGGCGACGGCAAGCTCGATCAGCCGCCGGGTGAGCGCGTCCAGGACGACGCAGCGGATCGCCGCCACCTGCTCCGCCGCCACCCGCGCGTCATGCAGCGCGATGATCATCGGGTTCAGCCCGGCCGATGCGGCCGCCAGGTCCGGGACGCTGGTGGCGAGGTCGATGGCGCGGCGCAGCAGGAACGGCTTGCGCGCCTCGGCCGCGATCAGGTCGCCGCCGTCCACCACACCCAGCACCTCACCGGCGGCGGACAGCACGGGAACGTGATGCACCCCGCGCTCGAGCATCTCCAGCAGGACGTCGCCGACCAGGCTGCCGGCCCCCACGGTGTAGGCGGGCGCGCTCATGATGGCGGAGACCGGCGTTTCGGGACCGAGGCCCGCCGCGACGACGCGCGAGCGCAGGTCGTGATCGGTCACGATGCCGAGCGTCCCGCCGGACCGGACCAGGATGGCGCTCGCGCGGTCGGCGGTCATCCGTTTGGCCGCTTCGCGGACTGGCTCACCGGCGGAGCACATCAGCGGCAGGGTGCGGATGAGCGTCTCGACCGGGCGCTGGACCGGGTCGGCCACCGGCACGCGCTCCCCGCTCTCGGAGCCGCCGCCGACGATCGAGCGGGCGATGAACCGCAGGAAGTCCGGGCGGGCCAGCAGCGGGCCGATGACGTCGGCGGGGACCCGGTAGCAGAGCGTGTCCTCGCCGGCCCGGGCCTCGAAGCCGGTCGGCAGCCCGGACAGCATCGAGGCGTGCCCGAACAGCTCGCCGGGGCCGAGGAGGTCCAGCACCTGCCCGTCGTAGATGATCTCGACCGATCCGGTACGGATTATCCGCAGGTACCCGACCGGCCCGGTGCCCTGCGAGAAGATCGTCTTTCCGGCCGGGAATTCCTCCACCTCGGTCACGGCCGCGACACGCGCCAGCTCATCGGCACCCACCGCATCGAAGGGCGGGTGGGCGGCGAGGAATCCGGCGATGTCCTCCATCGGTCCGGCTCAGGCCTCCTCGCCAGCAGTGGCGACCCCGGCGGGCGCACCGCCAGCGCGGTGCTCGGCCAGGACCGCGGCCGGGCGGCCGCGCAGCGCGGCGAGGTAGTAGGCGGCTCCGACGCCGCCGAGGATGCCGACGAAGACGAACGCTCCCCACTGGTAGTACCAGTGGTCGCCGCCGTAGACAGACACGCGGGGCCACGCCAGGTTGATCATGATACCTGTCTGGAAGATGACGGCCAGCACGTTCACCGGCAGCCCCCAGCGGCCCAGGGAGAAGTAGGGGCCGTGGGTGGGCGTCGGCCACGTGCCGCGCACCCGGGCGATCAGCAGCGGCACGGTGACGCACATGTAGGCGATGTAGAACATGATGATCGCGACCGAGGTGAGCACGAAGAACGCGCGCTGGTTGCCGACATTCAGCACCAGCAGCGCGATGGTCAGGACGCCGATCACGATCGACGGGATCAGCGGCGTCTTGGACTTGCCGTGCACCCGGGCGATGGCCGAGGCGGCCGGCAGCCGGTTGTCGCGGCCCATCGTGAAGATCATCCGGATCCCGCCCGCGTGCACGGCCAGGCTGCAGACGGTGATGGCGATCACCGAGTCGATCAGGAAGACATTGCCGACGACGCCGCCGAGCGCCGCCTTCACGATGTAGGGCAGCCCCGAGGTGCTGATGTGCGGGGAGTGGATGTCGGGCACCGCCATCTCCGCGAGCACGATGACCAGGAAGCCGGCCAGCCCGGCGGCGGCAAGCGCGCGGATGATGGCCGGCGGGGCGTGCCGCCGGGGGTCGTGCGTCTCTTCGGCGAGCGACCCCGCGGTGTCGAACCCGTACATGACGTACGCGCTCGTCAGCGACGCGACCAGCAGGGCGCCGAAATAGCCGAACGTGTGGCCCGCGCCGGTGCCGAAGCTATGGAACACGATGCCCGGCCCGCGGGTGATGTGCACGGCCAGCAGGATGATCAGCAGCGTGACGCCGACCAGTTCGGCGGCGACGCCGAAGTTGTTGATCCGCGCCATGGTCTTCACGCCGACCATGTTGATCACGGTCGTGAAGACCACTAACCCGGCCGCGAGCAGCAGCGCGTTCTTCGCGCCATCGGGCGTGGAGACCACGCCGATGTCCGCGGCCCCGCCGATGATCTGGAACTTCGACGAGATCAGCGGCAGGACGATCTGGTAGGCGACCGCCACCGCGGCGAGCGTGACGATCGACCCGACGGTCAGGATCCAGCCGCCGAAGAAGGAGGTGAAGGGCCTGGCGATCTGTTTCGACCACTGGTACACCGACCCGGCCAGCGGGAACTGGCCGGCGAGCTCGGCGAAGCAGAGCGCGACCAGCATCTGCCCGGCGAGCACGGCGGGCCAGGTCCAGATCCACGCGGGGCCCCCGGACAAGAAGCCGAAGAAGAACAGCTCGAACACCCCGGTCATGATCGAGATGTAGCTGAACCCGGCGGCGAACGAGGAGAAGAGCCCCAGCGAGCGGTCGAGCTCCTGCTTGTAACCGAACTTGGCCAGCTCATCAGAGTCCGTGCTCGGCATGGCCATGGGTCACCTCCCCTGGCGGCTGCCGCGGCAACCGCCCGCGCCCACCCATTATGAGCGGAACGTCACCGCCGGTGAAGCGGCGGGCCAGACGGCGGTCCCGCGGCTCAGCGGACGCCGGGCCCGGGGTGCCGAGATCGTGGCGGTCAGATATGGCCTGTGGCCTTGAGGAGGGCACGCGACAGGCGGTTCAGGGGGAGCTGGCCGAGTTCGGCGGGGCTGAACCACGCTACGTCGCTGAGTTCGTCGTCAGCGGTTGCGGGAATGCCACTGATGATCTCGGCCTCATAGACGGCGGTGACGTAGGCGGCCCGGTCACCATTGGGATAGGTGACCTCATAGTCGGGTCCACCGAGCACGTTGAGCAGCCTTTTGAGCCGCACTTCGGCCCCGATCTCCTCGCGTGCCTCACGGATGGCCGTCTCTGCCGGGGACTCACCGACCTCAACGGCACCGCCAAGGACAGCCCATCCGTCATGATGACCGGCATGCCGAACGAGCAGCACCCGGGTTGCTTCGTCGACAGGAAGCACCGAGACAGATGGCAAGAGCAGCAACTCGTGCCCGACCGCCGCCCGCAGCCGACGGATGTACGCAGACATCCCCACGTGCGTCACCGTACGGCACGAACCCAGCAGAATCACACGATCCGGCCCGCAGGTCCGGCTGGGTCGGCTATCCCATCCCTGACCTGGTGTTTTGTTGCGGAGCGGGAGGGATTTGAACCCCCGGGACGCTTGCACGCCCGGCTGCTTTCAAGGCAGCTGCAATCAACCGGACTCTGCCACCGCTCCCAGCCGGTTCGCCGTGGCCACGGTGACCGGCCGGCGTCCGTGCGGGCACTCTCTTCTCAAGCACTCGGAACCGTTGGCAGCAAGGATATACAGCCGGTCGGCGGCGCCACGTGGCACAAGCTGAACTTGGCACCAACTGGACAAGGCGTCCCCCAGTGAGCGCATGCCCGCGAGCCCGGGCGGGTCTGGCGGTCCCACCTGGGCCCAGGCGGCGGGTCGCCCGCGGCGGCGGCACGGGCTGGGGTCACAGTTCCGCCCGGCGGGCGGCGGGCACCGTGCGCACGGGAGTGAGTAGGCTCGCGGTCTAGGAGGTCCTCATGCTGCCCGCGTTCGGCTGGCAGGCAGTTTTTACCCACTGGGAATTCGCGCCTGTCGTCACCGCCGCCGTCCTGGCGGCTGGCGCGCTCTACCTGTGGGGTGCCTGGCGGGTCAGGCGCCGTCACCCCGCCAGGCCCTGGCCGTGGTGGCGGACCGGGATGTTCCTGGCGGGCCTGGCGGTGGTGGTGCTCGCCATCGAAAGCGGCATCGGTGCCTACGACGACGTGCTGTTCTGGGATCACATGATCCAGCACCTGCTGCTGCTCATGGTCGCCCCGCCGTTGCTGGTGGTCGGCCAGCCGTTCACCCTGCTGCTGCACGCGAGCAGGAACCCGCTGCACACCTGGGCCAAGCGGGTGATGCGCTCCCGGGTGGTCAGCTTCCTCACCTGGCCGCCGTTCGGGCTCGCCGCCTACGTCGTGGCCATCGTCGGGACACACCTGACCGGCCTGACCGGCCTGATCCTGCGCGACCCGGTGCTGCACGATGCCGAGCACGTGCTGTATCTCGTGGTCGGGTACCTGTTCTTCCTGCCACTGCTCGGCCAGGAGCCGATCCGGTGGAAGATCTCCTACCCGATCCGGGTCCTCGTGCTCGTGCTGGCGATGCCGGTGGATACCTTCACCGGGCTGGTGCTGGGCTACGCGGGCGCTGGCACCTATACCGCGGGGCCGCGGCCGCCTGGGTCGCCGGGCCCGGTGGAGGACGTGCACTGGGCCGGGGCGGTCATGTGGATCGGCGGCGATGCGATCATGCTCGCGTTCATCATGCTGGTCGTGTTCATGTGGAGCCGGGACGACCGGGCCTCCGCCATCTCGTCGGGCTGGCTGGAGGCGGCGCGCAAATCCCGCTTCGACGAGGTTGTCGCGCCGGCCAGCCCGGAAGGCGTCAGGCCCGGGCGCGGCGGCATCGACAACGACGAGCATCTCGCCGCCTACAACGCCTACCTGGCCAAGCTGAACGGACCCGGCCGCAGCCACGAGCCCGGCTGACCACCATCGTGCAGGTTTCGACCGGCGGGCACCAGACGGTCTTCGCGCACATCACCAAGGCACGACACGCCGGCAGCGTTTTCTACCTCAATCTACGGATCGCACTAGAGGCCGCCATAGGCTCCCATGCTGTGGACCCGGTGAGGAACCCGTACGCCCCCGGGGCCGGGCAGCGCCCGCCCGAGCTGGCCGGGCGGGACCGCGAGCTCGGCCAGTTCGAGGTCGTGCTGGAACGGATCGCCCGTGGCCGGCCGGAACGGAGCATGGTGCTGACCGGGCTGCGCGGGGTGGGCAAGACCGTGCTGCTGAACTCCTTCCGGTCCATGGCGCTGCAGCGGCTGTGGGGCACCGGCAAGATCGAGGCGCGGCCGGAGCAGTCGATCCGCAGGCCGGTCGCGGGCGCCCTGCACATGGCGGTCAGGGAACTGGCGCCGCGGCACCGGGCACCGGAACGGATCGAGCAGTTCCTCGGGGTGCTCAAGGCCTTCGCCGCCCGTGACCCGAAGGCCCCCAAGGGCACATTCACCCCGCACCTCGGCATCGACGTGCCGGCCGCCCGCGGCCGTGCCGACTCCGGCGACCTGGAGATCGACCTGACCGAGCTGCTCGCCGACGCCGCGTCGGTCGCCACCGACCTCAGTGCGGGCATCGCCCTTTTCGTCGACGAGATGCAGGACATCCCGCCCGCCGACGTGTCGGCTCTGTGCGCCGCCACCCACGAGCTGTCCCAGACCGGCGGCCCGCTGATCGTGGTCGGGGCCGGGCTGCCGCACCTGCCGTCGGTGCTGTCGGCCAGCAAGAGCTATTCGGAGCGGCTGTTCCGGTACGTGCCGATCGACCGGCTCGACCGCGCCGCCGCCGACCAGGCCCTGCTCGCGCCCGCCCGCCGTGAGGGCGCCGACTTCGAGCAAGCGGCGCTGGACGCACTGTTCGAGGCGGCCGATGGCTACCCCTACTTCGTGCAGGCCTACGGGAAGGTGACCTGGGACGTGGCGGCGGCCAGCCCGGTGACCGCGGGGGACGTGATGGTGGCGAGCCCGCAGGCCGAAGGCGAGCTGGCGGTCGGTTTCTTCGGCAGCCGTTACGAGCGCGCCACCCCGGCCGAGCGTGAGTACATGCGCGCGATGGCGATGCTCGGCGACGACCCGGTGCAGACGTCGTCGGTCGCCGACGAGCTGGGCCGCAAGCCCTCCAGCGTCTCGCCGGCCCGGGACGGGCTGATCAAGAAGGGCCTCATCTACAGCTCCGAGCGGGGCCTGATCGCATTCACCGTGCCGCACTTCGGCCGGTTCCTGCGCGCCCAGCCCGCATAGCGGCTAACCGAATCTGGCGGAGTATGCCTTTTTCTACTGCTGGTAGTAGAAATTCTTAGAAAGCTGCATAACGAACCGGCGGCGCGCTGTCCTTGACCGGCCGGCCGTGGCGGGGCAAGCAGGCCGGGGAGAGCGGTAGCTGGTGCCCGGCCCGCTCGGGAGCCCTGCCCTACGCTGGACTGACCGAGCGCCGTCAGGTACTGCCGCGCCGCGGACCGGCCGGTAGCCGGGGGCCGCCCGGTGGCCGTCCAGGCTGATGGGATGCCGGGCCTCCGGTGAATGGCTGATCAATAACTGAAGTGCTGAATCGGCACTCCGGTAACTCTGTGAGTAATCCGCGATCATGATTCGTATCGCGCTACTCACCCCACGTCAGTCGACATCGTCACGCTGAGCTGCAGCTTTACTTGTACTTTAAGATTTTGTTACCGGGCAGGGTAACCCCCCGGGGGCGTCATCGCGTCGTTATGAATAGGGATTGACAGTCCCGGCAATTGGCGACACGGCCCAGCCGGCACGGGTGCCAAGATCGACAGCGCAGAAGCGTGTGTCCCCCGACCGCCAGTCCTGCAGCACGGCTGGAGGAGGTGAACCTCATGACAGATGTGCTATTCGGCCTCCAGCAGGAGTTCCCGGGCTTCCGGATCTGGCAGGAGAGCCACGGCATGCGGAAGCGTTACGTCGCATGCCGGCTCTCCGCCGGGGTCCGGCCGTACTCGGTGGTGACGGCCGACCCGGAGGAGCTGCGGAACGCGCTCAGCGGGCAGCCGGACCAGGAAGAGCACCCGTAGGAGCCGGCCGAACGGCAATCACCGCCCGGCCGCGCCGCTGGCCCGGCCGGTGAGCGGGCCACCGGGCACGGTCTCCCGGGCTCCCGGGCCAGCACCGGGCCGCCAGCAGGTGACGATTTCGCCTGAGCGTGACACGATCCCAGCCAGGACGTTGTTGCGCACCTGAGCGGGATGGCCGGTGCGCGGGCCCCAGTGGGAGGTGGCCGTGCGCAGCACGATGATGGATGTGCCGCTGACCGTGACCGGGATCATGCGGTACGGCCTCGGGACTTTTGGCGGGCGTGAGGTCGTGACGTGCACCGAGGACGGCCTCAGGCGCCAGACCTACGCGCAGACCGGCGCCCGCACGGCCAGGCTCGCCAACGCGCTGCGCGCGCTGGGGGTGGACGCCGACCAGCGGGTCGCGACCCTGCTGTGGAACAACTCCGAACACCTGGAGGCCTACCTGGCGGTCCCCTCGATGGGGGCCGTCCTGCACACGCTGAACCTCCGGCTCGACCCCGGCCAGCTCGCCTACATCGCCAACCACGCCGCTGACGACGTCGTCATCTGCGACAGCACGCTGATCCCGCTGCTGGCCCAGGTGCTGCCGCAGGCGGAGACGGTCCGGCACGTGGTGGTGACCGGGCCGCCCGCCGCGCTGGCCGGCCACGCCGAGAAGCTGGCCCGCCCCGGCGTGACGGTGCATTCCTACGAAGAGCTGCTGGCCGCCTCCGGCGAGACGTTCGACTGGCCGGACCTTGACGAGCTTGCCGCCGCCGCGATGTGCTACACCAGCGGCACCACCGGGATGCCCAAGGGCGTGGTCTACAGCCACCGATCGGCCTACCTCCATTCGATGGGGGTCTGCATGGGCAACGCCTTCGGCCTGTCGGAGCGGGACCGGGTGCTTCCCGTCGTGCCCATGTTCCACGCCAACGCGTGGGGCCTGCCCTATGCCGCGGTCATGTCCGGCGCCGACCTGATCATGCCCGACCGCTTCCTGCAGCCGGAGCCGCTGGCGCGGCTCATTGAGGCAGAACGCCCGACCGTGGCCGGTGCCGTGCCGACGATCTGGAACGGCCTGCTCCAGCATGTGCGCGCCCACGGCGGGGACCTCTCGTCGCTGCGGGTGGTGCCCTGCGGCGGGTCGGCCGTCCCGCAGTCGCTGATGGAGGCCTTCGAGAAGGAGCTCGGCGTGCTCATCGTCCAGGCCTGGGGGATGACGGAGACCTCGCCGATCGGCAGCGTGGCGCACCCGCCCGCGGACGTGCCCGCCGACGACGCCTGGCAGTACCGCAACACCCAGGGCAGGCTGGTCTGCGCGGTGGAGGCCCGGCTGGTGGGGGACAACGGGGTCGTGCTGCCGCACGACGGGACGGCGGTCGGCGAGGTCGAGGTGCGCGGCCCGTGGGTGACCGGCGCCTACTACAAGGACGACGACCCGGGCAAGTTCCACGACGGCTGGCTGCGGACCGGTGACGTGGGAACCATCGACCCGCTCGGCTTCGTCACGCTGACCGACCGGGCCAAGGACGTGATCAAGTCCGGCGGGGAGTGGATCTCCTCGATGGAACTGGAGAACGCCCTCATGGCGCATCCGGATGTGATGGAGGCGGCGGTGATCGGGGTCCCCGACGACAAGTGGGGCGAGCGGCCGCTGGCGGCCGTGGTGGTCCGCGACGGTGCCTCGGTGACCCCGGCGGAGCTGCGGGACTTCCTGGCCGGCCGGGTGCCGCGCTGGCAGCTGCCGGAGCGGTGGTCGTTCATCGCCGAGGTGCCCAAGACCAGCGTCGGCAAGTTCGCCAAAACCAGGATCCGGGAGGCGTACGCCCGCGGCGACTACCAGGTGGTCGAGGCCCGCTGACGGCATTGTGCTTTGCGGCGCTGTCGCCGTCACCGGTACGCTGATCCGGACCGCCCGGTCGCCGGGAGGCTTCGCCTAGTCCGGTCTATGGCGCCGCACTGCTAATGCGGTTAGGGTTCGCGCCCTTCCGGGGTTCAAATCCCCGAGCCTCCGCAGCACACAGGCCCCCTCCCCGAATATCCGGGGAGGGGGCCTGACTCATCGCAGGACCGAAGGTTGCAGTTGGCCTCGCTCCCGGCACCGACCCGCAACGCGCCCACCTGGAAGAACAGCCAAGACGAGGACTTGTGGGTCGTGGAGCGCACGCCTGGCCGCAGTACTACACCGATGGCTTCTTGCGGACGCGGAAGCGAAGGATGGTGACGGCTCCGTGCCGCGTGCTGTCGAGCGGTTCCAGGTCTATCCTCGCGAGACCCGGGGAGGAGTAGAACCGGATGCCGTCGCCGAGCAGCACCGGCAGGACATACACCATGATCTCGTCCACGAGACCCCGCTGCAGGCTTTGACGGGCCACGTCAGCACCGAGGATTTCGAGGTTCTTCCCGCCCGCGGCGTCCAGTGCCGTGGCGACCGCTTCCCCGATGTCACCGGTGAGGTACGTGACCTCCGGGGCCGGCGGGTCCGGAGGCTCGTGGGTGAGGACGAACGTGGGCCCGGAGAAGGGGTAGCCTTCGTCGCTCGATGCCGATCCCCGCTCCTTGTTGGCGTCCATCCTGTCGCCGACCTCGTCGGTCCGCCGGCCGACGAGCATGGCGCCGGTGGCCGCCGCGATCTCCGTCAGCCAGCCCGCGTCCGGCGTCACGAAGTCGAAGATCCAGTCCATCGCGTCACCGGGACCGGCGATGAAGCCGTCAAGCGACATCGACCTGTTCACGACTACCTTGCCGCTCATCTCACGACCGCCCAGCCGTCGAACTTGATGCCACAGCCCCGGCTCCCTGCTCTGTCGCGGGCTCGTCCCCGCGGTCCCAGTGATGACGTTACAGGCGCCCGGATCTCATCGGCCCGGCAGGGAACCGGGCAGCGAGCTAAGCGCCACCGCCACCGCTGAGGCCGCCGCCGGGCAAGTCTCTGCTGAGCTGGACGTCTGCGTCCCCACGACCCGTGCCTGCCCACCGCGGCTGGCCCTACGGGACCAGATAGCCGATACTCAGCACGTGACCGTAGGCGCGGCCTTCGTTGCCATGGTGGTCGCATTCGCGGCCGGCTGGCTGATGCGCCGCTGGCGGGCCTCGGAGAACACGCTGCGGCTCGCGCGCCGTGCTGCCGACACCGCCGGGGGCAACGCATGGAAGGCCCGGCTGTGGTTCGCCGGAGCCGCGATCCTCATCTGGGGTCTTGCCGACATGTGGATCCACAGCCACTGAATGCCAGCCGCGCCGCGGCATTTGACCCAATGGCCCTGGTGTAAACCGGGCGCGCGGCACGCGCGTCCCTTTAGCACCCGCCCCGTAGACAGGAACACACGGCCCGTGGACCTCACCGAGCACAAAGAGGGCAGCGTCCTCAGCCTGCCGACCCCGCTCGCCCGCCTCTACGGCACCGCCATGACGCTGGGCATCGAAGTCCGTGACCTCCCCGACGACGGCCTGCCGGGCGACGACGACACCGCCGCGGTCGTCATCTGTGGTGCCAGCATCGCCCTCAACCCTGCCCTTGAAAGCGACGACCTGCGCGCCGACGTGCTCGCCATGGCGCTGGAAATCGCCGCCATCATGACCAACTGTGACACCGGCGATCCCGGCGAGGTCTATGCCCCCGGCGGATTCGTGATCATCAGCCGCCACCGCGTCCCGGCACCGGAGACCGGGCCGGGTGCGCTCGCCACCGCGGTGGCACGCAAATGCGGCCGGGACACCGCCTCGGCCGCGTTCGGGTTCTGCGTGCCCGAGTTCGAGTTCTACACCCCCGAACCCGCGGACGGCGGCCAGGACCTGGGCTGACCGGCGGCGGTAACGTCGCCGGTAGCGGTGGCGGGTTCGACGCTGGCCGCGGCCGCGATGTACGGCAGCGCCGATTTCCTCGGCGGCGTGGCGTCGCGCCGGGTCAGGGCCGCACCGGTGCTGGTGATCTCCGCCCCGGGCCGTGCAGCGGATCGGGCTTGTCCTCGCGGCCGCGGGTGTGGCCCTGGTGACCTTCTGAGAGCGCCCGCCGGACGCGGGGCAGGCTCATGCGGCCGGACGCTCGCTGGTCGTCCGGCCGCAGGAACCCCGGGGAAGGGAACTATCCGCTGGCCTGGCTGGTCAGTCGTCGCCTGGGTCGTCGAGCGGCCTGCTGCTGTTGTCCTCGAGCGGCGGGCCCGGGTAGCGGCACTGGCTCCCGGAGTCATCCGCGCTGGCACCCGGGAACAGCAGGTTGCACACCTCAAGGTAGAGCTGCTCGGGATACGGGATGAAGGGGATGTTCCGGAGTGCCTGATCCTGGCCTGCGGATTCGATGATGAACTCACCATACCCGAACAGGCGCCCACCGAAGGAGCGCTGGAAGCTCATGTCCGTCACCTTGTTCAGCGGCATCATCGCCACCTTGCGGGTGAGGAGACCGGAAGTGAGGATCATCCGCTGCGAGGTGACCACAAAGTAGTCGACCGACCAGGTCGCGGCGTACCACAGCGCCCGCAGGAACAGGATCCCCCAGAGGATCCAGATGATCGCCATCAGGCCGGCCTGCTCCCTCAGGACGCTGCCCTGCAGCACGACCGCGGCGACCAGCCCGCCCAGGGCGATCACCACCGGCCCCAGCAGCACCGCTGGGTGCATGCGCACCGTGATGACCTGATGCTCGTGCAGCAGCAGGTACTTATTGACTTCGCGTGGCGGGGTCCGCCCGCCCGGTGCGATCAGTCTCATATGCCCAGTGCCTCACATGATCGGGTCAGAGTGAGGTGAAGAATGTGGCCAGTGAGTTCCCTACCCCTTTGAGAGCGTTCAGCAGGTTGGTCATCGCGTGCGCCGCCCCGGTCGGGTTCGTGATGAGGAACCACGCCAGGAAGATGACGGTCGCCCACCCGAGGACCTTCTTGATGTTCATTCATCAGCTCCCGGGATCTCATGTTCCGGTCTGTTAGCCCAGCTTAGCTCAGGGTGATCGCTTCACCAATGGCCGTGAACTGCAAGGACACGGTACATCCCCAGGGGGAGCGGGTGGCTCTCCCGCGCCGATCAGCGGCAAACCGTCCCCCGGCCGGGTGGTGACGGACCGTCACATCGATTACCATGAGTGATGATGTTAGGGCTGGAGGTGGTGGCATCCCGGGACAAGTGCCGGTGGCGCCGACGCTGGAATCGCGGACAGGGCGGCGGCCCATCTGACAGCATTCCTACCTGGCGACACCACCGATGGAGCGACCGATGACGGACACCGGCAGCGATGACGTCGCCGTCATCGTCTACCGCGAGGAGGGCGACGCCTGGGAGGCGGACGTCCTGCCGGTGGCGCTCACCGAGGACCTCGCCGGGCTGATCCAGGCGCTGCGCCGCCAGCCCAGCATCGGGGGGACGTTCGGCCTGGTGGCGGTCGGCGACGACTTCTTCGTGGCGCTGCGGGCCATCGGCGGGCAGCTCTCGGTGTTCCTGTCCGACCTCACCGCGGCGGTGGACTGGCCGCTCGCCCGCCAGGTGCTCGACCATCTCGAGATCGAGCTGCCCGAAGATGAGGACCTCGACCAGGTGCTGCCAGCCGGCGACCTGTCCATCTTCGCCGACCACGGGATCGACGAGATGGACCTGGGGATGCTCGCGGGCGACCTGGACCTCTTCCCCGACGAGGCGCTCGCCATCATCGCCCGCAAGCTCGGCTTCGGCCACGCCCTGGACCGGGCCCTGGACGAGGCACTCGGGCGGTAGCCTCGGCCGCGTGGGCACCGGTTTCCGCATGTCTTTCGAGCCCGCGATGCGGGCGGCGCTGGCGGAGGCCACCGCCGACGGCCAGGCACGTCCCGAGGTGCCCGTCGGCGCGGTCATCCTCGACCCGGACGGCGCGCTGATAGCCCGGGCGCACAACGAGCGGGAATCCACCGCCGATCCCACCGCGCACGCCGAGATCGTCGCCATCCGCGCGGCGGGGCGCGCCCTCGGGTCCTGGCATCTGGACGGCTGCACGCTGGTGGTCACGCTCGAGCCGTGCACCATGTGCGCCGGGGCGGTGGTGGCGGCCAGGATCGCGCGGGTCGTTTACGGGGCCGCCGACCCCAAGGCGGGCGCGGCAGGCTCGCTCTGGGACGTCCTGCGCGACCGCAGGCTCAACCACCGGGCCGAGGTGGTAGGGGGGGTCCTGGCGGAGGAGTGCGGGGCACTGCTCCGCGAGTTCTTCGCCGAGCGCCGGGCCGGGAGCGGCTGACCCGGTTATCACTTGCCGCCCGTCCCGCGATCTTCCTGGCTCCAACTGCCCCGGCCGGTGATCAGCCCGGCGCGGGTCGGGTAGGCTCGGCCGCGGTGGAGTCGCCTAGTGGCCGAGGGCGCACGCCTCGAAAGCGTGTGAAGGGGCAACCCTTCCGTGGGTTCAAATCCCACCTCCACCGCCACTGACCTGACGATGATGAGTGACCTTCGTGGCCGCGCTCTGCCCGTCCCTGGAGCTTTTGTCTCAGTTTTTGGCCACGAAACGGCCCTTGTACCAGGTCAGGGCCACATTTCCAGACTTACGATCGTGCGGTTAGCCGCCATCCTGCCTATACAGGCTCATGGCATCTGCATGGCGGACCAGACGGATCATGCGCGCTCCGGGTGGCTACGTGGGATCAGGATCCAGTTGATGTTGACGCATCCTGAACTGTCGCAGGGTGAGCAGTGGCCCCGCTCGTGCGGGGCCACTTGTTATGGCTGTCCTATGCTCGTTTATTGAGGTCGGTCGCTGGCTGGCGGTGCGCTGGGCATCGATCGGTCGCCCTGGTGTTTCCGCGTCCGGGTCTGGTGTGGTTTGGTGGGCCGGAGTGTGTGCCGGGGTGGCTATTGGGCGGCGGCCGGTGTGGGGGCCGGGCTGCTGGTTGCTTCGGCTGCACTGTCGGTGCGGCGGGCGGCCGTGGCGATCCACGCGGTGGAGACGATGAGTAGCGCGCAGGCGATGCTCTCGATGAAGTTGTCCAGGGCGGCGCCGATGATCGCGAACAGGGGCCCGCTGACCGCGAGGCCGATCCCGGCGATCCGGGGCAGCGGGCGGGTGCGGGCAACGGCCACCCCGAAGATGACCAGGCTCGCGGCCACCAGCGCGGCGCCGGTGAAGGCGGTGACGGCCAGCCAGGTCCCCTGCGCGGCGGCGTAATACATCGCGCGCGCCGCGGTGGTGTGGCCGGCCAGGTAGTCGCGGCCGATGGCGGGCTGGGCGAAGGCGGCGATGCCGAAGACCGCGGTGACGAACGTGGTCCCGAGCACGCCGGTCACCAGGCCCCACACCGCGGCCCGCGGCCGTCGGTGGTCGGCCAGGAACACCGCGAGGGCGACCATGCCGATGATCCCGATGGCCGCGCCCAGGATGCTGGCGATCAGGTGGCTGGCCAGGAACTCGGGGGTGGTGACATACCGGGACCAGGCCGCGAGCTGGGTCTGCGGCGGGGGCTGGTGGGTCAGGGTGCCGTAGAACAGCAGCGCCGCCCACACGGGCAGCGCCCACAGGCCCTGGCGGACCATGCGGGCGAACGGTGAGGTGCCATTGCGGGGGTCTTGGGGCGTGTTCATGGTGGTCATCTCCTATCGGTGCGGGTGGGTTTCTGGCCCGGTGCTCAGGTGTGGTCAGCTGGCGAGGGGGAGTCCTGCGCATGCCCGCGGCGGCCGGCCAGACACAGCACAACAGCGGCCGACACCCGCACCCAGCGTGCGGCCGACGGGTGAGCAGTTGGCGATGCTGCTGATTCCAGATGCTGCATCTTCTTTCTCCTGTCTATTCGGGCCGGACGGCGACGCCCACGCATCGGTACCCCACCAACGTCGCCCCGGCGGCTTGGATGCGGCTTGGATACGACTTGGCCCGGATCCGCCGGTCGGCCAAGTCGGCACCCTTCTGAACATCAAGCCGTCGCAGCCAGGCCGCAGGGATCAGCTGGACACACCGAAGGGGGCCAGCCATGTACGCCGACGACTACTGGTCAAGGCCCGCCGTGATGACCCAATGCAGGCCGCCAACCGGTGCCGTTTGGTCACCCGTGGGCTGGCGCCCGCGCGTCCGGCGGCGCTACCACGTGGTCACAACACCGATACGGCTCCTGGCAGGTATACGCGCGCACGGCATCCTGTGATTTCCGGTCCTGCCCCGTCAGATCCTTCGTGTTGTGTGGCTTCTGAGCCGCACCGATCGCACTGCTACCGGATCCAGGGCCTGCGGCTGATCGCCGACCGCGCCCACACTGGGCGCCACGTCGGTCACGTCCCACCCCGCGTGCCGCGATCCGCTTCACTGGCCAGACCGACACGGCGGCCGACCTGCTCGCCGTCGCCGATGGCCTGGGCAGGAACGGACGATCATGTTCCTTGGCTCACACCGACCGCCGCTGCCGTCGCGTCGCTGGCCTGGCACAGCAAGACCCAACCCCGGGCGCTGGCTGAGCCGCTTCCCGCGCTGGGCATCTGCACGGCCACGGAACTGACGAGGGTGAAAGTGCGGCGGTCGTGGTGCTGACGCTGGTCCTATCCTGCAATCCGAGGGCTGGCGGTCCTGGTTACGGCGGACGTGTCCGGCGTAGCGACAGGTGTTACAAAGCCTACTGATCATGACCGGCATTTGTTCGGCTTCCAGTTGTCATCTGGTGGATCAGATCGTTAGTCCGGCTGATCCAGATCCCGGAGCCGACCCGGGCCTCCAGTGCCAGGCCGGCCTTGGCACGTTCGGTAGCTTCGTCCAGGCGGCCGAGCCGCCAGGCGAGCCCGGCCAGCAGGCTGTCGACCGCTCCGCCACAGTCGACGCCCACCCCGACGACGGCGATCTCTCCCGCGTGTGGCGCGAGCCGGTCATATAGCCAGGCGGGGTCTGGGAGGCCTAGCGCGATGGCGACCTGGCTCCAGTAGGCGATCGCCTGGATCCAGGCCCACGACCGCGGCGGTGGCGCGAACCAGCGGGAGGCGATCTGACGTGCCCGTTCGATGTCGCCGCGCTGCGTGAAGCCCAGGGCGGCGGCGGGGGCAGCAAGATGGGGAATGGACGGGTGGTCCGGCTGGGCCAGGCGCGCGGCGATCTTCTCCGCGTGGTCCGCGAGCGTGCCAGTTACGAGCATCAGGCAGCTTTCCATGCAGAACCGGGTAGGTTCTTGCCAATTCGTGGCCAGGTCTCCAAGGGACTGGAGGCTACGTTCCCCGATGTCGGCGGCGCGCCCAACATCCCCGCCGACGAGGTAGCGGCTCGATTCCACAGAGAGCAGCTGTCCCTGCAGCTCGGGCGAGTGCAGGACGTCGGTGGCGAGCCGCCACGCCTGCGCGAATTCGGTATCGAACCGGGCCAGCTCCCCAGAGCGGATCCGGTCGGTGAGCAGGTGGGCCAGCAAGATCGCTTGTACCCGGGGAGTGAGATCCCCCCGATGGCGCTGGAGCATCTCGTCGATGACGCCGCGGATCTGCCGCACGTGGTCGCTGACCGTCGCCGAGAGCAGGTAGGCGCTGACAGCGATGCCGAGCTCCTCGGGCTGGCGGAGTCGCCGCGCGGCAGCCAGGGCCTGGTTCGCATACTCCCATCCGCGGTAGACCTCCTGGTCGAAGTACAGCTCGGTGGCCAGCGTGGCCAGGATGCGGATGCGGCGGGCGGGATCGCCGTCCGCAATGCGGTCCAGTTGCCGTTCGAGCAGCATGGTGAGCCGGGGGTCGCTGTCGCCCCAGTCGCGGGGTCCCCACAGTTGCGGGGTGCCGAAGGCGACGGCCGCGGCGAGCGCGCGGTCCTGGTCGCCGATCCGGTCGGCCAGGCTGATCGACTCGTTGAAGGTGCGGTGCGCTTCGCGGACTAGGCCGGCGGACCGGCGCGCCTGGCCGAGCTCAACGAGCACGTCGCAGCGGGCGGCATCGGCGTCGGGCAGCGCCGGTGATATGGCCCCGAGCGCCTGCTCCAGGTGCCGGATCGCGTCCTGCCAGGCGCCCTGGTCCACGGCCCGGTTGGCCGCATCGCGGGCGTAGCGGACGGCCTTGGCGGGATCGCCGAACGGGCCTGCAGACAGGTAGTGATGGGCGAGCTGGACCACGTCGGCGGCGCTGGCAGAGGAGGTGTCCTCCAGCGCCGCGGCGAACCGCGCGTGCAGCCTGGCCCGTTCGAGGCGGCCGACGCCTGCGTACAGGCTCTCGTGGATGAGCGGATGCCGGAACCGGAAGCCCCAGCCGGCCTCGGCTGCTGCGACCAGGCCCGCGGCGATCGCAGGCTCAAGGTCGAGCAGCAGATGCTCAGTATCAAGGCCGGTCACGCGTTCGAGCAGCGTCGGCTGGAGGTCCCCGCCCGCCACCGCGGCGAGGGTGAGCAGCGATTGGGTGTCGTCCGGGAGCCGGCCGACCCGGCGCAGCAGGACGTCGCTGATGCCGCTGGGCACGTCGTGTGACTGGACAGCGCCGGCGGTCAGCGGCCGGCGGCGCGGTTCGCTGCGGATGAGCCGGACCAGCTCGGTGGTGTAGAACGGGTTGCCGCCGGTGCGACTCATCAGCGCGGAAACGACGCCCGCCTGCGGCGGTTCGGAGGTCAGTCGCTCCACCAGTGCGGCGACATCCGCGGGCTCGAAGGCACTGACCTTTACCTGTTCGGCGCCCGGGTAGCGGAGCAGTTCCCCCAGCGCCTGGCCCAGCACCCGGGACGGCTTGGTGTCACGCACCGTGACCACCAGCAACGCGGGCATCCGGTGCAGGTCGCCGGCCAGCAACTGCAGCAGGGCAAGCGATGCGTCGTCGGCGTCGTGCAGATCGTCAATCACCGCGAGCACCGGAGCCGTGGCCGCCGCCTCGCCGAGCGCGGCGGCCACGGCCTGGTAGGCACGGAACTGGCGGACGCTGTCCTCCTCCTCGCCGCCGAGGTCACCGTCGAGCCGGTGGCGGGCCGCCCGGACCGCGGGGCCGTCCGGTAGTGCGCGCAGCACCTGGCTCCACGGCCAGTACGCGGGTGTGGTCGCGGCGTCCATGCACCTGCTCCAGACGGCCGTGACACCGGCCGGGGCGGCCAGGCGCGCGCCCGCCTCCGCGATTATGGTCTTGCCCGCGCCTGGTTCACCGACCAGGATCACCGCGCCACCGCGGCCCGATCCGGCCTGCTGAAGGCGATCGCGGAGGTGCGCCAGTTCCGGGTCGCGGCCGACCAGGGACGGGACAGACGTTTCTGCTGTTGGCAGCGGACCGGCAGGCCGCGCCCCGACGTGTCCCGGCGGGGCAGGTGCCGCCCCGCCTGCGGGGCGCCAGTCAAGCACCGGGTCCTGGGCAAGTACGGCGGTTTCCAGCCGGCGCAGCTCGGCCCCGGGCTCCAGGCCGAGCTCGCCGACCAGCACCGTGCGGCACCGCTGGTAAGCGCGCAGCGCGTCGGCTTGCCGACCACAGCGGAACGCGGCGACGATCAGCTGCCCCCAGCGGCGCTCCCGCAGCGGTCGCGCCTCCACCATCGCCTCCAGCTCGGCCACCACCTGAGCATGCCCGCCCAACGCCAGCCACGCGTCAATCCGGTCCTCGGCGGCCAGATCGCGCGCCTCGGTGAGCCGGGCCACCGCGGCCACCGACCACGGCTCAGCGGCGAACTCGGCCAACGGATCACCACGCCACAGCGCCAGCGCCTCCTCCAGGACAGCGACCGCGGCCGCTGGATGGCCCTCCTCCAGGTCGCCATGCCCCCGCCGCGCCAGTTCCTGGAATCGCAGCGCGTCGACCTGGTCGTCCTCGACCTGCAGCATGTAGCCGGGGTCCTGGGTCACCAGCACTCGGGCCGGCGTGCGCGCCGGCCGGCCGGGTTCGAGGATCCTTCGCAGCTGCGAGACGTAGGCCTGTACCGAGGCGAGGGCAGCCGCCGGCGGCTCCTCCCGCCAGAGCAGGTCGATCAGCCGGTCCACCGGCACCACGTGCCGGGCGTCCACCACAAGGATTGCCAGCAGCGTGCGCTGCAGCCGCGGACCCAGGCCGACCTCCACGCCGTCCCGGTCCACCCGGAAAGACCCCAGCACCGAGAAGCGCAGACGGTTCTCGCCGGTCATCTCGGGGGGCCGCTCACCAGGCACGATCCAAGTCTGACACGGCAGGCGATCACCGGTCCTGGCTCGTCACCCAGGTCCCGGACGGCCTGAGGCTAGAGCATCAATGCAAACCGCCTGCGGCCCGCGGGCTGCGCCGCGCTGCCTTCGTCGGCGAAACCGGCCGATGCCAGCAGGGAAGCGCCCGCGCTGAGGGATCCTGTACAGGCGTACACCCGCTCGAACCCCTCCGCCCGCAGGAACGTCAGGACCCCAGTGAGCAGCCGACGGCCCAGACCTCGCCGTCGCAAGGACGCGAGCACGCCGATACCGACCAGCTGCGCGGTCCCGGCTGCCCGGTCGTAGCGGACGATGGCCGCCGCGACTGGCCGCGCCGACAGCGGCAGCGTGAGGTCGGCAAGGACAAATACACCATGTTGCCGGATCAGGTCAGCCACCTTCCGGGGATTTATGGGGACGTCGCGCAGCAGCGAGACGACGCCCTGATCATCAGCTAGGACGGCCTGCCGCACGAGCAGCATTGGCATAGCCGGATAGCGACCTGCGGTGTTATCCACCTGGCCAGAGTCACCCCAGCGACTTGGACACGACTTGATCGCGACTTGGCCCCGATCCGGCGCCGGCCAAGACCGCATTGGTGACCGCCAAGCCGCCGCGACCAGGCTGCAGAGGTGAGCAAGACCCTCCGAACGATCCAGCCATACTCCCGCGGGACGCCTGAGTACATGCGGTTTGCTGCCTTTCTGTGATGGCCAGGCTCACGAGCACGAACTAGGACGCGCTGGACGGCTGACCGCCGAGACCAGCCAGGGCTGGGGTTTAAGGTCAGTGCTCAGGAGATCACCCGGAGCTCATCGCGCACATCCCGAAGGCGGGCATCAGCGTTTGTGCCGCGAAGGGGTTTTGGCTCAGTTTGTGTCTCATTCACTCCCGTTCACAGCGGTTCACGGATGACCACAGGCCGGCTGTCCACCCTGGTTAGGACACTGGCGGACGGTAGTGAACACCTGAGCGCAGTCCTCGAAAGCGTGTGAAGGCGCAAGTCTTCCGTGGGTTCAAATCCCACCTCCACCGCCATGCACCGGCGGCATGGGTCACCGGTCGTCGCGGACTCAGGTGCCCGTCGCCACCCACCAGGCCGCGATCTGTGCCCGGGAGCGGAATCCGAGCCGGATGCGGATGCGCTCAACGTGCCCTTCGGCGGAGCGCTCGTCGATGCCCAGTCGCTGTCCGATTTCCCTGTTCGTCAGCCCCTCGGTGACGAGTGCCGCCACCTCGCGCTGCCGGCTGGTCAGG
>DATIXO010000075.1:0-2609 GCA_035518495.1 Streptosporangiaceae bacterium
GCCCGGCAGCGACCGGGTGTTCGTGGTGCTCAAGGGGCCGCACCGCGGCCAGCCGCTGACCGCCAAGGGGGGTCGAGGTGGTGCTGTCCGCGGCCCGGCGCCGGGCCGGCCGGGGCCACGCGACCTGCCACGAACTGCGGCACACCTGCCTGACCCGGTTCGAAGGGCGCGGAGTTGCATCGGATGCAACATTCCGTCACCGGCGTGGGGACGCTGTAGCAGGGGCTGGGGTGTTACCGGGCGTCTGGCGGGCGCGCGGGCTGGGCGCGGGACACGCCGTGGACCAGGGGTTACTGGCTCCCGGTTGCGCTGGATGACAGGATGTGGCGTCCAGATCGGTTGGGCCGGGTGACCGGTTGATGCACCTGGCGCATGCGCGGAGGGGGGCCGGATGGGGGCACGGCGGGGGACGCTGGCGCTGGTTGCTGCGGACGGGGCGGTGCCGGTTTCGCCGGGGGCGGTGCTGCTGGAGGAGATGCTGGCGGGGTGGCGGCGCCAGCAGCAGGCGCGCAGGCTGACGGCCCGGCTGATCGGCGAGCGGGAGCGGGTGGTGCGCCAGTTCGCGGCCTATACCGGGTGCTGGCCGTGGCAGTGGACGGCGGCGCAGGCCGAGGCGTGGGTGGCCTCGGGCGGGTGGGCGCATTCGACGGTCCGCTCGTATGAGGGGGCGCTGGCGCTGTTCCTGGAGTACGTGTGCGATCCCCGGTACGGGTGGGTCAGCGAGTGCGAGCAGCGCGCCGGGGCGGTGCCGGTGCAGGTGTTCTGGGAGCGGAACACCGCGGCGCACGTGTCCGAGCACGAGGGCCGGGCGGAGCGGCGGCCGCTGACCCGGGCCGAGCTGCAGGCGTTCTTCGACGCCGCCGATGATCATGTGGAGAAGGCGGCGGGGGCGCGGCGCAAGGGGTGGCTGGTCTCGTTCCGCGACGCGACCCTGTTCAAGGTGGTCTACGGGTGGGGGCTGCGCCGCCGGGAGGCGGCGATGCTGGACGTGGCCGACTTCGCGCCGAACCCGGCCGCTCCCGAGCTCGGCAGCCTCGGGGTGTGCCATGTGCGGTTCGGCAAGGCGATGCGGGGCAGCCCGCCGCGGCGCCGGGCGGTGGCCACGGTGATGCCGTGGGCTGCCGAGGCGCTGGCCCAGTATCTCGGCCAGGTGCGGCCGTTGTTCGGGGTGCCGTCTCATCCGGCGCTGTGGCTGACCGAGCGCGGGGGGCGGATCTCGGCCCGGTCGGTCGATGAGCGGTTCGCGGCCTGGCGGGCGGCGGCCGGGCTGCCGGGCGAGCTGTCGGTGCACTGCCTGCGGCATTCGTATGTCTCGCACCTGATCGAGGACGGGGCCGATCCGCTGTTCGTGCAGCAGCAGGCGGGGCACTCGTGGGCGTCGACCACGGCCACATACACGACGGTCGGGCAGGACGCGCGGAACCGGATGCTGCGGTCCGCGCTGGCCCGCGCGTTCGAAGGAGAGGACGGCAGGTTATGGCGAGGACGGTCGGCTACCGGTGGCACCTGCGGCGGCTGATGGCCGAAAAGGACATGTACGCCACGACGCAGCTGCGGCCGCTGCTGGCCGAGCGGGGCGTGGCGCTGTCCCGCGAGCAGGTCTACCGGCTGGTCACCGGGGTCCCGGAGCGGCTGAGCCTGGCCACGCTGGCCGCGCTGTGCGACATCTTGGGCTGCGGGCCCGGGGACCTGATCGAGCCGGTCACCATTACCGCCGCGGAGGGCAAGCCGGCCGTGGCGGCGCGGGATCGGCCGCCGCAGCCGGTCCGGGCCCGGGTGGCCGGCCCGGCGGGCCGGTAGGGGCCGTGGCCCGCTGCCCGGCCGGGCACGAGGTTTCGTCGCCGCGGCGCGGATGCCTGCGCTGCCGCCGCGATCAGGTGGTGGACATGGCCGCAGCGGCCGAGGGATCGCTGCCCCGGGCGGTGATCGAGGCGGCCGTCGAGGCGGTCGCGCCCGCCGGGCAGGCGCTGCGCCAGCTGGCGCTGGCGCTGGCCGCTGATCCCGGTGCCTTGTCCTGCGGGGCTCCGCCGGTTGCCGGGCGGCTGGCGGCCGAGCTGATCGCCCGTGGGTCGGCCACGCTGGCCATCCCGGCGTGCGCGGTCTGCGGGCGGGCCGGGAAGCCGCTGTTCCGCGGCGACGGCGGCGGGGTGTGCCAGCGGTGCCGCTCCTGGCAGCTGGCTGCGGCGTGCGCCAGCTGCGGCCAGGTCCGCCCGGCCGCTGGCCGGGACAGCGCCGGCCAGCCGGTCTGCGAGGTCTGCCGCCGCCGGGACGATCCGCGGCGGCACCGCCAGTGCGGCCGGTGCGGGAAGACCGCCCCGGTCGCGGCGCGGGCCCGTGACGGCCGCCCGGATATCTGCGTGAACTGCTACCGCCAGCCGGTGGCCACCTGCAGCGTCTGCGGCAGGCAGCGGGCATGCAGCTTCGCCGCGACCAGCCGCCCGGTCTGCGTGTCGTGCTCGCCGCGGGCCAGTGCGGCCTGCGCCAGGTGCGGCCAGGACCGCCCGCCGGCCGCCCGCTGGCCCGAGGGGCCGGTCTGCGACCCGTGCTACACCGCCGCGCTGCGCCACCGGGGCCGGTGCGCATCCTGCGGCCAGCAGCGCCGGCTGGTC
>DATIXO010000076.1:0-2067 GCA_035518495.1 Streptosporangiaceae bacterium
GCCGCGGGCAAGCAGCGGCCACCCGGCGCCGAACTGCCGCCGGGACTGCGGTACCGGCCGGAGTCACTGGAGGTTCTGTTCGGGAGGCCACGCCATGACCACCCGTGAGGGACGGCGCGTCCAGGCGGACCGGCGCGCATCCGCGGGCGGCACAGCCACGGCCGGAGATCAAGCCGGCGATCGGCCCGGGGGCCAGATGGCCGGGCTGTCGCGGCGGTTCCCGCCGCGCGCACCCGGGGAGGACTGGCCGGCGACCGGCCAGCGGCGCGGCCACGTGCTGGCGCGGCTGTTCGGGGCCCCGTTCACTGACGGCCGGGACAAGCTGCAGTCCAGCCGGCGGATCGGCCTGACCAAGCTGGTGCACTGGCTGGAGGCCCAGCCCGGCCGCACCTGGCAGGACCGGTGGGTGGCCAGCGGCGCCGACGCCGCAGGCAACCTGGGGTGGCGGGAGCTGGCCGGGTCATGGCTTCGCGGCACCGGCTGGGCCAGCGCGAACCCCCGGACCGACTTCATCGCCCTCGGCCGCGGGGTGCTCCCGCTGATCTGCGGCGATGTGATCAGGCCCGGCCTGGGGTGGCTGCTGACCCCGGAAACCCCGAAGAACCTCGCCGCCGAGATGGCCCGGTCCCGCGACCCCGGCGGCTTCGCCGCGCTGTCCGCGCTGGCGCGCACCGACCCGGCCAGCGCGGCGACCAAGGACCTGGCGGTCCGGCGGATCGCCGTGATCCTGGCCGCCAAGGGCGGGGTGATCGCCGGCATCACCGTCGGCGACTGCCTGGAGCTGCTGGATGTCCTCGCAGCTGGCAGCGGCGGCGGCACCAGCCCGTACTTCTACCAGCTGCTGCACGCGCTGGGGACCTTCCCGGCGGCCGCACCGCCCACGGTCCGGGCGTTCAAGACGCCCGGGCAGCTGACCGCGGAGCAGCTGGTCGACCGGTATCCCATCGCCTGCCAGCCGGTCCGCGCCCTGATCATTGACTACCTGCACGAACGCCAGCCAGCGGTCGACCACGCGACGCTGCGGAGCCTGTCGCGTGCCCTGGCCGGCCTGTTCTGGCGTGATCTTGAGGTCCACCATCCCGGGATCGGGTCGCTGCGGCTGGAGCCCGGCCTGGCCGCGGCATGGAAGCAGCGGGTCACCGTCAAGACGGTCCGGGCCACAGGCCCGGCCGGGCAGCTCACTGAATCGGTCGTGCCGCGGCACGACGGCATGAACACCCTGGCCATGGTGCGGGCGTTCTACCTCGACATCGCCCAGTGGGCGGTCGAGGACCCGGCCCGGTGGGGCCCGTGGGCCGTGCCCTGCCCGATCCGCGATGAGGAAATGTCACGGAAAAAGGAACGCTCGCACCGCAAATCCCGGATGGACCAGCGGACCAGGGAACGGCTGCCGGTCCTGCCGACCCTGGTTGCCGCCGTCGACGCCGCCCGCACCGCGGCCGCCGCACTCCTGCAGGCCGCGCAGGCCACCGCCCCCGGAGGGATGTTCACCGCAGCCGGGCAGACACTGCGCCGGGCGGTGCCGGCCAGAACCGGCGCCAGCGCCAAGATATGGGCCGAGGACCCGGCCACCGGCAAGCGCCGCGACCTCACCTTCGACGAGCACCGCGCGTTCTGGGCCTGGGCGGCCGTGGAGGTTCTCCGCCTGACCGGCATCCGGATCGAAGAACTCGCAGAACTCTCGCACCACAGCTTCGTCCAGTACCGGCTGCCCGCCACCGGCGAGCTGGTCCCGCTGCTGCAGATCGCCCCGTCAAAGACCGATACCGAGAGGCTGCTGGTCATCGCGCCCGAGCTCGCCGACGTCCTGTCGGCGATCACCTGCCGGATCCGCCGCGACGACGGCACGGTCCCGCTGGTGGTGGCCTACGACATCCACGAGCGCGTCTGGAACCCGCCGATGCCGCTGCTGTTCCAGCGCCAGATCGGCATTGAGCACCGGCCCATCCCCATCCACGGGATCCGCAGGCTGCTGAACGCCGCGCTGGCCGGCACCGGGCTGACTGACGCCAGCGGGAACCCGCTGACCTTCACCCCCCATGATTTCCGCAGGCTGTTCATCACCGA
>DATIXO010000077.1:0-2366 GCA_035518495.1 Streptosporangiaceae bacterium
GGGACCGAAGGGGTGGCGTCGTGGTGGACGGGCGGGGGCATGGCGGCACCGCCAGAGCCAGTGTTCACCGGCCTATTCGCCATGCATGTGCCTCCCGGGTTTCCGCTGGAAGTTTACCGGGGCCAGGCCAGCCCGCTGCCCCCGCCACCGCAAGTGGCGGGGTCATACGGCGTGGATGCCGCGCTCATGTCGCAAGAACTGCGTGAACGAGGCAACCATGCAGTATGGGCGGGCGGCCCGAGACCGGCGCGCGCCGGGCCGTGACACGGGGGGTAACCCAGTGGTAAGACCTTAGTCACGGCTCCGATAGACGGGAGGGTCTGCGGTGGACACACCATTCCTTCGCTCCGAGGAAAGTGGCGAGGTCTTCCCGCTCCGGGACGTGGTGACGACGGTCGGCCGCGGCCGGGGCGTTGACATCCGCCTGGATGACCCCAGCGTTTCGCGGCTGCACGCGGAGCTCATCCGCCGCGGCCCCTACGTTTACGTCGTCGACCTCGGTTTATCACGTAACGGAACCCGGGTGAACGGGCGTCCCGTCGCCCGCCGGGTCCTGGCCGAGGGCGACGTGCTGAGTTTCGGCGCGGCGCGCTGCCGGATCGGCGGCGTCCCGCAGGAGGAGATCACCGCCGAGGCCGAGTTGCGCCGTTCGGCCGTGCCCGAGCTCACCCGCCGTGAGCGAGACGTACTGACCTCGCTGTGCCGGCCCGCGCTCTCCGACGAGGCCTTCGCCACCCCGGCCACGGCGCACGAGATCGCGACCGACCTGGTGGTCACCGAGGCGGCGGTCAAGCAGCACCTGCTCAGGCTCTACCAGAAGTTCCGGATCCCCGAGGGCCCGAACCGGCGCACCAGGCTGGCCAACGAGGTCGTCGCGCTCGGCCTGGTCAAGCTGATGCCGCCGGCCGACCTGGGTGAGCAGTTAGAGCTGGGTGTTCCTGAGCAGCCAGTGCGAGGCCGACATGATCAGGTGATGCAGGCTGGGTAGGTGCGGGTCCACCGCGGGCCAGTAGTACGGGGTCTGGGACGAGGCGAACAGGACGGCGGCGACCGCGAGCGCCCACACGGCCAGCGCGATCGCCGCCGCCGACGCCCGGGTGCGCGCGATCGCCCCGGCCATCCGGTCCAGCTGCCGCCGCGGGCGGCCCGAGCCGGGCCCGAGGCCGTACCAGGCCACCACGGCCGCGGCCGCGTACGCCCCGGCCCGCGGCATGTTCATGCTGTGCGTGAGCACCACCGCCAGACCGTAGGCCGCGGCGCCGACGACGATCGCGAGCGGGGCCATCAGGATCTCGGAGAGCAGCGCCCTGGCCACCGTCAGCGGCGCGGTGACCAGCACGACCACCAGGTCGCTGGCCCGCGGCCCGCGCACGGACCGGCGCACCGCCAGCTTGCTCTGCGCCCGGTCCGCCGCCCGGAGCAGGGTGATCACGGCCAGCGAGGCGACCAGCCCGGCCACCGGCAGCATCACGGTCAGCGCCACCAGCGCGACCATGAGGGCGAGGCCGGCCGCGGTGTTCGGCGCGGGCGCCGGGCGCGAGGCGGGCGCCGGGGGTGCGGCAGCCGACGGGCGCGCGCCGGCCGCGGCGGGTCTGGGGCCCTGCGGGCCCCACGGGCCGGCCTGGTCCTGGTACGGCTGCTTCTGCTGTTTCCTGGCTGGCGGGTAGCTGACCGGCGGCAGCAGGTCGGCGACGTCCCTGGCCGCCTGCTTGGGCGCCGGGAGCACCTTGGCCGGGCCGGGGGCCGGACCAGCCGGAGCGGGGACCGGGACGGCCGGGCCGGGGGCCGGGCTGGGGGGCCGGGGGGCGGCGGCCGGGGCCGCCGGGAGGAACACCGACTCCCGGGGATGCTGGGTCAGGGTGTCGGCGCCGTTGTATAGGCCGGGGGGCGGGCCCGGCGCCGACATGTCGAGCGCGATGGCCTGGGCGCTGAGCCAGCCGGCCGACGGGCGGTGCGAGGGGTCCCTGGCCAGCGCCGCGGAGATCAGCGGCACCAGCGGAGCGGGGACGCCGGTCAGGTCGGCGCGGCCCGAGATGATCCGGTAGAAGATCGTCTCGTAGGAGCCGCCGCCGAACGGCAGGTGGCCGGTCGCGGCGAACGCCATCGTCGAGCCCCACGAGTGCACGTCCGAGGCGGGGCTGGCCGGCTCCCCCTCGATCACCTCGGGGGCCAGGTAGCCGGGGGTGCCCATCACCAGCCCGGTCTGGGTGAGCCGGGTGGCGTCACCGGCCTGGGCGATGCCGAAGTCGATCACGATGGGCCGGTCGTCGGTGAGCATCACGTTGCCCGGCTTCAGGTCGCGGTGCACCACGCCCGCCGCATGGATCGCGGTCAGCGCCTCGGCCATGCCGTGGGCGAGGCGCCGC
>DATIXO010000078.1:0-3234 GCA_035518495.1 Streptosporangiaceae bacterium
CCTGGGCGCGATCACCCTCGTCGCCACGTTCCCGTTCATCGTCGAGGCCGGCATCTTCCTCGACGTCGCGGCAGGAGTGCTGATCATGGTGGTCTTCGTGTCCGGGCTCACCCGCCAGCTCGCCGAGGCGAGCACCACCGAACTGCGGGGGCTGCGCGGATGACGGTGCTGGCGATCCTCATCGTGGCCGGCCCGCTGGCCGGGCCGGCCGCCGCGCTGCTGCGGGCCCGGGCCCGCGCCGCCGGGGTGGCGCTTGCTGCCGGTGGGCTGGTCTCGCTGGCGGCGGCCATCACGCTGCTGGCGATGCTGGTGCACCACCCACCGCTGACCGGCGGGGACGGGTTCCTGTACGTGGACGCCCTCAGCGGCTTCTTCCTGATCACCGTCGCTGGGGTGACCGCCCTCGCCGCCTTCGGCTCGATCGCCTATCTGTCAGCCGAGGAGGACGCCGGCGCGCTGAGCAGCTTCCAGGTGCGGCTGTACTTTGCCTTCTTCGGGCTGTTCGCCTCGCTCATGCTCGCCTCACTGGAGACCGGCAACCTCGGGCTGCTGTTCGTCCTGATCGAGGCGAGCACCCTGGCGAGCGCGGCGCTGGTCGGGCTGGAGGGCAAGGCGCGCTCACTGGAGGCGGCCTGGAAGTACGTGATCATCAGCTCGCTCGGCGTCACCATCGCCCTCGCGGGAACGCTGTTCCTGTTCTACGCGGGCAGCGCGCTCCATCTCGCCTCTAACCAGCGGCTGACCTGGCCGTATCTGCTCGCGCACGCGGCCGTGCTGGCGCCGCAGCCGGTGCGGCTCGCCTTCCTGCTGGCCGTGGTCGGCTATGGCACCAAGGTGGGGCTGGCGCCCATGCACACCTGGCTGCCGGACGCGCACGCCGAGGCGCCCAGCCCGGCCAGCGCGATGCTGTCGGCGGCCCTGCTCAACACCGGCATGTACGCGATCATCCGGTTCCTGGCCATCACGCAGGCCCGGCTCGGCGCCGCCTTCCCCCGTGCGGTGCTGCTCACGTTCGGGTTCGCCTCGGTGGTGATCGGCGTGCTGTTCATGGTGCGCAGGGGCAACTTCAAGCGGCTGTTCGCGTACTCGTCCGTCGAGCACATGGGCATCATCGCGGTCGCGCTCGGGTTCGGCGGGGTGCTCGGGCTGTACGGCGCGCTGCTGCACACGCTCAACCACGCCATCGCCAAGGCCGTGCTGTTCCTGGACAGCGGCGACGTCGCCCTGCGGTACCGGACCCGCGAAGCGGCCGGGGTCCGCGGGCTGCTGGTGGCGGTCCCGGTCACCGGCGGGGCGCTGCTGTTCGGCTCGCTGGCGGTGCTCGGGTCGCCGCCGTTCGGCCTGTTCCTGTCCGAGCTGACCATCGTCAGGGCGGGGTTCGCCCGGTCCAGCCCGATCCTGCCGCTGCTGCTGCTCGGCCTGCTCGCGGTGGCGTTCATCGCGTTCGCCCGGACCACCGCCGGGATGGTGACCGGGTCCGCGGCGTCCCCAGCCGCTCCGGCCAGTCCGGATGGCTCGGCCGCCCCGGCCAGCCCAGCCACTCCCGGCGCCCCGGTCGATCCGTACCGCGGGCGCGGGGCCCGGTGGGCGGCCGCCGTCCCGCTCGCGGCCGGGCTGGTGGCGCTGCTCGTGCTGGGCCTGTGGATCCCGGCGGGCCTGAATACCGCGATCCTGCACTCGCTGGCGGTGATCCGGTGACCACCACCCGGCCCGAACCCCCCGGCACCCTCGCCAGCCTGCTCGGGGCGGTCGGCGGCGCCGCGCACCGGGACGAGGGGAACGCCGTCACGGTCGAGGTGCCGGCCAGCCAGCTGGAGACGGCGGTGCACCACCTGGCGGCCACCGGCGCCCGGCTCGCCGACCTGTTCGCGTCCGACGGCGACCAGGTGACGCTGCGGCTGGTCTGGGCCCTGGACACCGAGCAGCAGTACCTCATCACCGAAACCGCCGTCACCGGGGGGGAGTACCCGCCGCTGTCCGATATCGCGCCCGCCGCCTTCACCGAGGAATGCGAGATCTACGAGCAGTTCGGCATCCGCCCGGCCACCGGCAAGCCGCTCAACCGGATCGCCCTGCCGCCGCACGCGGGACAGGATTTCCCCCGCCTGGGCCACGAGCCGCCACAGGAGCCGGCCGAGGTCCACGCCCCGCACACCGTCGGCGGGCAGGCGTTCGAGTTCCCGTTCGGCCCGGTCCGCCAGGTCGGCGTGGAGTCCCTGTACTACGGGCTGGTGACCAGCGGCGAGGAAGTCGTCGACCTGTACCTGTTCACCTGGCACAAGCACCGCGGGCTGGAGTGGCGGCTGCGCGGCCGCACGCCCGCCAGCGCCCTGTTCCTCGTCGAGCGCACCGAGGGCCTGAGCGCCATCGCGGTGAGCTGGTCGTTCGCCGCGGCGGTCGAGGCCGCGCTGGGCGCCAGCCCGCCACCGGCCGCGCAGCGGACCCGGGCGGTCGCGCTGGAGCTGGAACGGCTGTACAACCACGCCGCCGCGATCGCGGCGCTGTGCCAGTCCACCGGGCTGTCCGTCGGCCAGTCCGCCGCCGAGATCGCGCTGGAGCGGCTGCTGCGGCTGGGCGCCGCGGCGTTCGGCCACCGTTACCTGTTCGGCGTCATGGAGGTGGGCGGGGTGCGGCGGGCCCCCGACGCGGCGGCCCTGCGCGACGGTCTGCCCGGCGCCTATGGCGAGCTCCGGCGGGCCGCCGACGCGCTGCTGTCCACGAACTCCTTCATGGACCGGCTGGAGGCGGCCGGGATCGTCACCGGCGAGCAGGCACGCCGCCTCGGCCTGGTCGGGCCGGTCGCGCGGGCGGCCGGGGTGGGCATCGACACCCGCCGGGACCAGCCGCCGGCGCCGTACGCCGAGCACCCGCCCGTGCTGGCGGTCCAGGCCAGCGGCGACGTGCTGGCCCGGTTCCACGTGATGCTGGACGAGGCGGCCGAGTCGGCCCGGCTGATCACCGACCTGCTGGACGCGGGCGCCGGGGCCGGGACGGTGCCCCTTCCCCCCGGCGGCGGCCGCGGGCTCGGCTGGGCGGAGTCACCGCGCGGCGAGGCGCTCACCTGGGTCGCGCTCGACGGCTCGGGCCGGATCGCCCGCGCGCGCCTCCGGCCGGCCTCGGTCCGCAACTGGCGCGGGTTCGACGACGCCTGCCGGTCGCAGAACGTCTTCACCGACATCCCCATCATCGAGGCCAGCTTCTGGCTGACCGTGGCCGGGACAGCACGCTGAGGCG
>DATIXO010000079.1:0-28311 GCA_035518495.1 Streptosporangiaceae bacterium
ACCAGGCCGACGGCGATGACAACCAGCTCACCCTGCATCAGGAAGTTCTTGAAGCCCTTCAGCACATCCCCTCCTCGGTGAGATACAGCTCCGTGGCCGCTGCCGCCCTCGACAGCTCCTGACAATAGGCCGGAGGCCGCGCGGCCGCCCGCCCGCCCCCCGTCGATCTTGGCACGGGCGTGCCCCCGCCCGCGCCGGCGCCCCGGACCGGCCCTCACATACCGGGGTGGCCCGTGCCGCTACCGGGGTGGCCACGGATGGCCACCTCGCACCGGCGCAGCAGCCAGCCGTACGGCTGGTCCCAGCCGGCGTCGGCGAGGTCGTCCTCGGCGGCGTCCTGCAGATAGCGGGCGAGCGCGTCGAGCCGGAGACGGCCGGACGGGGTGACGTCGGTGCCCCGCACGACCCGGGCGGTGGTGAACACGCGGCCGTGCGCGGGATCCGGCGCGAACTCCATCCCCGCATTGTCCCCGCTGGGAACCCATCCCGGCACGGCCCCGCCACGGACTGTGTCCCGCCACGGCCCCGCCACAGGCTCTGTCCCGGCACCGCCCCGCCACGGGCTCTGTCCCGGCGCCGCCCGCCGCGAACCCATCCCCGCACGGCCGGCGCCGGTGGGCGGATGATGAGTCCGTGGAAACCAGCGATCAGCACCTGGGCACCGCAGCCGCCCCGGCCGGCACCTGCCCCTTCACCGTAGACACGCCGGTGATGCGGCAGCGGTGGGAGCGGCTGACGTTCCTGCACTGGGGTTACGAACCCGCCGTCGTTCAGCGGCTGCTGCCGCCGTGGCTGCGGGCGGACACCCTGGACGGGACGGCGTGGGTGGGCCTGGTGCCGTTCTGCATGCGGGTCGCGACCGCTGGCGGGCGGGAGGCGCCGTGGGTGTCCCACTTCTGCGAGACGAACGTGCGCACCTATGTCCGCGACCCGCAGGACCGGCCTGGGATCTGGTTCTTCTCGCTGGACGCGGCGCGGGCGGGCGCGGTCGCGGTGGCCCGTGCGACCTATCGGCTGCCCTACTTCTGGTCACGGATGCGGCTGGTGGAGCGAGGGGGGCAGGTCGCCTACGGCTGCCAGCGGGTGTGGCCGGGCCCGCGGCCGGTGACCAGCCGGGTGCGGGTCGAGGTCGGTGCGCGCTTCGGCGCCGGTGAGCTGGGCGAGCGCGACCACTTCCTCACCGCCCGCTGGGTGCTGTTCAGCGGCTCAGGCGGCAGGCACCGGCTCGCCCGCGCCGAGCACGAGCCCTGGCCGCTGCACCGCGCGCGGGTGCTGGCCGCCGACGACCAGCTGGTCGCCGCCGCCGGGCTGCCCCCGCCGGAGGGCGAGCCGCTGGCCCACTACTCCCCGGGCGTGGATGTCCGGATCGGGCGCCCCGAGAGGTACCGGTAGCCGGCCTGCCGGCTCACCGCGCCGCCGGGCGGGCCGGCGCCGTGCCCATCGCGGCGGCCGTGCGGCGCCACCCGGCGAGCGCCGCGTCCACGCCAGCGGCGGTGATGTCCACATGAGTGAGCATCCGCACCCGGCCGCCCACGGTGGTGACCAGGACGCCCTCGGCGGCCAGCGCGTCCACCCAGGCGGCCAGCGGATGACCGGTGACGGCCACGTCCACGAAGACGATGTTGGTCTCGACGCTGGCCGGGTCCAGGCAGCCCGGCACGATGGCCGCGACACCCTCGGCCAGCCGGCGGGCGTTCGCGTGGTCCTCCGGCAGCCGGCCGGGCCCGTCGGCCAGCGCGATCAGCCCGGCCGCGGCCATGATCCCGGCCTGCCGCCAGGCCCCGCCAAAGAGGACCTTCAGCCGGCGTGCCTCGCGGATGAACTCGGCGTCACCGGCCAGCACCGAGCCGATGGGCGCGCCGAGGCCCTTGGACAGGCAGAACATCATCGCGTCCACCTCGGCCGCGTAGTCGGCGACGGCCGCGCCGGTCACCGCGCAGGCGTTGAAGATCCGCGCGCCGTCCAGGTACAGCGGCACGCCCCGGTCGGCGCAGGCCTTGCTGATGGCTCGCACGTCGGCCACGGGCATGACGGCGCCGCCGCCCACCTGGTGGGTGTTCTCGATCGTCACCAGGTCGACCACGGTCACGTCGTAGGGATCGGGGGCGAGCGCCCCGGCCACCTGGCCGACGGTCAGCAGCCCGCGCGCGGGCGCGGCCAGCCTGCGGAAGGCGATGCCCGACAGCACCGCGGACGAGGAGACCTCCATCCCCGCGGTGTGGGCGGCCTCCTCGCACACCACCAGGTGCCCGGCCCGGGTGAAGGCGTGCATCGCGATCTGGTTGCACATGGTGCCGGTCGGCAGATACAGGGCGGCCTCGCGGCCGGTCAGCTCCGCCGCCCGGTCCTGCAGGCGGTTCACCGTCGGGTCGTCGCCGAACCAGTCGTCGCCCACCTCGGCCTGCGCCATCGCGCGCCGCATGGCCTCCGACGGCTTGGTGACCGTGTCGGAGCGAAGATCGATGTAGCCGCCGGCCGATGGACTCATGCCTGATCCCCTCTGATCGCCTCACCGACTCTATGCCGGGGCGCGGCGCCATCCCATGCCGGTGGCGAGGCGCTCTCCGGGTGCCGGTGGCGAGGCGCTGCCCGCACACGATGGCCCGCGCTGTCCCGTGCCGCCCCACGCTGTCCCGGCCGCCCGCGTACCGCCTGGGCGACCGCGCGAAGATGGTGCGCATGAGTGGATCCGCAGCCGAGCTTCGCCTGTACCGGGACCTGGCCGCGTGGTGGCCGCTGATCTCCGCGCCCGAGGAGTACGCCGAGGAGGCCGCGACCGCGGCGGCCGTGCTCGGCTCCGCCTCCATCGGCGTGCGTGAGGTCCTGGAACTGGGCAGCGGCGGCGGCCACAACGCCGTCCACCTCAAGTCGCGGTTCAGCATGACCCTGGTGGACCTGTCGCCGGACATGCTCGCGGTGTCGCGGCGCCTCAACCCCCAGTGCGCGCACCACCAGGGCGACATGCGCACGGTGCGGCTCGGCCGTGAGTTCGACGCGGTCTTCGTGCATGACGCCGTGGCCTACCTGACCACCGAGGCGGACCTGCGGCAGGTGATCGAGACCGCCTTCGCGCACTGCCGCCCCGGCGGCATCGCCCTGTTCATGCCCGACCACACCGCGGAGACCTTCCAGCCGGTCACCGATCACGGCGGCAGCGACGGCCCGGACGGGCGGGGGGCGCGCTACCTGGAATGGACCACCGACCCCGACCCAGGTGACACCTGGATCCAGTCCGAGTACGCGTTCCTGCTCCGGGACCCCGACGGCTCGGTGCGCGTGGTCCACGACACCCACCGCACCGGGCTGTTCGGCCGCGCGGTCTGGCTCGGGCTGCTGGCCGGGGCCGGCTTCCACGCGGAGGCGATCACCGAGCAGACCTCGGAGGACCGGGTCCCGCGGCTGCTGTTCACCGGCCACCGGCTGGCGTGACGGTCACCGGCTGGCGTGACGGTCACCGGCTGGTATGACGGTCACCGGCCGCCAGCCGGCAGGGCGCGCCCGCCGTGGTCGTGATGACCGGCCACGCCGTGGTCGTGACGGCCGGGCCCGGGCGGGCTGCCGCCCATCATCCTGAGCATCGGGCCGCCGCCGGAGCGGAAGAAGCGCACCAGCAGCGCCGCCGCGAGCACCAGGAAGACGATGTTCAGGTAGGTCGTGTAGTTCCACTGCAGGCCGGTCTCGCCGACCTTCGCATCCCGCGCGACCGGGATCAGCCCGAGCACGCCGAAGGAGAACTCGACGATGTAGGCGGCGATGACCATGGTGGCGTAGAAGATCCCGAACAGCACCAGCGTCATCTTCGTGCCGTAGTACTTCCGGTAGATGAGCAGGATCGGGATGATGATCAGGTCGGCGAAGATGAACGACACGACACCGCCGAAGCTGATCCCTCCGTTCCACAGCACCGCCGCCAGCGGCACGTTGCCGATCGAGCAGACGAAGCTGAGCACCGAGATCACCGGGCCTATGAGCGGTCCCCACAGCCTGGCGGCCAGCGGGCTGCTGGTGAGGAACAGGTGCTGCCAGAAGCTGTCGGGGACCCAGGCGCCCACCGCCCCGGCGATCAGCAGCCCGATGACCACGTCGCGGATCACGGCGGCCCACTCCATCACGAAGATGTGGCTGACCGAGGTGTACCCTTGCCGGCTGGCCAGCCGCCGCCAGAAGCTCCCGCCGGAGGTGATGCTCATATCCATGGCCGCGTGCCCCTCCATGGACCCGGTCAGGCCCCGGTCCGCCTGCTCGCGGGCGGCGTCGATCAGGCGCTGGCGGACGAAGACGCGGAACGCCACCGCCACGCCGATGATCATCAGCGGGCCGCCCGCGAATTCGGCCAGCGTGAACTGCCAGCCGATCAGCAGCGCGAGGATGATGCCCAGCTCGATGACCAGGTTGGTGCTGGCGATCTCGAACACCATCGCGGCGGTGAAGTTCGCCCCCTTGCGGAACAGCGAGCGGGCGAGTGCCACCGCCGCGTAGGAGCAGGAGGAGGACGCGGCCCCCAGGCCGGTGGCCCTGGCCAGGGCGGCCGGCCGGTCGCTGCCGAGCATCGTGACGACCGTCTGCCGGCGGACCACGGCCTGGACGATGGCTGACAGGGTGAAGCCGAGGATGAGGGACCAGGTGATCTGCCAGGTCATCGAGCCAGCGACCGCCAGCGCGTGGCCGATGGCAGCGAGCACGGGCATCGTCAGCCCCTTCCGCAGGCACGGAGGCCGCCGGCTGGCCCCGGGTTTCCCTCCGCCGCACTATACCCGGGCGGGGTATATGGCGCCTGCAGACTGAGGTGGTGAGCCGCTCGCCAGGTGGGGGGAGAGGCGGGCGGCTCACCACCGTGGGCACGCGACCCGCTGAGCCCCGGGTGCCCGGCCTCTCGGAGGCCGGCGGCCGGGCAGGCCCGGGGTGGCCGCTTACCCCTCCAGGGAGGAACCGGCGTCTTCGGGTTCCGGCTCGTCCGTCACGGCCGGGAACTGGTGCGGCAGGCAGCGCTCATAGGCCCGGACGGTTTCCTGGCCGATGCGCTCCCAGGAATAGCGGGACCTGGCCCGGTCCGCCGCCGCGACGCTGAACGCCTCCAGCTGCAGCGGGCTGGCGAGCAGCTGGCGGATCCGCCGGGCGAGTGCCGATGGCTGCCCTGGCGGCACCAGGATGCCGGTGACCCCGTCGATGACCGCGTCGCCGACCGCGCCAGCCTCCGCCGCGGCAACGGGTGTCCCGCACGCCATCGCCTGGAGTGCCACCGTGCCGGACGGGTCCTCCCACGCCCCGCTCACCAGCAGGTCGGCGGAGCGGAGCAGCGCGGGCAGGTGCGTCCTGCTCACGTCGCCGGTGAAGGTAAGCCGGTTCGCCACGCCAAGATCGCGGGCCAGGCCGGCCAGGCCCTGGTTGGCAGGGTCCGCGTCCGGACCCGAGCCGGACGGCCCGCCGGCGATGAGCAGTTCCACCGCGGGTATCTCCGCCAGGGCGCGCACGACGAGGTCCAGCCCACGGTCGGCGCCCGCTTGCCGGACCGCGAGCAGCCGCGGCCGCCCGGTCCGTCTGGCGACCGGTCCCTCGGGCGCGAACGAGCCGGTGTCGACCCCCCAGGGCACCACCCGGATCGATGCCCGGGGTACGCCCAGCCCGGCCAGCTTCGCCAGCTGCTCCGACGAGGTCGCCAGCACGGCATGGGCGTTGCGTGCGAGGCAGACCTCGAGCCGGATCCGTGCCAGATGGTGGCCCGCGTCCCGCTGGCGGCAGGCGGCTGCGGCGCGGGCCGGACGGCGGGCAGGCGCCGGGCGGGAAGGCCCAGCCGCGCGCAGCGTGCCAAGGGAGTGGAACGTCTGCACCACGGGCAGGTCCAGGCCGCGCGCGCCGGCCAGGGCCGCCAGCCCGCTGGTCCAGAAATGGGCGTGTGCGACATCAGGCCGATCCTGCTGCCAGCGCCGCGCCAGGTGGTCGCTGAAGGCCGGGATGTCCAGGGCCGTCTCATCGCCGGGCGACCCGGCACGCGGCCTGCCCGCCCCAGCGGGCAGGTGCTCGACGGTCACCCCGGGGGCAAGGCCGGCCTTCCCCGGCAGCCGGGGGGAATCCTTGGGCGCGTAGATCGTGACCTGGTGCCCGAGCCCGCCGAGTGCCTCGGCGAGGGAGCTGACGCGCTGGCCAGGGCCGGCCGCATCACGGGAGCGGGGCGAGCTGGACTGCGAGGCAACAAGAGCTATCTTCATCACAAGCCTCCTACGGGCTGCCGTTTGAACCGGCGCGACACGCTGGGAGTGCTGGTGAGGGACGGCCATGGCCGTCAAAAAAGGCACACCTCAGCGTTCACGCCGGACGGGCGTGAAGGTGTGCCTGCGTCGTAGACACGCAGGGGTCTGTATTCCCGGGCCGCGCCCCGCTAAACACCGGCCGCTGGTGGCGGCCGGTCAGGGCAGGCGCATGTGCATCCGGACGGTGGTGCCCGCCGATCCGGTCCGCAGCTCGACCAGGTCGCAGACCTGGTTGACCAGCCACAGGCCCTGCCCCCCGGCCTCGCCATCCGCCTGGCGCACCAGCCCGGCCAGCGGGTCACTGATCCACCCGTCATCGTCGATCTGGCACAGGATCTCCGCCTCGGTGTGCCACACGTGCACGGTGCCGCCCGAGAGGGTGTGGCGCAGCGTGTTGGCGGCGACCTCGCTGGCCGCGAGCACCAGGTCGAGCACCCGGTCCGCCGGCAGGCCGGCCCGCTCGGCGCCCGCGGCCACCAGGCCGCGCACCACGTGCAGGTCGGCGCGGTAATGATGGGTCAGTGCGCGGGGGGGCGGCCTGGCCAGCGGCTCGTCACACCGGGGCGGGACGGCGCCCGGCCCCAGGTACGCCCCGCTCGGCAGGCAGGCACCCCGCCGGGTGAGTACGGGATGGGTAAGCTCGGCGTCGGCGAGCACCTCGGCCGGCAGCCCGGCCAGATCATAAGGGCAGACGATGGTAGCTGACACACCCGCGAGGGCCTGGTTGACCAGCGCTTCTTGCCTGGCCGCCTCCCGCAGCTCCCGGTCGGCCCGGCCGGGCCACGCCGGCTCACCCAGGCAGCAGGCCCGCTCACCGGGGTGACGGTCGATGAAGGCGCGCAGCGCTGGGATGATCCGCGCCGGGTTGCGGCCGATGCGGGCCATGTCGCCGAACATGACCCCGCCGGTGCCCGCCCCCAGCGCGCCGCGCAGCATGGCTGCCTGCGGTCCGGGCAGTGCGGCGAAGACCGGCTCGCCGCGATCCAGCGCCCCGTGCACCAAGCCGGCCACGGACGCCAGGTAATCATCGCGGCCACGGTAGAACAGCGCCACATGACGCAGCTCCGACATGCCCGCCACCTTCCCCGCGGACCGGAGGACATGCGGGCCACCGGGGAGATGATGGACCGGTGTCTCCTCCCGGCCGCGCGCCGCGGCGGGTGCCCCGTGCCTGGGCCGGTGGCAGTATGGAGACAGGTGGCCCCTGCTGGCCAGTCGCGTTCTGCTCACGGGTGGTTGGAGGTGGCCGTGGCCAACCCGGACCTCGCTCGCGAGGCTGCTGACCTGCTGACCATCGCGGATAAATCACCCGCACGGTCGCTGGGCGAGCTCGCCGCGCTCGCCGCGCGGCAGGTCCCCGCCTGCTCCGGCGCGGCCGCCACGCTCTGGCGGGACGGCGAGCCACTGATCATGGCCGCCACCCACCCGGACATCTCGGGCCTGACCGAGGTGGAATTGCTGGCCCACCGAGGCCCGGAGAGCACCGCGCTGGTCACCGGCGAGGCCGCCCACTGCCCGGACACGCTGGCGGAGGAGCGCTGGCCCGAGTACGCCCAGGCAGCGCTGCGGCGCGGGGTGCGCTGCTCGGTCACTCTGGCGCACCAGCCCGGGCCCGCGGCGGTCACCCTGTCGCTTTTCGGGGCGAGGCCGCGGGTACTGGATCCCGCCGAGGTCCCGCTGGCGGAACTGCTCGTCGCGGCCGGTGGTGCGCTGGTGGACAACCTGTCCCAGTTCGGCGACGCCCGCCGGGCCGCGCTCCAGTTCCGCGACGCCGCCGAGTCACGGGCCCTGGTGGACCAGGCAAAGGGCATCCTGATGAACGCGCTGGGCTGCAGCGCCGACGAAGCGCTCGACCGGATGCGGCAGATCTCCCAGCAGGGCAACATGAGGGTCACCGAGGTCGCCAGCAAGATCATCGATTCCGGGCAGTCTGGGCTGGGCTGACCGGATGCCACACCCCGACGGGAGCGTGTCGACGCGGAAGGAGCTCGCCGAGCTGGCGGCGCGCCGTGACGCGCTCCGGCAGGCCGCCGCGCTGGAGGACGCGAACCCGCGCCCGACGCTCGACGCAGCGCTGGCCGAGCTTGACGCGGCCATCGACGCGCTCGCGGCGGCCACCGGCGGCAGCGGCACCAGCCAGCCGGACGGGGCGGCGCTGGACGCGCTGCACGCCGAACGGCGGCTGCTGCGCGCGCTCTTCCACGAGGCGCCGGTGGCGCTGATCCTGGTGGAGCGCGACGGCACCGTGCGGCGGGTCAACCAGGCGGCCGGTGAGCTGCTGGACACCGGCAGCGGTTACGCCACCGGGCGGCCCTTCCGGGCGTTCGTGAACCTGCCCTCGCGTGCCGCCGTGGACAGCCTGCTGGCCTCGGTGGTCAGGACCGGCAAGCCCCGGCAGGTCCGCTGCGAGCTGCTGACCGGGACCGGGGCCACCGAATGTGAGCTCACCGCCGGGCTGGCCCGGACGCGGGGGGACGCGGATCAGCTCGTGGTCGCCGTCCGTGCGGTGCCCGCGCCAGCACCGCGCGGCCGGGCCGCTGCGCCCACCCGGAAGAAGGCCGGGCGGGCGGAGGCGAACGCCCAGCCGCTGGCCGGCTCGCCGGCGACGGGCAAGGACGCGCCCTCCCCTGTGATCACGGCCATGACCCGCAGGCTGGACCTGATGACGGCCGTGGCCAGGCTGCTGCTGGAGAACGCGCCGCTGAACGAGACCGTCGCGCTGCAGCGCTGCG
The DNA here is from genome assembly GCA_035518495.1 of Streptosporangiaceae bacterium. Lineage (GTDB taxonomy): Bacteria > Actinomycetota > Actinomycetes > Streptosporangiales > Streptosporangiaceae > UBA9676. The sequence continues at coordinate 8,981 of DATIXO010000079.1, forward strand.
CCCAGCTGCTCGCCAGTGAGCTGACGGCATGGGTCATCGTGGACGTGGTCAGGGGCAAGCAGCTCCGGCGGCAGTGCGTGATAGGCGGCGATGACCGGCCTTCCGCGGAAGCCGCCCAGACAGCTGCGGCGCAGGACCCGGAGCCGGGCTCACTGCCGCACACGGTCCACGACACCAGCGGCTCGCAGCTGATCACGCACGCCGAGGACGCGGGCATCCTGGGCGGCGCCCCCGACGGTGTCCCGCTGCTCATGCTGCTGGGCGCGACGTCGCTGCTGAGCGTCCCGGTGGCGGCCGGCGGGCACTGCTACGGCGCGCTCACGCTGGCCCGCCGGCCCAGCGCCGGGCATTTCGGGATGGCCGATCTCGGGCTCGTCGAGGAGATCGGCGAGCAGCTCGCGCTCGCGATCACGATGGACCGGAAGGTGCGGCGGCAGACCCAGGTGGCTGACACGCTGCGGTACAGCCTCCTGCCCCGCGAGCTGCCCAGCGTGCCCGGCGTCGAGATCGCCACCACCCATCTGGCCGCGACCGAGAACCCCGAGGTCGGCGGGGATTTCTTCGACGTCTACCCGACGCCGCACGGCTGGGGGGTGGCCATCGGCGACGTCTGCGGGCGCGGCGAAGGGGTGCCGACGGTGAGCGCCACGGCCCGGCACGCCATCCGGGTTCTCGCGCACTCCGCCCACGACCCCGCCGATGTGCTCACCGTGGCGAACGAGATCATCCTCGCCGAGGAGTTCAGCGGCCGCTTCGTCACCGCTTGCACCGCCCATCTGCAGTGGCGGGACGGGGCGCTGGCGGTGGCGCTCGGCAGCGCCGGGCATCCGGCCCCGCTGCTGCTGCGCCCCGACGGCGAGCTCCGCCAGCTACGGGGGGGCGGGCTCCCGCTGGGCATCTTCCCCGAGGTCGGGCCCGGACTGGAGCAGCATGACCTGTCCGCGGGCGACACGCTCATCTTCTACAGCGACGGGCTCGCCGACGCCCACCGGCCGGGCCAGGGCTACTTTGACGACCAGCTGCCGGGTGAGGTCGCGGCCCTGGCCGGGCAGCGGCCCGCCCAGATCCTGGCCCGGCTCCAGCAGGTGGCGCTGGAGTTCTGCCAGGGCAAGGTGCACGACGACATCACGATGCTGGTGCTGCGGGTAGGCGAACCGCCCGGGCCCGCCTGACCGCGCCTGCCGTCCCGGGTGCGCCGCCGCGGGTCAGAGCTGCGGGCACGCCCGGCCGGCCGCCGCCTCCTCCCCGTCCCCGAGCAGGCGGTCACGCAGGTACCGCAGAGCGCGGGCTAGCAGCCGGGAGACGTGCATCTGGGAGATGCCGAGCCGCTCGCCGATCTCGGCCTGGGTCATGTTGCCGTAGAAGCGCATGGTCAGGATCCGCTGCTCGCGTTCTGGCAGGTCGTTCCAGTGGGTGAGCACCGATTCCATGTCGAGGGTGTGCTCGACCTGCGGGTCCTCCTGGCCGATCAGCTCGGAGAGCGTGGTCGGGTCCTCCTGGCCGTACAGCGGGGCGTCGAGCGAATGGGAGTGGAAGACCATGTCAGCCCGCTGTGCGTCGCGCAGGTCATCGAGGCTCACGTCCAGGTACTGCGCCAGCTCCCCGTCCCGGGGAGAGCGGCCCAGCTCCTGGGCGAGTTCCGAACGCGCCTTGCGGACCTGGAGCAGCAGCTCCTGCGCGGACCGCTTGACATGGACCTGCCAGCGCTTGTCCCGGAAGTGCCGCTTGATCTCACCGCTGACACACGGCTGCGCGTACGCGGCGAGGTTCTGCCCCAGGGCGGGGTCGAAGTTGTTGATCGCCTTGAGCAGGCCGACGTAGCCGGCCTGCATCAGGTCCTCGACCGGCTCGGGGCTGTCCCGGTAGCGATGCACGCAGCCGCGGACCAGGGACTGGTAGCGGGTGACGATGATCTCGCGGGCGGCTGCCCTCAGCTCATCGCCGGAGTCAGGGGCCCGGATCAGGGCGAGCAGCTCGCTGTCGTCGCGCTCGGCCAGCGCCACGCCAGGTGCGGGGGCCGCGGCGTTTGTCATCACTGCCTCCGTACGCAGGGGTTCGGCGGACGAGGAGGGTGTGCCCGCTGGACAGCGGATAAACATCGCCCGCCACCGGACCCCACCGCGGGGGCGTGCTCCGTCACCGCCGGGGCCGCGCTCCGTCACCGCCGGGGCCGCGCTCCGCCACCGCCGGGGCCGCGCCTCACCCCGTTGTGCCGCGCGCCAGCGGATGCGTTCTGCCGCGCCGCGGTATCCGCGGCCGGGCCGGGCGGGGTGGATTCAGCCGTGGGAACTGGATCGGCGCGGCTGCGAGGGTGGTGCTGGCCCGATCTCCCGGCAGCCAGCTGACGTGCGGGCACACCGCTTCCGGTGGTGATCCGGGCGGCTATGAGCGTGCGGTGCCTGTCCGGGGGCAGGTCCCTGGATGTGGGCGGGCCGGGGCACCGGGCGGTGCTGTGCCTGCCGGCGAGCTGAGCCGGCCGTGCTGCTAGCCCCGGTCGCGCTGACACTCCCGGTGGCGCTGTTACCCCCGGTAGCACGGGGGGCGGGTGAGGAGCCACCGCCGCCAGGGCCTGGCGCCCCGGCGCTGACCGGGGCCGGCGTCTGCGCCGCCCCCGCGGCCGGGGCGGGCACCGCTGCTGCCCGGGTGCCCGTCGCCACCGGGGCAGGCACCACGGCTGCATGAGTGCTCGTCGGTACCGGGCCCGGCGCACCGTGCCCGGGCTGCTGATGAGTCACCGCATGCTTCCCGGCCGCTGGCGGGGCGGCCGCCACGCGCCGCGGGCCCGAGAAACGGGAGTACACCCCGAAACCGAGCACCCCCACCAGCCCCAGCACCACGATCCAGTTCACCCAGCGCCCCGGCGGCCGGTAGGCCGGTGCCGTGGGCTCGCGTGCCACGCCCGAACCTGCCCGGCGCCGCACCGATGCATGGCCGGCGGCCATCAGCAACTCCTGCAGGCTCACCGCCGCCAACGCACCCGGCGCCCGGTAAGCCGCGTCATACTCGGCAATCAGCGGCCGGGAATCCGCCCCGACAGCCTTGGCGATGCTGCGGATGTCCGCCCGGGCATAAAAGTCGCCACCGCACGCGGAATAGTCGCCGGCCTCGATCCTCTCGATGACCGCTTCCCCGATGCGGGTCTGCTCACTGACCTGGGCAACGGTCAGGCCAGCCCGCTGGCGCGCTTCGGCCAGCGTCTCACCTATTGGCACGCGGCACCTCCACAGCTCTGCCGCACCGCGTACCCACTCCCATAGCGGAGTGCGGGTGGTCGTGACGCATCATGCCACGCTGCCGGCCGGCCAAGCCGAAGATGCCAGAAATCGCCCGGCCATCCTCGCCACGGCCGGCCCCTGGCACGCCGCCGATGACGGTGCCTCGCCGGTAGATTGACCGCCGCGGTCGTGACCCTGGCCGAGATCACCGGCGCGAACCGCGAGGCGGTTCCTGCCCTGCGGGTGGCACCCGGGCAGGAACAGTTCGTCGGGTCCGTGCGGGACGCGCTGGCCGGCGCCGTTGAGTACCCGCACGCCAGGCCGTGGTGCAGGGCGGTCTTCGCGGGCGGCAAGCCGGTCGGGTTCGCGATGGTGAGCTGGAACTGCGAGCCGCGGCCGCCCGAGATCATCGGGCCGTGGTTCCTGTGGAAGCTGCTTGCGCTGCGCTAACGGCGGTCCGCGCCCTCGTTACGCACCGCGGGCCTGCAGGGCGTCCAGGTCCCGCTCGGCGTACAGCCGGTGCTCCCACTCTTCGTTGAGGATGCACAGCAGGCACTCACGCACCGGGTAGCTGCGGGGCCGCGGCCAGCCGGGCCCCTCGACCGGCTCGGTGTGGCCGTCCAGCGACTCGCCGGTCAGGCTCGCGATGACCTGGCGCACGGTGGACATCCGGTCGCGCCGCAGCTCGAGCACGACCTCGAGCGAGGGCCGCGCGTCACGGTCGCGGGGCACCCCCGGCGTGTCAGGCATCTCATCCCACGGCAGGTCCAGCGGGTCCCACGGCGACGGGTCGCCGAGGATCGCCCGCCTGATCCATGCATCGGTGGCGAACACCAGGTGGCGGAGGGTCTCGATGAACGACCACTCGCCATCGACCGACTCGTGCAGCAGCTCAGGTGGCAGGCGGCGGGCCCGTTCGACGGTCTGGCCCCAGAGCCGCTCCAGGATGTCCCAGGCCTCGCCGAAGCCCGCTGGGTCGCCCGGGCGCATCCTGGCCCGGTCGGGATAGCGCCGGTTGAGCTCGGCATCGACCAGCGGCCCGATATCGACGCCGTTGATCGTCAGGTTCCCGATCTCGCCGTGGATATCGGCGCCGGTCAGCTCGACGCCCCGCATCACGGCTCCGCTCAGGTCGACGCCGCGGAACCGGGCGCCGCTCAGGTCAACGGCACGCAGCTGCGCGCCGCTGAGGTCAACGCGCTCGAGCCGGGAGCCACGCAGATCGGCACGGATGAAGTCAGCCATGTCACGACGTTAACCTCACGCACCGACGGTCCACGCGCACCGCGGACGGCCTCTTTAGGAACTTCTCAGCTGGCTGTGTCATCGTCCTGGCCGGTGAATGCCGGGATCACTCGCCAGCGTGCCGGCGGATCGTGCCACTGCCGCACAGGAAGGCCGCGTGGATCAGGGCCGCTGACAGGCCGCTGGCTAACCGCGGCGGCTCAGCCGGAAGCGGTCATCCTCGATGAACGCGGCGCCGCTGATGCCCGCGGGGCGCCCATGGAGCAGGGCCTGCGCATGAAGCAGGGCCCACACCCTGACACCTATCCGGCGGACTGCGCGCGGGGCCGCAGTGGGAGCGGCGATCAGGCTCCTGGGTGCTGCGCGGGTCACCGCCATCGGTACCTCCCGTTGCCGGCGTCGGCTGACAGTTGCCATCTGCTACCGCTATAACTGATTTTGATGGTAGCATCGCGCTATGACAGCGTCCGGGGTGGCCGACCTTCCGCTGGTCGGCGGCCATCCAGCCCTGGACCTGGTGAACACCGTGGAGCCGCGGCTGCCTGCCGCCGGCCGGCACGAGCACCTGGCGGTACCGCACGACCTGCTCACCTGGGCGATGCGCGCCGGGCTGGTGAACACCGCCGAGGGCCAGGCGGTAGCCGACGCCTGGGCCGCCTCGCCCGCGGCGGCCGGCCGGGCCCTGACCGCGGCCGTGCAGATCCGCGAGGCGCTGTCGGCGGTGCTGTCGGCGGTGCTGCCGCCGCTCCCGCCCGCGCCCGCTCCCGGCGCCACCGCACCCACCGGGCCCGGCCAGCAGGCGGCCACACCAGGCCAGATGGCCGCGCCGGGCCTGGCAGACCTCTCGCCCGAACTCGAGTACCTGTCGGCCTGCTGGGCGGCCGCGGCGGCCAGGTCACGGCTTACCCCGGGCACGCCCATTACCCTGAGCGCACCCATCACCCTGAGCGCACCGGGCCAGGCAGCCGTCCGGCTGATGGTCGGCACCTCCCCGGCGCTGCTGATCCCCGACCGGGTGGCGCACGCAGCCGTCGGGCTGCTCTGCGATACCGGCCTGACGAATCTGCGGACGTGCCCGGTGGAGGAAGGCGGCTGCGGCTGGGTGTTCATCGACCACAGCCGCAACCGCTCACGCCGCTGGTGCATCATGGCCGGGTGCGGCACACACGCCAAGGCCCGGCGGCTCACCGAGCGGCGGAGGGCGGCGCGCACCAGCTACCGGTCAAACTAAATACACCAGTAGCAACTCCAGCGAACAGCGGGATCAGCGCGGGCCCGGCCGTCTCACGGCCGTGCACCGCGGGACAGTCGGCCCAGGCCGTTATGGTGGGACGGTGAGTGATCAGCCCGTGCCAGCCGACCCGCGCCGGCTGCGGGCCGCCGACACCGACCGCGACCGGGCCGCCGAGCTGCTCCGCCAGGCGGCGGCCGAGGGCCGGATCACCTTCGACGAGCTCGATGAGCGGATCAGCCAGGCATACGCGGCCAAGACCTTCGCCGACCTGGAGGTCCTGACCAGCGACCTGCCCGGCCCGGGGGTGAGCGCTCCCGCCCCGGCCGTCCCGCGCTACCAGCCGACTGCCATCCCCGCGAGCAGCCATGCGCCGACGATCTCCGCCGCGATCCTGAGTGGCGCCAAGCGCTCGGGGCCCTGGCTCGTGCCGCCCGCCTACACCGCGGTGGCCATCCTGGGCGGGGTGGAGCTCGACCTCCGGGACGCCAGGTTCACCGCGGCCGAGATCACGATCCAGGCGTTCTGCCTGATGGGGGGCGTCAGCATCACGGTGCCCGAGGACATCACCGTGGACGTCTCCGGCATCGGCATCATGGGCGGCTTCGACCACCAGGCCAGCGGGCCGGGCAAGCCAGGCGCCCCGCTGCTGCGGGTCGTCGGCTTCGCCGTGATGGGCGGCGTCGAGGTCAAGCGCAAGTCGGCCCGCCCGCAGCTGCCCGGCGCCTGACCGGCCGGTGGTGCGGAACGGCCTGCGGTCCGCGGCCCTGCAGCCCCGGCGGCCCTAGGGCGTGTCCGTGGGCGCCTTGAGCCGCGCGGCGAGGAACGCCATCACCCGGTCGAGCGCCGCCCGGGTGGGGTGACCGGGCTCGTCGACAAGGTCAACGGTGAGCACCGAATGCGCCCGCTTGCTGATGCCGTACGGGTTCCCCGGCGAGGAGTCGATCTCGATTCCCTCGAACGCGTCCCCCAGCTCGCGGCGCAGCGTCTGGAACCGCTCGCCGGGCGAGCCGCGGTCGGCGGTGAAGCGCAGCCCGAGCAAGCACAATCCCTCCCGGGTCCGCGCCTTGACCGAGGTCAGGTCGGCCGGGTCCAGCCCGAGCGCGGCCCGGTGGCTTGCGTTCACCGGTCCCGGGAGCCCCGGCTGGCTCAGCACCGGCGCCAGCACGGCCGGCTCGACGGCCATGGCGAGCGCGAAGCCGCCGGTGAAACACATGCCGACCGCGCCGACACCCGGCCCGCCGCACTCGGCGTGGGCCTGGGCCGCGAGTGCCCGCAGCCAGGTCGCCACCGGGCTGGTGCGGTCCGCCAGCAGGGTGAACTCGCGGGACACGCAGACGCTGGCGATCGAGCGGAACATCTCCCGGCCAGCGAACGGGGCCCCCGGCCGGCCGAACAGCGACGGCAGGTAGACCCGGTATCCCGCGTCGACCAGGCGCTGCCCGAACGCGGTCACGCCCGGGTGCAGGCCCGGCATCTCGTGGATGACCACCACCGCAGGCCCGGTCCCCGCCCGGTACACCTCGTGCTCGCGGCCGCCGTGCGCGAACGTGGTGACCTCGAACCCCGGTACGGCGCTCACACCGCGCTCAGCCGAGCCGCTCGCGCGCGTGCGGCTCGTCCCAGTCGGCGAGCTGCGGCTCCACCGTGATCCGCCACGATCCATCGTTCAGAAAAGACGGCCTGGGCCCGCGGGCGAGGCCGCCGAACGACGTGAAGTCGGTGGTGTCGCGGAAGGCAGGGCGCTGGTAGAGGTCACGGGCGTAGGCCCACAGGTTGCCGAAGGCGGTCAGGCGGCGCTCGCTGACTCCGGCCATCGGGTTGTAGCCGGCGTCGAAGCGGGCGAGGGTCGGCCAGAGCCGGACGTCGGCCTCGGTGATCTCGCTGCCGAACAGCAGCCTGCGGCCCGCGAGCCGCCGGTCGAGCTCCTCCAGCGTCGCGATCATCGCCTGCCGCAGCCGCTCGTAGTCCGCCTGAGTGGCCGCCCCGGCGACCCGGTACGGGCCGTCGTTGACGGTCTGGTAGATGTGCGCGTTCAGCGCGTCGATCTCCGGGCGCAGCGGCTCCGGGTACAGGTCCACCGAGCTGTCCGCCCACGCCCCGAACGCGGTGCCGAGGTCGATCGTGATGTCGGGGAAGTTGTTGCTGACGATCGTGCCGGTGGCGCGGTCCCACAGCGCAGGCACCGAGACATGGCCGTCGTAGCCGGGCTCGGTCGCCTCGTAGGCCTGCGCGAGGAACGTGAACCCGTTCACCGGGTCGGCCCCGCGCCGCTCGCGGAACGCCCAGCCGCGGCCGTCGCGCTGGTCGTCCACGTACGACAGCGAGACCACGTCCTCCAGGCCCATCAGCTTCCGCACGATCGCGGTCCGCTGGGCCCACGGGCAGCCCCAGGAGATGTAGAGGTGGTAGCGCCCGGCCTCGGCCGGGAAGCCGCTCGACCCGTCCGCGGTGATCCGGCCCTGGAACCGGTAGCGCGGGCGCTGGAAGCCCTTCCCGCGGTCGAAGCCGCGGCCAGGCCCGTACTGCCCGTAGGTGCCATAGTCCACGGGGCTCGCGTACCGGGGGGCGGGGGTGGTGCCAGCAGATGTGACCATGATCGTCATCCCAGTCTCGGCGTCATGCCCACGGTAACCGACGGGCGGTCGCCCCAGTCCCGTTGAGCGTGTGCGCGAACTCGAGCTGGCCGCTGGCCGCCCAGGCCGCCGGCCGCGATGTTCTGCACCCGGTAGGGCAGGCCGAGCGCCTGGACGATCTCCTCCTCGTGCGCCAGCAGCCCGTCGTGGATCTCCCGCGACCGCTCCGGCTTCACCGGGTTACCGGGGCACCGGCCCAGCCGTGCCGCCGGCGCCCGGATCCGGGGCGCTGGCGGCTGGGGTGCTGGCGGCTGGCGCGCTGGCGACCGCAGCGCTGGCGGCGGGCGGTCCGGCTGGACTGCTCGCCACCGGGGCGGGGCGGGCCGCGCCCGGCCGCCGCCGCACGGCCCGCCCGCCCGCGGCGCTGGGACGGGTGGCCAGCACCGAGCCGGCCAGGATCAGCACGAACGCGGCCACGATCTCGACGGTCAGCGGCTCGCCGAGCACCGCCACCCCGAGCGCGACGGCCACCGCCGGGTTGACGTAGGTGAACACCATGGCGCGGGACGGGCCGACCTCGGCGATGAGCTTGAAGAACAGCACGAACGCGGTGGCGGTGCAGATGACGGCCAGGGCCGCGAGCGAGGCGAGGACCTGCACCGACGGAACCGACGAGGGCCAGGTGAGAGCCGCGGCCGGGGCGTAGACGATGGCGGCGAAGCTCAGGCAGAAGGCGTTGACCGCCAGTACCGGCAGCTCGCTGAGCTTGCGGTTGGCGATGAGCGGCCCGGTCGAGTAGCACAGGGCGACGAGCATGACCTGGGCGACCGACCACGCGTCGCCGCCGAGCGCGGACCGCCCGGCCAGCACCACCACCCCCGCCAGCCCGATCAGCAGGCCGCCCCAGCGGACCGCGGTGAGCCGCTCGGTGCCGCCGGTCAGCCGGGCGAGGATCACCGTGATGATCGGCACCGACGCGATGAGCAGCCCGGCCATCGAGCTCGGCAGCCGCCGCTCGGCATTGGACAGCAGCGCCCACGGCACGATCATCTCGACGGTGGCGAACAGGATCAGCCACCGCCAGCGCCGCCACAGGCCCGCGAACTGGCGGCCGCGGACCGCCAGCGGCAGCAGCACCGCGGCAGCGATCGTCACCCGGCTGAACACCAGCACGGGCACCGAGACCCCGCCGTCCGCCACCTTGATGAACAGGTAGGGCATTCCCCAGATGACGCTCATCAGCGCGAACAGCACCCAGCCCCGGCGGCTCACCCGGTCTCCTCCCATAGTCCTAACGCAGGCCACCTAGACCAGCAGGCCCGGGGGCGCCCGCATTCCCGCACGCCGGCCGCGGGGCAGGAGGGCCGCGCTGCGGCTACCCTCGCAGCAGTGGTACATCCCACGCGCAGGCGGGAGGAAAGGTGACGCTGACCGGCGCGGGCGCACCCGACGTCCCCGGCGCATCCGCCGCCAGCGCACCCGCCGTCCCCGGCACCGCCGTTGGCACCAGCGGCACACCAGCCGCACCCGGGCCACTGCGGCTGCCCTGGGCACTGGCCGTCGCGCTGGCCGGCGGGCTGGTGCTGATGGCGGCGTTCCCGCCGATCGGGCTCTGGCCGCTCGCCCCGGCCGGCCCGGCGCTGCTGGTGGTGGCGCTGTGGCGGCGCAGCCTGCGCGGATCGCTGCTCGCCGGGCTGCTCTTCGGGCTGGCTTTCTTTGTCCCGCTGCTGTCGTGGCTGGTCAACTTGGCGTGGTACGCCTGGCTCGCGCTGGCGGTCGCCGAGGCGGTCATCTTCGCGGTGCTCGCGGTGGGCCAGCGGGTGCTGCTCAGCCTGCCCGCCTGGCCGCTGGCGGCCGCGGGCTGGTGGGTGTGCGCCGAGGCGCTGCGCAGCCGGTGGCCGTATGCGTTCCCGTGGGGCAGGCTGGCGATGAGCCAGGCGGGCGCGCCGGCCGCACCGTGGGCCGCGGTCGGCGGGGCGCCGCTGCTGAGCTTCCTGATAGCGCTGGTGGGCACCACCCTGGCCTGGGTGCTGCTCGTCCCGGCCCGCCGGGACGGGTGGCGGCCCGCGCTACGCCGGCGGGCGCTGCCCGCTCTGGCGCTGGCCGGTGCCGCCGGCCTGGCGCTGGCCGGCGCCCTGCTTCCGGTCGATGAGCCGGTCCCCGGCGCACCGGCCGCTACCGTGGCCGCCGTCCAGGGAGACGTCCCGCACGCGCGGAACCTGCCGGACCAGCTGCGCGAGACCACGGTCACCGCCAACCACGCGGCCGCCACCGAGCACCTGGCCGCCCAGGTCCGGGCGGGCATCCGGCCCGCCCCCGAGCTGGTGATCTGGCCGGAGAACTCGACCGACACCGACCCCCGGTTCGACCAGCAGACCTACGACACGATCGCGGCGGCGGTGAACGCGATCGGCCGCCCGGTACTCGTCGGCGCCCTGCTCCAGGACCCGCTGCGCAACGTGGGCCAGCTGTGGCGGCCCGGCCGCGGCCCGGGCCAGACCTACGTCAAGCGGCAGCTGGTCCCGTTCGGTGAGTACGTCCCGATGCGCGGGCTGCTCAAGCACATCACCCCGCTGGTGAACCTGCAGCCGCACGACTTCACGGCGGGCCACCGGGCAGTGGTGTTCCGCATCGGCAAGATCAGGCTCGGGGACGTCATCTGCTACGAGATCGGCTTCGATCACCTGGTCTCCTCGGAGGTCAACGCGGGGGCCAACCTGCTGACCATGCAGACCAACGACGCGACCTTCGAGGTGGACGGCCAGACCGGCGAGACGCTCCAGCAGCTCGCCATGGCCCGCATCCGCGCGGTCGAGTCCGACCGGGCGGTCGTGGTCGCCTCCACCACCGGCGTCAGCGCCATCATCGCCCCGGACGGGCGGCTGCTGGCACACAGCGGCACCTGGCAGCGGGCCGTGCTGGAGACCCGGGTGCCGCTGATCAGCCAGCGCACCCTCGCCGACCGGATCGGCGCCTGGCCAGAGGCCGTGATCGTGGCCCTCACCCTCCTCGCCTTCGGCTGGGCCGCCACCGCACCTCTCCGCCGCCGCCGCGCGCCTGCCAGCTGACCACAGCAGCGTGCCGGGACCCGGTCCGCGGTCTCGGCCACGATGGGACGGCTAGCGGGGGCGCGGGAGGAGGAGCGGTCGTGGGCGTGCCCGGGCAGCGCCACAATGGAGGAATGGCGTTCTGGCGTGGGCTGGTGAAGCCGCTCAGATGGGGGGCGCTGGTCGCGGGTGCGCTGCCGGTGCTGGCTTTCCCTGCGCCTGATCTTGAGTTCCTGGCGTGGTGCGCACTCGTGCCCGGGCTGCTCATCATGCGGCGGGCCCCGTCGGCGCGGGAGGCGGGGGTGCGCGGCTGGTGGTTCGGCGCCGGGTTCATCTTCACCGCCCACTACTGGCTGCTGCCGAACATCGGCCCGGCGCTGCTGCTGGTCGCCGTGGTGCTGGGCGTGCTGTGGATCCCGGTCGCCGTGAGCACCTGGGTGCTGCTGCGCCCGCCGGTCACCGCCACCCGGGGGCTCGCCGCGCTCGTGGTGGTGCCCAGCTTCTGGCTGGTGATCGAGTGGATCCGCTCCTGGCAGGGGTTCGGCGGCCCGTGGGCGCTGCTGGGCGCGAGCCAGTGGCAGCATCCGGCGGTGCTGGCGCTGGCCGCGGTGGGCGGGGTGTGGCTGATCAGTTTCGCCATCGTGGCGGCCAACGTCGGCGTCGTGATCCTGCTGACCGCCGCGCGGATCGGCGTCCGGGCGCTGGGCGGCCTCGCCGCCGCGGCGGTGATCGCTGCCGGGCCGGCCGCGTTCGCGCTCACCCCGCCGCCGCACCCGTCGCGTTTCCTGACGGTGACCCTGGTCCAGCCGGGAATCCAGCACAACCCGCTGGTGCGGGTGAACGCCAGCGAACGGCTCTCGGGCGACCTGGGCAGGCTGCACCCGGACCTGATCGTGTGGGGCGAGAGCAGCATCGCCTACGACCTGCGCAAAGACCCGCGGATGCTGGCCCGGATCGAGGCGCTCTCGGCGGCCGGCGGGGCGCAGATCCTGGCCAACCAGGACTCCCAGACGCCCGCCGGAAAGACCAAGGTCGCGGTGCTGGTCGGCCCCCGCGGGATCGTGGCGACGTACACCAAGACCCGGCTGGTCCCGTTCGGCGAGTACATCCCGTTCCGCCAGCAGCTCGGCTGGCTGACGAAGGTCAGCCGGGCCGCCCCGGCCAACATGATTCCCGGGTCCGGCGCGAAAGTGATCCAGATGACGGCGCGGGACGGGCGCCGGGTCCGCATCGGCGTGCTGATCTGCTTCGAGTCGGCCTTCCCGGACATGTCGCGGGTGGATGCGCGGCGGGGCGCCCAGCTGATCGTGTACCAGACCTCCGATTCCACGTTCCAGGGCAGCTGGGCCCCAGCCCAGCACGCCTCGCTCGGCGCGCTGCGGGCCGCGGAGACCGGGCGCCCGGTGGTGCAGGCGGCGCTGACCGGGGTCTCGGCAGCCTACGACGGCCAGGGGCGGCTGCTCGCGTCGATGGGCACCGCACAGCGCGGGCTGCTGACCGTACGACTGGGGCTGACGCCGCCCGGGACCCTCACCCTCTTCGACCGGGCCGGTGACGTGGTCCCGTGGACGGCGATCGGCATCGCCTTGATCGCCTCGCTCGCCCAGCTGCGCGCGTGGCGGCGGCACCGCCGGGGAAGGATAGTGTTTGACGTGAACCTGCGGGGTGGTGAATCCGTCTCTCTACTGGAATCCTCGCGCGAGCAGGCTTCCGGATCCGAGCCCGCTGAGCCGGGTGGGGATACGGCAACTTCTCCGCAAACTGGCCGGTAAGCCTCAGGTGGCGGTGAGAACCTGGCCCTAGCCGCCGCCAGGCGTTGGAACCAGCGCAAACAGGAGGGCGAGAGTGCTGGAGAGCGACCTCAGCCGGGCAGGCAGGGATGACCTGCCCACCAGCCACCGGTTCAGGCTGGGCATCATCGCGGTGTGCGGGATCATGGCCCTGTTCGCGGCCGCCTGTTCCAGCCAGTCGGGCAGTTCCACGGGGAGCAGCCAGGCCGGGCAGGCGAGCACGCCGACCGCGTCGCCCGCCGCCCAGGTGAGCGTCACGCCCGCGAACGGCACGGTCAATGCCAAGCCGAACGCTGGCATCTCGGTCACCGCCGCCTCGGGCAGGATCAGCAGCGTCACCGTCATGACCGGCAGCCACCGTGTCGGCGGCACCCTGTCCACGGGCGCGACGTCCTGGCACACCAACTGGCCGCTGCGGACCGGCGCCCACTACTCGGTGACTGCCATCGCGGTCAACAAGGACGGCAGGACCACCACCACGACCAGTTCGTTCAGCACCCTCAACCCGGCCGCGACGTTCTCGGCCGCGACCGTGCTGGGCGACCAGACCTACGGTGTCGGCATGCCGATCTCGATCACGTTCAGCTCTCCGGTCGTCCATCGGGCCGCGGTGGAGAAGGCGATCCAGATCACGTCCTCCAAGCCGATCGTGGGTGCCTGGATGTGGGACGGCAACGAGACCGTGGACTTCCGCCCCCAGACCTACTGGCCGCAGCACACCACCGTGAGCTTCGTGGCGCACTTCAACGGGCTGGAGATCTCCCGCGGGGTGTATGGGACGTCCAACCTGAGCCAGTCGTTCAGGATCGGGAACTCGCTCATCGGTGTGACGAGCACCAGGACGCACAAGACCCGGATCTACTGGAAGGGCAAGTACTACGCGACCTGGGCGGACAGCAGTGGCATGCCGGGTGACGACACCGCCAACGGGACCTACGTGACCATCGAGAAGGCCAACCCGACGCTGATGAGCGGGCCCGGCTACAAGAACGTCCCGGTCTTCTGGTCGGTGCGCTTCACCTGGAGCGGCAACTACTACCACTCCGCGCCGTGGTCGCTGGGAGAGCAGGGGTTCGAGAACGTCAGCCACGGCTGCGTGAACCTGTCCCCGGCACACGCCCAGTGGTACTACGACCGGGCCGACCCCGGTGATCCGATCACCATCACCGGCAGCCCGGTCGGGGGCGCGTGGGACGACGGCTACACCGAGTGGTTCTACACCTGGAACCAGCTGCTGGCCCACAGCGCCACCCACATGGCGGTGCAGGCCGGGCCCACCGGCAGCGTCATGGTGCAGCCGTCTACCGTGCCCACCCAGGCGAAGAACACGGTGCTGACCGGCCCGAAGCCGCACAACTACTTCGCCAGGTGACCGCCGCCGCGGTCAGGTCTTCAGGCTGGGCGGCCGCCCGGTAACGGCGCTGGGCCGGGGAGCGGGCATCCGCTGCCCGGCCCGCCCGGCGAGCAGCCCAGCCACCCGCTGGACCGCCCCCGCGCTCCACGCGGACGGCCGCGGGCTGGCCCCCTCCACCAGTCCGTTCCAGTACAGCGACCACGTGCCGGCCACCAGACGGCGCAGCACGGGCGCGGTCAGCAGCCGGATGCCCGCCGATGCGACCGCCGGCCGCCGCAGCAGCACGGTCTGCAGCGCCGCGGCCCCCGGCAGGTAGCTGCCGAACATCGCCTCCAGCGCCTCGGTGTAGGCCGGGCCGGGGTCCGCCGGGTGGGCGAGGACGGCCCCGGCGGCCAGCCGGCCGCTGACCATGCCCGGCCCGATCCCCTCGCCCTGCAGCGGGTTGATCAGGCCCGCCGCGTCGCCGACCAGCAGCACGTTCCCGGCCGCGGCTGGCGTCCCGGTGCCGCCCATCCGCAGCCAGCCGCCGGTCACCGGCCCCGGCCCGACACCCGGCGCGATGGCGCCGCGCTCGGCGAGCAGGGCGCAGAACCTGGCCAGGTCGTCCCGCAGCGGCGCCTGCCGGCGCGTGTTGCCCAGCCCGACCCCGATGCCCACGTTCGCCTGCCCGTCCGCGCCCGGGAAGAGCCAGCCGTACCCCGGGTAGATACGCCACGGCCGGGCGTCCAGCAGGACCAGCAGCGGCAGCGGCACCTCGGCCGGCAGGTAGGCGCGGATCGCGAACCCCCACAGCGCGGTGTCCGGGTCGAGCATCCCGGCCAGGCGGGCGAGCGGGCTCAGCGCCCCGTCCGCACCGATGAACACATCGGCGGCCAGCCGCCTGCCGTCGCCGGCGATGACGGCATGGACCGTCCCGTCGCCGCCGGCGTCCACGGCCGTGATCCTCGCCTGGACCGGGGTGGCCCCGGCGGCGACCGCCGCCTCCCGCAGCGCGCTGTCGAAGACGAGCCGCGGCGCCACGATCCCGTGCCCGGCGTAGTCACGCCCGGGGAAGGCGGGCAGCTTGCTGGCCCGCCCGGACGGGCCGACGGCCAGCAGATCCGCCCCCTGGCCAGCGTCGGGAACGCTCACGCCGAGCTCCGCAAGCACCTGCACGCCACGCGGGCCCACCAGGTCGCCGCACGCCTTGTCGCGGGGGAATGAGGCCTTGTCCACGAGCGCGACGCGGGCGCCGCCGCGGGCGAGCACCAAGGCGGCGACGCTGCCAGCCGGGCCCGCCCCCACCACCACCGCGTCGAAGGGCCGCTCGGTCATCTTCTGCCTCCCTCGCGGGCGCTGCGCCTGGTCGTGGCGGAGGCGCGCAGGCAAGGACGGTGGGAGGCGGTCCTGCGGCGTTTCATCTTGCCAGCACCATCGCCAGCGCCACCGCGCCGGTCGCCCAGACGAAGAAGCGCAGCGACCGCTCGATCGGGGCGAGCAGGTCGGCACGGCCGAGCTGCGCCTGCCGGCCGTCGCTGAAGGTGATCTGGACCGACACCGCGCTCACCCGGCGCCGCAGGGTCCGGGCGGGGGTGCTGAGCGCCCGCTGGCCCATCGAGAGGAAGAACGCGGCCGCCGCCGCGACCACCGCGGCCAGCGACAGCGTCCAGTGCTGTGCGTAGGCGCCGACCAGCGCGGGGAACGAGCCCCACGCCAGGCCGAACCAGACGTCGCTGTGCATGACCCCGCCGAACAGCTCCAGGTTGTAGCTGAACACCAGCAGGCAGCCGGCGACCACGAACGGCAGCAGCCGCAGCCCGCCGTAGACCAGGCCCATCGCCACCGCGCCAGCGATCGACACGCCGGCGGTGACCGCCAGCGTGGTGCTGCCGATCCCCGTCCCGAGCGGCCTGCCCTTCAGCTCGTCCAGCGCGTGCGCGCCGATGCCCACGGCGAGGAAGAACGCTACCAGCGTGCCGCCCAGCCGCCACAGCACCAGCGGCGGCATCACGGCGGCACCCATCACCACATACGACAGGTGCCAGAGCGTGTACGGCGGGTGAAGCAGCGTCACCCAGTCACCCGGTCCCCCGGTGCCACGGCCGACCGCGTAGAAGGCCGGCCTCTCCGGGGAGGTGCTCACGATTTGCTGCCCCACATGATCAGCCCACCGCCCATGCTCATCAGCCTGACCCCGACCCCGGTCAGGCCGGCCGCACGCCACGCGGCGACGTGCGCCTCGATCGGGTACCGCCGGTAGTGGCCCGAGATGCTCGGCCCCAGGAAGCGCCCCACCTGGTACCAGGCGCCGCCGCCGGTGATGCCGCCGAGCACGGGCAGGGCCAGCCGCGTGTAGCACCACCAGGCTTCGTGCCACAGCGGCTGCGGCGGGACAGCGAACTCCAGGCTCGCCATGACCCCGCCCGGGCGCAGGCACCGGGCCATCTCGGCGACGGTCGCGGCCGGGTCGTCCACATAGCGCAGCAGGTAGGAGAAGGTGACCGCGTCGAAGGTGGCATCGGCGAACGGCAGCTGGTCGGCACGCCCCGCGGCCAGCCTCACCCGGCCGCGCAGACCGGGCCGGTGGACGTTCGGCAGCCCGGCCCGGAGCATGGCCTCGTTGAGGTCCACGCCCACCACGTCGGCGCCGGTCCGGCCGGCGACGGCGAGCGCCACCCCGGCCGGGCCGGTAGCGACGTCGAGCGCCAGCCCCGGGGCCGCAGTGGCGGCATGACCGGCGACGGCCCGCCGCCAGCGCCGGTCCTGGCCGAACGAGAGCAGGTACGCCAGCCGGTCGTAGCGCGCGGGCAGGCCGGTGAAAACGGCGCGGGCCACCGGCTCGCCGCGCAAGCGGGCGTCACCGGCGGGCGGGGCCGTCGCGGGGTTTCCAGGCACCCCAGCAGGTTCGCATGCGTGATCGCTGGGGGCAAGGATGGCCCCCCGCCAGTGGTTTCATGATCGTGCTCGGAGCCCGGCCCGGCACGCACCCAACGGTGACACACTTAGCACCGGAAAGGAGCGACGCGTGGCCCACTTCCCGCCAGTGCGGCCCACCGCACCGGACGCGACGTCCACTCCCATGCCCGGCGCGCGGCCCCGGCCACGGCGCACCTGGCTCGTGCTCCTGCTGGGCGCCGGGGCGGTGACCGTGCTTGCCGGGTTAATTGCGGGGATCGTGGCCGCGGGCAGCCCAGGGGCGGGTTCCCCGTCCCCGGCCACGTCCCGGGCCAGCGATCAGGCCCAGTACCGGGCCACCAGCGTCCAGGTCTCGCCACGCGCGCGCGGCGCACGCATCCGCTGGAGCCCGCCGTCCCACGCCGCCGGGGTGGTCGCCTTCATCGTGGTCGCCGAGCTCGGCGGCCGGGCGCAGCAGGAGCACACGGTGGGGCCCGCCGGGCACAGCGCGGTCTTCGCGGGCCTGACCGCCGGGCGCCGCTACTGCTTCGTGGTCGGCACCGTCGTGGAGTCGGCCGGCGGGCAGGCCGGGACCGCCAGCGCGCCCGCGGTCTGCCGGGTCATCCGGTGATCCCGCGGCCGGCCGCGGGCAGCTGACCGGCGGGCCAGCGGGCCGGGTACCGCCCTCACCCCCGGTCCTCGCCCTTCTCGAACCAGCTGACCGCGATGAACGAGGCGACGAACGCGATCAGCATCGCGATAAGCAGGCCGAGCTCGGTCGTGTTGACCTTCACCTCGCTGCTGAGCACGAAGAGGATCCGCCGGATCACCGCGACCAGCCCCACGATGATGAAGGGCTGCGCGGCGAGGCGGTGGGCCCGCAGCGACAGCACCACCGTGTGCACGATCTCCACCAGGATCAGCACCAGCAGGACCTGGTCCAGCAGGGAGATGGCGGCGGTCGGTATCAGGTGCACCGAGTGGCGGACCGTGCGGAAGAAGTTGGCGAGCCCGGCCACGACCAGCACCGCGGCCAGCGCTATGAGCACGACCCCGACGGCGACCGTGACGAAGTCCTGGGCATGTTCCAGCGCCCAGATCGTTCCCGCCACCCCACGCGGGCGGTCCGGCTTCGCGGCCCCCCCGTCAGCCGGATCAGGCATGAGATCCCCTTTCCGGCCGATCAGCGGGTCCCTTTCCGGCCAATCATGAGCCCTGGCTCTGAGGTCATTAGACCAGAGCTGGTGCGGATGTGGCAGGGCCATCACAGACAGGCAGCAGATGCCAGGGATCCAGGCCGGTTGCCGGGTGGCTGGCTCGGTTAGGTGCGGTCGTCATGGCGCGTGGTGAGGGGGACGCCGCCGGCCCGGGCCAGCAGGATCATGTGGGCCAGCGGCGAACTGCCCCCACTGAGCCGGGCGGGGTAGGTCACGCCGGCTACTTGCCGAGGTGCCCGTGCTTGTTGCCGAGGGTGGTGGCGTGGTCCGGCACGTAGGTCTGCATCTCGCGCGGCGAGCGGATGTAGCCCTGGGACGCCGGGCGGCGGGGAATGTCGATCTTCGGCCGCTTCACCTTCTGGTAGGGGATGGTGGACAGCAGGTGCGCGATCATGTTGATCCGCGCGCGCCGCTTGTCATCGCTTTCCACCACGTACCACGGGGCCTCGGGGATGTCGGTGTGCACGAACATCTCGTCCTTGGCCCGCGAGTAGTCCTCCCAGTGGGTGATGGACTGCAGGTCGAGCCCGGAGAGCTTCCACTGCCGGAGCGGGTCCTCCAGCCGGGACACCAGCCGCTTTTCCTGCTCCTCGTCGCTGACCGAGAACCAGTACTTGCGGAGCAGGATGCCGTCCTCGACGAGCAGCCGCTCGAAGATGGGGCACTGGTGCAGGAACCGGTGGTACTCCTCCTTGGTGCAGAACCCCATGACGTGCTCCACCCCGGCCCGGTTGTACCAGCTGCGGTCGAACAGCGCGATCTGCCCGCCCGCGGGCAGGTGC
>DATIXO010000080.1:0-7433 GCA_035518495.1 Streptosporangiaceae bacterium
TCGCCCTGGATCATGTCCAGGCCCATCGCCTTGCCGTACTCCATGACCTTGTGGATGAGCGGCTGGAGCTCGGCGAACTGGTCGATGTGATAGCAGTACGGCTTGGTCTTGCCCTCCACCGACGGCGTGCCGTCCGGGTTGACCTTGAGCCACATCATCTCCGGCTCGGTCCCCACCCGCAGGTGCAGCCCGGTGTCGCGCTCGAAGGCCTCGTGGATACGCCGGAGGTTGCCGCGGCAGTCCGAGGTCAGGTAGCCGCCGGGATCGACCTCCTCCTCCCGGTTGCGGAACAGGGTGCAGAACACCCGCGCGGTCTTCGGGTCCCACGGCAGCGGGCAGAACGTCTCCACGTCGGGCAGCCCGACCAGCTCCCACGCCTCCGGCCCGTAGCCGATGTAGTTGCCGTGCCGGTCGGTGAACAGGTTGGCCGTCGATCCGTAGACCAGCTGGAAGCCCTTCTCAGCGATGCGCTCCCAGTGATCCGCGGGCACCCCCTTGCCCATGATCCGGCCGGTGACCGAGGCGAACTGGTAGTAGATGTAGGTGATGCCCCTGGCGTCGATCTCCGACCGGACACGTGCCACGGCTTCGTCGCGGCCGTCGGTGGCAAGGAACCGCTCGAGCTCAGTGGACACGGGCCCTCCTAACAGCGGGTCCTCCGGCCGGCCCGCCTGGCCGCGCCCGCCGGGCCCCGGGGTGGCCCGGTCGGCGGCCGGAGCAACGCTCGCGATTCACGGACAGTAAACCCTGTATCATGACACGATACAAGCGGCGGCCGGTGGCGATTTGCTCGCAAAACGTGACGGCGCGCCGGGTGCCGTATCCGGCTACCGTGAAGTGCGCGCTGGCGGCGCGTGCCGGCGCGGGATCTGCTGGTGGCGGCCGATTGCGGGACCGGCGGGCCGTGCCGCCGGGGGAGGAGACGACGGGCGATGTCGCAGCTAGTCGGCCTTCCCGCGGCGGACGACGAAGGTGAGCGGGACGGGCAGGAGACCGCGGGTTCGGCGGGTGCACTGGAGGAGGCGCTCGGCGCCGTCATCGCCGAGCGGGTGCGCGAGTTCCGGCTGAACCTGGGGCTGACCGTCGGCCAGCTGGCCGAGCTGACCGGCCTGTCCAAGGGGATGCTCTCCAAGATCGAGAACGCCCAGGCCTCGCCCAGCCTGGCCACGCTGGCGCGGCTGTCTGGGGCGCTGAAGGTGCCGGTTACCGCCTTCTTCCGTGGCCTGGACGAGGAGCAGGACGTGCTCTATGTCAAGGCCGGCCGCGGCCTGGACATCGAGCACAAGGGGTCGGGCCCCGGCCACCGGTATCAGCTGCTTGGCACGATGCGCGCGCCGCACAACTCGCTGGAGACCCTGCTGGTCACCCTGACCGACCGGGCGGAGGAGTTCCCGCTGTATCAGCACCCGGGAACCGAGCTGGTCTATATGATCGCGGGGCGGATCGAGTACCTGTGCGGGAACTCGGCTTACCTGCTCGAGCCCGGCGACGCGATGCAGTTCGTGGGGGAGGTCCCCCACGGCCCGCGGACGCTGATCGAGCTGCCTATCCAGTTCCTGTCCGTCAAGTCGATCCAGCCGGCCGGCTGAGCACGTTAGTTTATCTCCAGTGGACAGTGTTTCATGGTAATCTGGTGCGCCGGGCGGGCTGTGGGCAGCGTGGCTCGCGGGAGGCGATGACGCGTGCGTATGAGCACGAACGGGCACCGGCATGCCCCGGGCCGTTCCGTCTACCCGGCCAGGTACTCAGCCGCGGGGCTCTTGCGGCACGGCCTGGCGAACGAGCCTTGGCCAGCCGCCTGGCAGCAGCAGCCGATGAAGGGCAGCTACGACGTCGTGATCGTGGGCGGCGGCGTGCACGGGCTCGCCGCCGCGTACTACCTGGCCACCAACCATGGCATCACCGACGTGGCGGTGCTGGACAAGGGCTACATCGGGTCCGGCGGATCGGGGCGCAACACGGCGATCCTGCGCTCGAACTACCTGACGCCTGAGGGCGTCAGGTTCTACGACCGGTCGGTGAAGCTGTACCAGCGGCTCGCCACCGACCTCGACTACAACGTGATGTTCTCCCAGCGCGGCCACCTCACGCTGGCCCACAGCGACGCCTCGCTGCGGACCATGCGGTGGCGGGCCGGGGTGAACAAGGTAGAGGGCGTGAACTCCGAGGTGATCGGGCCGGCCGAGATCAAGCGGCTGGCCCCTTTCCTTGACGTCAGCCCGGCCGCCCGGTACCCGATCCTTGGCGCGCTGTGGCACCCGCCCGGCGGCATCATCCGCCACGACGCCGTGGTCTGGGGGTACGCGCGGGGCGCCTCCGCCCGGGGCGTGCACATCCACCAGAACACCGAGGTCACCGGCATCGATGTCACCGGCGGCCGGGTACGCGGGGTGAGGACGAGCAACGGCGACATCGCCACGCCCGTGGTGCTCAACGCCACCGCCGGCTGGGCCACGCTGATCTCCGACATGGCCGGGGTCACCATGCCGGTCATGACCTCCCCGCTGCAGGCCGCCGTCACCGAGCCGGTGAAGCCTTTCCTGTCCACCGTCATCGTGTCCGGCACGCTGCACGTCTACATCAGCCAGACCGACCGCGGCGAGCTGGTGTTCGGCGCCAGCGTGGACCCCTTCACGTCCTACTCGATGCGCGGCTCGCTCGAGTTCATCGAGGGCCTCGCCGGGCACGTGCTGGAGCTCATGCCCGCGCTGACCAAGGTCCGGCTGCTGAGGCAATGGGCGGGGCTGTGCGACATGACCCCGGACTTCTCGCCGATCATGGGCAGGACGCCGGTCGACGGCTTCTTCGTCGATGTGGGCTGGGGCACCTACGGGTTCAAGGCCGGCCCGGTATCCGGCGAGGCCATGGCGCAGTGCATCGCATCCGGCGAGACCCCCGGGATCATCGCCGCCTTCGGCCTGGAACGGTTCGGCGAGGGAGCGCTGGTGGGCGAGAAGGGCGCGGCCGCCGTCGGCCACTAATGGAAAGAGCCAAGTGATGATTCTCCTCCCGTGCGCGTGGTGCGGCCCACGCGACGCGACCGAGTTCGCCCACGTCGGCGAGGCGTCCTCACGTCCTGACCCGGCTGAGGTGACCCCCGCGCAGTGGCGGGGGTACCTGTACATGCGGGCCAACCCGCGCGGCTGGACCACCGAGACCTGGTACCACCGGATGGGCTGCCGCCGGTTCATCAGGGTCGAGCGGCACACCGAGACCAACGAGGTCCGGTCGGTCTCGGCCGCGGGCGGTGCCGATCTGGAGCCGGCCCGATGAGCGAGCCCACCGCCTCCCGAAGCCAGCGAAGCGCCCGCGAGGGAGGCAAGATGAACAGCGCGGCCATGCGGCTGCCGGCGCAGCCCGGCGAGGTGATCAGCCGCGGTGAGCCGCTGGAGTTCACCTGGAACGGCCGCCCCATCCGCGGCTACGCGGGGGACACGATCGTCTCCGCGCTGGCCGCCGACGGCGAACGGGTGTTCTCCCGGAGCATGAAGTACCATCGCCCGCGCGGCCTGCTCACCGCCTCCTTTCACGACCCCGGCTGCATGGTCCAGGTGGGGGACGAGCCCAACGTGCGCGGCGCCCACCGGCTGGCGGCCAACGGCATGGCGGTCACCTCCCAGAACACCTGGCCCTCGCTGAAGATGGACGCGAAGGCGGTGAACCAGTTCGCCGCCCGCTTCCTCACCGCCGGCTTCTACTACAAGACCTTCATGCGCCCGCGCGTGCTGTGGCCGGCCTACGAGAGCGTGCTGCGGCGGTTCGTCAACGCCGGGACGGTGTCGCCGGGCACCGCGCACACCCGCCCGGAGAAGCGCCACGCGCATCCCGACGTCCTCATCGCCGGCGGCGGCCCGGCCGGGATGGCGGCGGCGATCAGCGCCGCCCGGGTGGGCGCGTCCGTGCTGCTGGTCGAGGAGGAGCACGGTCTCGGCGGCCACCTGCGCTGGGGCGACGAGGCCGACCTGGCGGTGCTGGCCGACCTGGCCGCCCGGGTCGCGGCCGAGCCCGCCGTGGAGGTGCTGACCGACGCGGTGGTGCTCGGGCGCTACGACGGCAACCGGGTCGCGATCCTCGACCGGCGGCACGGCGGCGCGGAGGCCGAGCGCCTCATCCGGGCCCGCGCCAAGACGCTGGTGGTGGCGCCGGGCCTGATCGAGCGGCCGTACGTGTTCGCGGGCAACGACCTGCCCGGGGTCATGCTCTCCACCGCGGTGCGCAGGCTCATCAACCTGCACGCGGTCAAGCCGGGCCAGCGGGCGGTCGTGCTGACAGCCAACCCCGAGGGCGACGCGGCCATCGCCGACCTCAAGCGGGCCGGCGTCGAGGTCGCCCGGGTGGAAGACGCCCGGCTCCACGGCGACGTCACCGTTGCGGCAGGCCGGGGCGGCGTGCGCGCGGTCCAGGTCGCGGACGGCAGCAGGATCGAGTGCGACCTGCTGGTCACCGCGGTCGGCTGGACCGCGCCGACATCGCTGCTCAACCAGGCCGGCGACCGCCCCGTCTACAGCCCGCGCGCGGCCAGGTTCCTGCCTGACCCCGCGCGGCTGCCCCAGGACGTCCTGGTGACCGGCGGCATCGCCGGGGACGGCGGCGTGGACGAGCTGACCGAGCACGCGGCCGCTGTGGGCGCCGAGGCCGCGCGCCGGGCTGGGCGCATCGCGGCGGCGCGGATCGCCGCCACCCCGGCCCGGAGCCCGGCCGCCCCAGCGTCGCCCGCCCCGAGCCCGGGGTCAGCCGCCCGGCGGGCGTCCGGGCCGGACGCGGGGACCGGCGCCGGGCCATCCGTTCTGCCCATTCCGGAGCTTCCGGTGGACGCCCATCCGGAACTCTTCGCCGGCCAGACGAACGGGTTCGTGGACTTCAGCGAGGACGTGTCCGCCAAGGACCTGCGCGCCGCGGTCGCGGAGGGCTTCGACGGCCCCGAGCTCGCCAAGCGCTTCACCACCGCCACCATGGGCCCGGCGCAGGGCAAGCTGGAGACGGTCAACACCGTCGCGGTGGTCGCCGCGGCCACCGGCGTCACGATCGCGGAGGCCGGCACCACCACCTGGCGGCCGCCATACGTGCCGGTCACCCTGGCCGCCCTCGCCGGGCGGGCCTTCGAGCCGGTGCGCTACTCCCCGATGCAGCCCTGGCACGAGGCGCACGGCGCCGTGCCGCTGGTGGCCGGCGCGTGGATCCGCCCGGACCGCTATGGCGACGCGGCGGCGGAGGCCGCCAACGTCCGCGAGAACGTCGGCATCATCGACGTCACCCCGATCGGCAAGCTGGACCTGCGCGGCCCGGACGTGCCCGCGCTGCTGAACCTGCTGTACGTGAACAAGTGGTCCAAGCTGGGGGTCGGCCGGGTCCGGTACGGCGTCATGTGCGCGGACGACGGGGTGGTGCTCGACGACGGGGTGACCGGCCGGCTCGGCGAGGAGCACTACCTGATGAGCACCACCTCCTCCGGCGCCGGCACGGTGTGGGAATGGGTGGAGAACTGGCTGCAGACCGAGCATCCGGACTGGCGGGTGCACGTCACGCCGGTGACCACCGCCTACGCCAGCATGAACGTGGCCGGCCCGCACGCCCGCGCCCTGATCGAGCGGGTCACCACCGGCGTGGACCTGTCCAACGAGGCCTTCCCCTACATGCACGTGCGTACCGGCCAGATCGCCGGGGTCGGCGACTGCGTGCTGTGGCGGATCGGGTTCACCGGCGAGCTGAGCTATGAGCTGCACGTGCCGGCCGGCTACGGTCTGCACGTCTGGCAGACGCTGCTGGAGGCCGGCGCCGACCTCGGCATCCGCGCGTTCGGTGTGGAGGCGCAGCGGATTCTCCGGCTCGAGAAGGGCCACTTCATCGTCGGCCAGGACACCGACGGCCTGACCCGCGCCTACAGCGCGGCGCTGGACTGGGCGATCAAGCTGGACAAGGACGACTTCGCCGGCCAGCCGGAGCTGGCCTGGCAGGCCGCCGACGGCTCCGGCCCGCGGCTGGTGGGGCTGCAGCCGGTGGACGGCTCGGTGGTGCCGGAGGAGGCCAGCCTGATCGTGGAGGGCAGCCACATCGCCGGACGGATCACCTCCAGCCGGATGTCACCGACCCTGCACCGGTCCATCTGCCTCGGCCAGGTCGAGGCCCGGCTCGCCGGGCCCGGCACCGAAGTCACCGTGCGGCTGCCCGACGGCCGCCTGATCGCCGCCACGGTCATGCCGCAGCTCGCGCACGTGGATCCGGATGGGGAGCGGATGCGTGTCTGAACCAGTTGCCCGCAGCCCGATCGGGCCGCCGCCACCGGTGGTCGTCATCGACGGCTGGGAGGTGAGCGGCCGCCGGGCGCGCGGCGGGCTCACCGTCACCGACTGCACCCCGCTGGCCAAGGTCGGCGTGCGCGCCCCCGTCGGTGGCCGCGCCGCCGCCGAGCTCGCCGTGCCGTTCGGCCGCGCCGCCCGGGATCCCGCCGGCACGCTGGTCGCCGGGGCCGGGCCGGGGGAGTGGCTGCTGCTGGCGGCGCCCGGCCGCAGCCCGGCGCTGATCGGCCGGGCGGAGGACCTCGCCGCCCGCTTCCCTGACGAGCTGATAACCGCGACCGACCTGACCCACGGCCGGGCCCTCATGAGGCTCACCGGGCCGAGTGCCGCCGAGGTGCTGGCCAAGGTCTGCGGCATCGACACCGGCGACGGCATCACCCCGGACGGCGCTGCCTTCCGGACCTCGGTGGCTGCCCTGGCGACCGACATCATCCGCGACGACAACGGCGGCGAGCGCTCGTACCTGCTGCACTGCGAGCGCTCCTCCGGGGCGTACCTGTTCGGCGAGCTGCTGGCGGCAGGCAGCGAATTCGGCATCGAGACCGACGGTTTCACCACACCAGGAATTTGAGGAGTCGGCATGGCAATCCCAAGCGACCTCGACATCGCCCGCGGGGCATCGCTCAAGCCCCTTGACGACATCGCCCACGAACTGGGCATCGGCGAGCACCTGCTGGAGCCGTACGGCGAGAGTGTGGTGAAGATCAAGCTGGCGGCGATCGACGAGCTGGCCGACCGGCCGAAGGCGAAGTACGTGGTGGTCACCGCGATCACCCCCACCCCGCTCGGCGAGGGCAAGACCACCACCACCGTCGGGCTGGGCCAGGGGTTCCGCCACATCGGCAAGCGGGCCACGGTGACGATCAGGCAGCCGTCGATGGGGCCGACGTTCGGCATCAAGGGCGGCGCCGCGGGCGGCGGGTACAGCCAGGTCGTCCCCATGGAGGTGCTGAACCTGCACCTGACCGGCGACATGCACGCGGTCACCGCCGCGCACAACATGCTGTCCGCGATGATCGACAACCACCTGTATCAGGGCAACAAGCTCGGCCTCGACCAGCACAACATCACCTGGCGCCGGGTGCTCGACGTCAACGACCGGGCGCTGCGCAACATCGTGGTCGGGCTCGGCTCGCG
>DATIXO010000081.1:0-15216 GCA_035518495.1 Streptosporangiaceae bacterium
CGGGTCGATGGCGGTGATCCTCCGCGACGCGATCAAGCCGAACCTGCTGCAGACGCTGGAGAACACCCCGGTGCTGGTGCACACCGGGCCGTTCGGCAACATCGCCACCGGCAACTCCTCGGTGGTCGCCGACCTGATCGGGATCCACGCCGGCGACTACCTCGTCACCGAGGCCGGGTTCGGCGCCGACATGGGAGCGGAGCGGTTCTTCAACATCAAGTGCCGCGCATCCGGCCTGCGGCCGGACGCGGCGGTCGTGGTCGCCACGGTCAGGGCGCTGAAGGCGCACTCCGGCAAGTACAAGATCGTCGCGGGCAAGCCGCTGCCCGAGGACCTGCTCGCCTGCAGCCCGGATGACGTGCTCGCGGGCGCCGCCAACCTGCGCAAGCAGATCGAGAACGTGCGGCTGCACGGCGTGTCCCCGGTGGTGGCCATCAACGCGTTCCCCACCGACCATCCCTCCGAGCACGACGCCATCCGTCAGGTCGCGGCGGCGGCCGGCGCCAGGTCCGCGGTGTGCACGCACTTCGCCGACGGCGGCCGGGGCGCGGTCGAGCTCGCCGAGGCGGTCGCGGAGGCCGCCGACGAGCCCAGCGACTTCCACTTCCTCTACGAGAGCGAGGCGAGCCTGCGGGAGAAGATCGAGACCGTCGCGACCCGCGTCTACGGCGCCGACGGCGTGGAGTACTCCGCGCAGGCCAGCAAGCAGCTCGACACCTACGAGAAGGCCGGGTTCGGCACGCTGCCGGTGTGCATCGCCAAGACGCACCTGTCGATCTCGTCGGACCCCTCGCTCAAGGGAGCGCCGACCGGCTGGACGCTGCCGGTGCGCGAGGTCCGCGCCTCGGTCGGCGCCGGGTTCGTGTACCCGATCTGCGGCGAGATCCGGACCATGCCGGGGCTCGGCACCAACCCGGCGGCTGCCCGGATCGATCTCGATGAGAACGGCCAGATCGTCGGGCTGTCGTAACCGCCCGTGGTTCCGCGGCCCCGCCGGCCGTCACGGCGCCGCCCGCGCTGGCGGCGGTGCCTGGCCGCGGGCCGGGGGCCTGATGCCCCCTTTCGCCGGGCAGGTCTCAGGCGTACTCTCGGCAACGTGTAGTGCAGGTAAACGCCGTCCACTGTCGTGGTTACGGATCAAGCAAAGGGGTCCGGGTTGAGCGAGGAGAAGATGTGGGGTTCCGAGCCGTACTGGGGCCTCGGATACGACTGGGATCCCGACTGGATGCTGACCGACCGGCAGAAGGAACTGCGGGCCACGCTGATCGAGCTCTGCCAGCAGGAGATGCGGGACAACGCCAAACGCTCCGATGATGAGCTCAAGTTCCCGCGCCGGAACCTGGAGCTGCTCGGCGAGCACGGGTTCCTGGCGCTGACCGTGCCCGAGGAGTACGGCGGGCTCGGGCAGAACCACGTCGCCTACTCGATGGTCTGCGAGACCATCGCCCGCTACGGCTGCGCGTCCACCGCGATGTGCTACGTCATGCACATCGGCGCGGTGAACGCGATCATGCTGCGGCGGACGCCCGAGCTGATCGAGAAGTACATCAGGCCGCTCAACTCGGGGAAGATCGGCACCCTGTCCTACTCCGACCCGGAGACCGGCAGCCACTTCTGGTACCCGATCTCGTCGGGCGCCGAGCGGGTCAACGGCGGCTTCCACGTGCGGAAGAAGGCGTCGTGGACCACCTCAGCCGGGTTCGCCGACTTCTACGTGGTGCAGACGACCAGCCCGGACTTCAAGGGATACGACGACCTGTCGGTGTTCGTGGTGGACGCCGAGGACGCGCACGCCCAGCCGGCCCTGTGGGACGCGCTCGGCCTGCGCGGCAACCAGTCCGGCGGGCTCGACGTGAACGGCGAGATCCCCGGCGACCAGATCGTCGGGCCGGTCGGGGACGGCGCGGAGTCCAACGACGAGTCGGTGGACCCCTGGTTCCTGGTGGGCTCGTCGTCGGTGTGGAACGGCATCGCGATGGGCGCGGTCGACATCGCCAAGCGGCACACCACCCGCAAGCGGCACGTGGACGTGGGCCTGCGGGTGGCCGACTACCCGACGATCCAGGACTACGTCGGCGAGGCGGTCATCGACACCAACGCGTGCCGGGTCTTCGCGCTCTCGGTGGCCGACGCGATGGACCGGGCGACCGACAACAACCAGCGGGTGCTGCAGCCGGGCACCACCGCCCGGGCCGCGTACCTGCACTGGGCCTGGCAGATCAAGTTCGCCGCCGCGAAGAACGTCGCGCACGTGGTGGACAAGATGCTGCACGCCTGCGGCGGCTCCGGCTACAAACGCGACATGGAGCTGGAACGGTACCTGCGCGACGCCAAGGCCGGCTGGGTGATGGGCCCCACCAACGAGGTGCTGCGCCAGTTCGTCGGCAAGGCGACCCTGCTCGGCTTCGAGGTGCTCGACTACTGGAACCAGCACGTCAACGAGCGCGCGATCGCCAACGAGACCAAGAAACTCGACGCCAAGGGCAAGCGGGCCCTGGCCGAGAAGCTGCTCGCGCAGGCAACCGAGGACGAGGCCAAGGAGCCCATCAAAAGGTAGGTAACGGTGACGGTGTCCGCGGAGCGCCCGCGCCTTGTTCTGCCCGGGCTGCTGCCCGCGGACCCGCACCTGGAGCGGTACCGGGTGCATCCCGGGGCCGTCACCGCCATCGAGCTCGACCCGGGCGACGTGCTCACGGTCATTGACGCCGAGGGCCGCCAGCGGGGCGAGCTCACCGTGCTCGCCGGTGACCGGGAGGACTACGGGGCGCTCGGGACGGCGGCCGACACCGCGGCAACGGTGCTGCACGCGCTGGCCGGTCCCCGGCCGCCCGGCCCGCCCGGGCCCGGTGGCGGCCGGCTGCCGGAGGTGGCGGCCGCGGCGGTCATTGACCCGCTGGCGGCGAGGGGGCTCGACCCGGAGCAGGTGCGCGCGGTGGCGCTGTTCGGGCAGTGGTCGCCCGCGGGCACGCGGGCGACGTTCACCGCGCGGCAGCGGCTGACCTGTGTGGTGGCGGCGCCTGGCGGCCCGATGAGCGTGGACGAGCACAACCCGCCGTCGGACCTGGAGATCGAGGTCCGGCGCACAGCGCCGCGGCAGCCCCGCGAGCCGCGGCTGCCGCCGCCGCTCGCCGACACCGTGCTCGACCTGCGGGTGGACGCCGCCACCGCGTGCTCCTACGAGGTGGCTGCTGGCCAGTACATCCAGGTCATCGACGTCGAGGGCCGCCAGTGCTCGGACTTCCTCGCCTTCCATGCCGCCCGGCTGGCTGAGGGCTCCGAACGCGGCCTGGACGCCACCACCACCCGCAACCTGATGGGCAACGCCTATCCCCAGCCCGGGCTGTTCGGGAAGTTCTACGACCAGGACATGCGCCCGCTGGTGGAGGTGGTGCGCGACACGGTCGGCCGGCACGACACGTTCGCGCTGGCGTGCAACGCCAAGTACTACGAGGACATGGGCTACCCGGGCCACATCAACTGCACCGACAACTTCAACGGCCAGCTCACCCGGTACGGCATCGCGCCGCGCCGCGGCTGGCCCGCGCTGAACTTGTTCTACAACACCTCCTTCGACGACGCGAACCAGCTGCATTTCGACGAGCCGTGGTCGCGGCCCGGCGACTACGTCCTGCTGCGGGCCATGAGCGAGCTGGTGTGCGCGTCCTCGGCCTGCCCGGACGACATCGATCCGGCCAACGCCTGGAACCCGACCGACATCCACGTCCGCGTCTACCCGGCCGAGCGGAGGTTCTCGATGGCGGTAGCGCACCGGGTCACCCCTGACAGCGAGCCCAAGCTGACCAAGGAAACCGGATTCCACCCCCGCTGGTCGCGGCTGACCAGGCAGGTCACCGAGTACCGCGGCTACTGGCTGCCGACCAGCTTCGACAATCACGGCGCGATCGACGAGTACTGGGCCTGCCGCGAGGGCGCGGTGGTGATGGACCTGTCCCCGCTGCGCAAGTTCGAGGTGGTGGGCCCGGACGCCGAGGCGCTGCTGCAGGCAGCGGTCACCCGCAACGTCCGCAAGCTCGCGACCGGCCAGGTCGTGTACACGGCCATGTGCAACGAGACCGGTGGCATGCTCGACGACGCGACGATCTTCCGGCTCGGCCCGGACACGTTCCGCTTCGTCGGCGGCGACGAGTACGACGGGACCTGGCTCCGCCAGCTCGCCGGGCGGCTGGGCCTCGACCAGGTGTGGGTCAAGCACTCCACCGACCAGCTGCACAACATCGCCGTGCAGGGCCCCAGATCGCGGGAGCTGCTGGCCGGGCTGGTGTGGACCCCGCCGACCCAGCCGGCCTTCGGCGACCTCACCTGGTTCCGGTTCGCGATCGGGCGGGTGGGCGGCCCGGAGGGACTGCCGATGATCGTCTCCCGGACCGGGTACAGCGGCGAGCTCGGCTACGAGCTGTGGTGCCACCCGAAGGACGCGCCCGCGCTCTGGGACGCGGTGTGGGAGGCCGGGAAGCCTTACAGGCTCACCCCGCTCGGGCTGGAGGCCCTCGACATCCTGCGGATCGAGGCCGGCCTGATCTTCGCCGGATACGAGTTCTGCGACCAGGTGGACCCGTTCGAGGCCGGCATCGGTTTCACCGTCGCGCTGAAGACCAAGGAGGACGACTTCACCGGCCGGGCCGCGCTGGAGCGGCGCAAGGCCTCGCCGCAGCGCACGCTGGTCGGGCTCGAGCTGGCCGGGAACGAGCCCGCAGCGCACGGCGACTGCGTGCACGTGGGCCGGTCCCAGGTCGGGGTGATCACGAGCGGCACCCGGTCGCCGCTGCTGCGCACCAACATCGCCCTGTGCCGGATGGCCGTGGAGTACTCAGAGATCGGCACCGCGGTCGACGTCGGCAAGCTGGACGGGCACCGCAAGCGGATCCCCGCGGCCGTGGTCCGGTTCCCGTTCTACGACCCGGACAAGACCCGCCCGCGTGCGTAACGGATCGCCGCCCTGGCCGCCGTGACCACGCTCATCCCGTCCCGCCGGGCATGACCGTGCCGAACTGGCTGCGGTGGAAGGTGAGCGGCTCCCCGGCGTAGTACTTGACCCGGTGCACGCGCCCGATGACGATGTCGTGGTCCCCGGTGGGATGGCGGGCTTCCAGGCTGCACTCGATGTGCGCGATGCACCGGTCCAGCAGCGGGTCGCCGAGGACGCCCACCCGCCAGTCGAGACCGGCGAACTTGTCCTCGGCGGGCCGGGCGAAGCGCTTCGCGATGTCCTCCTGGTCGGAGGCCAGCACGTTGATCGCGAAGTGCCCGCTGCGGATCAGCCCCTCCAGGCTCGGCGCCCGGTGGTCGACGCAGAACAGCACCAGCGGCGGCTCCAGCGACACCGACGCGAACGAGTTGGCGGTCAGCCCGAGCCGGCTCCCCTCGGCGTCGCAGCTCGTCACCACGGTCACACCCGTCGTGAAGACCCCAACGGCCTGCTTGAAGTCCCAGCTGTCAACCTGCCTGGCGCGCAACGGCGACGGCCCACCCATGGCCTCTCCCGAAGGAATTGCCCACACGGCAACGCAGTTCCCGCTCACCCCCAAGTCTAGGCCCGGCACCACTCCCAGGAAACCGCCCGTTCCGCAACACCATTGCCCCAACGGCAATTGTCGCTCAAAGCGCCGACGAGATCCGCTCGGCCGACTCCATCAGCAGCTCCACCACGCTCCGCATCACCCGTGGGCTGAACCGCACGGCCGGCCCCTGGACACCCAGGATCGCCACCAGCTTGCCCGCCGGGTCCAGCACCGGCACGGCGACCGCGTTGAGATCCTCCTCGCGCTCACCGAGCGCCTGGCCCCAGCCCCGCTCCCTGATATGTGCCACGTCCGCCCGCAGCACATCATGATCGACGATGGTGCGTTCGGTGAAGGCCGTCAGAGGCCGGGCCGGGACGGTGCCGCCGTGGGCCAGGAACACCTTGCCTACCGCGGTCGCGTGCGCGGCGCTGGGCCTGCCCACCTCGGCGACGCTGCGCACGGACAGCGGGCTCTGGACGTAGTCCAGGGTGACCGCCTCGTGCCCGCCCGGCACCGACAGCGTGGCCGTCTCCTGGACCCGGCCGGCGATGTCCTCCAGGTGCGGCCGGGCCAGGGCGCGGACATCCAGCCGTTCGCCCGCGGCGTTCGCCAGCCTGATGACGCCGACGCCCAGCCGGTAGCGCCCGGTGGCCGCGACGTGCTCGACCAGCCCGCCGCTCACGAGCGTCGCCAGGATCCGGGAGATCGTGCTCACGTTGATGCCGGTGCGGCGGGCGATCTCGTTGGTGCCCAGCTCTCCCCGGGCGTCGGCGAGCTCGCCGAGGATGGCGATCGCCCGCTGGACGGCGGCGACCTGGCGGGTGGCTGGCTGACCTGTTCTGGCCACGGTATGATCCCGGTAGATATGGAAATGCTATTTCCTTGTGGGCAATAGTATACGCCGCGTAATGGTACAGGGCGGCGTGGCGGCAGTGAAGGGCGGTACGCGATGATTCCGGGTCACAGCAGGTACGTGATCGTGGGCGCGGGCATCCACGGGCTGTCCACCGCGTGGCATCTGGCGGCAGAGCTCCGCCGCAGGGGCACCGGCGGCGGAGCCGACATCTGCGTCCTGGACAAGCGCGGCGTGGGCGCCGGGGCGTCCGGCATCGCCTGCGGCGTCATCCGCAACAACTACTTCCAGCCGGCCATGCGCGAGCTGATGGCGCACTCGGTGTCGGTCTGGGAGTCAGATCCCGCCGCCTTCGCCTACCACCCGGTCGGCTACGCCCAGCTCGCCCCGGAGGCGATGCGCAAGGACGTCGCGAAGATCTACGCCGAGCAGCAGGCGATCGGCTATCCATCGGTGCTCGTCGAGGGGGAGCGCGAATGCCGCGCGTACATGCTCGCGATGTTCGGTGACTGGCGGGCGCCCGGCATCACCGCGATCCTGCATGAGCAGCGGGGCGGTTACGCCAGCAACGTCCGCTCGCTGCGCGGCCTCGCGGCCAAGGCCGAGGCCGAGGGGGTGCGGATCGCCACCGGGGTCACCGTCACCGGGATCCGGGGCAGCGGCGGCGCGGTGGCGGCGGTGGAGACGGACCAGGGGGTGATCGGCTGCGAGCAGCTGGTGATCGCGGCCGGCCCGTGGGTGCGCGACCTGTGGGCCATGCTGGACCTGCCGTCGCATATCCCGGTCACCACGCCCGATGGCGTGGTGGACCGGCCGATGTGGACCTACTGGGCACTGCAGGAGGGGACGCTGGCGGTCGACCCGGGGTCGTTCACCACGAACGAGGGCTCCCCGCCGCCCGTTCTGCATGTCGACTCCGATGCCCCGCTGTACGACGACCAGACCGGTGAGCTCATCACCGGCCAGATGTGGGGCATCTACTACAAGCCGGACTTCTCCTTCGGCGGGGTCCAGGGCGGCACCTCGCCCTACATCGTCGCCACACCCGCCGCCGACGTCGCCGTCGACCCCTACGGCCCGGAGAGCCCCGAGTACACGGTGACCGAGGATTTCGTCCGGCTGTGGACCTCCGCCCTGGCCCACTGCCACCGCCGCTTCGAAGGCAAGCGCCATCTGTACCGGCACGAGCCCACCGGGGGCATCGGCGCGTTCACGCCGGACAGCTTCCCCGTCTTCGACACCTTCCGCCAGAACGCCTACGTCGTCGCCGACTCCAACCACGGCTACAAGATGATCGGCGTCGGCGCGCTGGTGGCGAAGGAACTGCTCGGCGAGCCGCAGGGCCTGCTGGCGCCGTTCCGGTTCAGCCGTTACCGCACCGGCGAGCTGCACCCGACGAGCAACTCGCCGTTCCCCTGGAGCTGACCGCCGGCCGGCCTACTTGGCCGGGACCGCCTCCTCCTCGCGCAGCAGCGCCATCTGCTCGGGCGAGGGCTCGGCCGGCACCTCCTCGCGGAAGGTGACCTTCTCCTTGTCCTGCACCATCCGCCGGTAGAAGTACAGCACCACGGACGCGACCAGGACGCCCACGCCGATGA
This sequence comes from Streptosporangiaceae bacterium, assembly GCA_035518495.1. GTDB lineage: Bacteria > Actinomycetota > Actinomycetes > Streptosporangiales > Streptosporangiaceae > UBA9676. The sequence continues at coordinate 7,974 of DATIXO010000081.1, forward strand.
ACATGTCCGTCCACGTCCCGTAGCCGGTCAGCGTCGGGTTGGTGATGCCGAAGATGATCAGGATGGTGTTGAACACCACCAGGACGGCGGCGATCCCGACCCAGATCGGCCCCACCTTGATCGGCCGCGGCCAGTTGGGACGGTCCCGGCGCAGCAGGAGGAAGCCGCTCAGCGCGAGCACGTGGGCCAGCATGTAGCCGATGTTGCTCAGGTACAGGATCGCCAGGTTGCTGGAGATGAACAGCACCAGCAGCACGTTCACGACCAGGTCGACGGTCATCGCCCGGGCCGGCACGTGCCAGCGGTTCAGGTGGTAGAGCTGCTTGACCGTCATGTCGTCGCGGGCGATCCCGTACAGCGCGCGCGACCCGTCGGCCGTCGAGGAGATCATCGACAGGAAGAGGCTGCCGATGAGCAGCACGAGGATGACCTGCGCGGCGCCGCTGCCCACGATCTTCGCCAGCGCCGGGACATAGAACTGGCCGCTGGCCGTGGCGGCGCTCGGCGCGCCGGAGACACCCCCCACTCCCAGCGGGAACAGCAGGAACACCAGCAGCGTGAACACGCCGGCCGACCGGAGCGCGATCGTGGTGTCCCGCTTGGTGTTGTGGTACTCGGGGGCGAACGTGGCGCACACCTCGGCCGCGTACGCGGACCAGCCGAACAGGAACAGGTAGACCATGGCCAGCTTGAAGCCGGTCCAGCCGTGCAGCGCCCAGGTCATGTTGGAGCTGTGCCAGGTCCCGGTGAGGTACGGCCCCACGATGAACACGAGCAGCGGGACCATCAGCCCGGCCCCGGTGACGTAGGAGATCCACACCGCCGGGCGGATGCCGAAGACATTGAGCGCCCAGACCGCCACGATGCAGGCGATCGCGATGAACTGCGGCAGCCCCAGGTGGACGACGCCGTCAAACACCGACCAGGTCGAGTTCGGGAACCACTGCGCCTGGATGAGGTCGCCGATCACCACCCCGAAGATCGACAGCACGACCGACCAGCCGATCCAGTACCCGAACGCGCCGATGGGGCCGGCCAGCGAGAACCGCCCGCGCCAGCCCTCGTGCGCGTACAGCGAGATGCCGCCCGGCTTGTCCGGGAACATGGAGGCGGTCTCGGAGTAGATCCAGGTCTGCAGCATGCCGACGGCGGCCGAGATGGCCCACAGCAGCACCGCTCCCCAGGTCCCCAGCGCCCCCATCGAGAACCCGAGCGAGGCGATGAGGAAGCCCGGGTTGCACAGGGCTATGACGAACCCGTCCCACCACCGGAGCGACTTCAGCAGGTGCCGCTCTTCAACGAACGCCTCAGCCATCACGGCCTCCGTTCACCCCAGGTGAACGGAGTTTCGCACGGCTAGCTCCCTGGTGTCTATATTTGTCACGGATTAGCAATGTGTCTTTAGGACACGCCCTGGCCCGGGGCCCGGCCTGCCCGGCCTGTTCACGCCCCTGGCCAGCACCTAGGATGCGAGCATGCGTGGCGCCCAGATCACCGTCCGCTGCGACTGCGGCGAGGTGGGCTACGTCGCCTATGGCGAGCGCTGGGTCTGCGGCAAGTGCGGCCGCGCCTGGAACACCGCCCAGATCCCGGCGGAGGAGTACTGGGGGATCATGCGGGACATGCGCAGGCTCCGGATCAACGTGATCTTCGTGGCGCTGGCGATGGTGGTGCCGATCGCGGCCCTGGTCCCCCTCCTCGGCCTCCAGATCATGGTCCTGCTGCCGCTGGTGATGGGCTTCTGGTTCATCTTCTACATGCCGCGATGGCGCCGCCGCGTGCGTGAGCAGGCCAGGAGCCTGCAAAAGTGGAAGCTCCGGCCCGAGTGAGCTGATATGCCGGTGGTGCAGCGGCGGCGCGCGCCGGCCACGGTGTGGCCTGGCGGCGCGCGGGGCCGCCCGGTCATGCTGGCGACGCTCAACGTCCTGTTCGACCCCAGCGCCGTGGTGTTCGCGGTGGACTCGGCGGTCGAGCTGGGGCAGCGGCTGATCGTGGCCAACTTCGTCGAGCAGGAGCCGCTGCCGCTGTCGGCGATGATGGGCTACGACGACCTCCCCTACCCGCCGGAGATGGCCGAGTCGCTGGCCGAGCCGGTGCGGCTGGCCGTATCGCTCGGGGTCAACGTGTCCAGGCTGCGGGTGAAGAGCTTCCGCCCGGTGCAGGCGCTGGTGGAGGTGGTGGCCGAGGAGAACGCCGGGCTGCTGGTCTTCGGCCCCGACCGGAGCCGGATCGGGCGGCTGCGTTACCAGCGCGCCGCCCGCGCCATCCGCTCCCGGGTCACCGCGCTGATCTGGCTGGCCGGCTGACCGCGCGGGCGGTCAGCCCGGCGGCGCGAGCCAGAGCACGGCCAGCGGGGGAAGTGTGAGCTCGGCCGAGGCGGGCTGGCCGTGCCAGGGCTCCGCCACCGCCTCCACGGCGCCCAGGTTGCCGACACCGCTGCCGCCGTAGTCATAGCTGTCGGTGTTCATCAGTTCGCGCCACCGGCCCGCGCGCGGCAGGCCCACCCGGTAGCGCAGGTGCGGCTCGCCGGCGAAGTTGGCGATGCAGGCGATCATGCCGCCGTCGCCGTCGAAGCGCAGGAACGACAGCACGTTCCCGGCCGCGTCGTTGGCGTCGATCCAGCTGAACCCCTCTGGCAGGCTGTCCAGCGCCCAGAGCGCGGGGGCGTCCCGGTAGTGGCGGTTCAGGTCGCGGACCAGCCGCTGTACCCCCGAGTGGTAGTCGTTGTCGAGCACCCACCAGTCCGGGCCGCGCTCGGCCGACCATTCGGCCCCCTGGCCGAACTCCGAGCCCATGAACAGCAGCTGCTTGCCGGGGTGGGACCACATGTAGGCCAGCAGGGCGCGCAGCCCGGCGAACCGCCGCCATTCGTCCCCGGGCATCTTCCCCAGCAGCGATCCCTTGCCGTGCACCACCTCGTCGTGCGAGAGCGGCAGCAGGAAGTTCTCGGTGAACGCGTACATCAGCGAGAAGGTGAGCTCGTTGTGGTGGTACTGCCGGAACACCGGGTCGTGGGACAGGTAGGTCAGCGTGTCGTGCATCCAGCCCAGGTTCCACTTCAGGCCGAACCCGAGCCCGCCCAGATGCACCGGGCGGGTCACGCCCGGCCAGGCGGTGGACTCCTCGGCGATCATCATGATCCCCGGCACGCGCCGGTAGCAGGTGACGTTCACCTCCTGCAGGAAGGAGACGGCGTCGAGGTTCTCCCGGCCGCCACGCGCGTTCGGCGTCCACTGCCCCTCGGGGCGTGAGTAGTCGAGGTAGAGCATGGAGGCGACGGCGTCCACCCGCAGCCCGTCCACGTGAAAGATCTCCAGCCAGTAGATGGCGTTGGCGACCAGGAAGTTGCGCACCTCGGGCCGCCCGTAGTCGAAGATGAGCGTGCCCCAGTCCGGGTGCTCCCCCCGGTGCGGGTCGGCGTGCTCGTACAGCGGGGTGCCGTCGAAGTGGGCCAGCGCCCAGTCGTCGCGGGGGAAGTGGGCCGGCACCCAGTCCAGGATGACCCCGATCCCCGCCTGGTGCAGCCGGTCCACCAGGTGGCGGAACTCGTCCGGGCTGCCGAACCGGGACGTCGGCGCGTAGTAGGAGGTGACCTGGTAGCCCCAGGAGCCGCCGAACGGGTGCTCGGCGACCGGCAGGAACTCCACGTGGGTGAAGCCCATCGACGTCACGTAGGCGGTCAGCTCCTCGGCCAGCTCCAGGTAGGACAGGCCGGGCCGCCAGGAGCCCAGGTGCACCTCGTACACGCTGACCGGCTGCCGTGAGGACTCACCATGGGCGCGGCGCTCCATCCAGTCCCCGTCCGCCCACCGGTAGGAGGAGGTGTAGACCACCGACGCCGTGGCCGGCGGCTGCTCGGCGAGGGCGGCCATCGGGTCGGCCTTGCGCCGCAGCAGCCCGTCCGGCCCGCGGATCTCGAACTTGTATGTGGTCCCGTCGCCGGCCCCGGGCACGAACAGCTCCCACACCCCGGCGCCGCCGAGCGAGCGCAGCGGATGGCCGCGGCCGTCCCAGTGGTTGAAGTCGCCGATGACCCGCACCCCGCGCGCGTTCGGCGCCCACACCGCGAACGAGGTGCCGGTCACCTCCCCCAGCGTCCGCACGTGCGCGCCGAGCACCCGCCACAGCTCCTCGTGCCTGCCCTCGCCGATCAGGTGCAGGTCCATCTCCCCGAGGGTGGGCAGGTAGCGGTACGGGTCGTCGGTGACGGTTTCCGCGCCCGGGCTGCCGTCAGGCCCGGGGTAGGTGACCGCGATCCGGTAGCCGGGCACCTCGGCCATCGGCAGGGTGGCGGCGAACACCCCCTCGTGCAGGTGGGCGGCGGGGAACCGGCGGCCGTCGGCGAGGACCACCGTGACCGCCCGCGCCAGCGGTCGCAGCGTGCGCACGGTCACGCCGCCCGGGCCGGGATGGGCGCCGAGCACGGCATGTGGGTTGTGGCTGGCGCCCGCCACGATCAGATCGATCTCGGCCCGCAGGCCGTCGTCGAGCGCGGGCGGGGCAGCAGGCGCTGGGCCCGCCCGGCCCGCCCGGCGCGCCTGGCCCGCCCGGCCTGTCTGGCGCGCCTGGCCCGCCCGGCCTGTCTGGCCTGTCTGGCCTGCCTGGTCCTTCTGGCCCGGCTGGGCGGCCTTGCCAGGCCCGCCGGCGCCCGCCTGGTCAGGCATCGGCGATGGAGTCCAGCGGGATGGACAGCCACGAGGGCCGGTGCCTGGCCTCGTACATCACCTCATACACCGCCTTGTCGAGGGTAAGGGCGCGCAGCAGCACGGCGTGCTTGCCGGGGTCGGTGCCGCCCGCCTCGGCGTACCCGGCGCAGAACGCGGACTGGTTACGGCATACCCAGTCGCGGGCGGCCGCACGGGCGTGCCCGGGATCGGCCTGGCCGGGCAGCTGGTGCCGTGCCGCGTAGTCGAACGAGCGCAGCATGCCCGCCACGTCGCGCAGCGCGGGGGACCGGGCGCGCCGCTCGGCCAGCGGCACCGCGGGCTCGCCCTCGAAGTCCAGCAGCACCCACCCGGCCTGGGTGCGCACCACCTGGCCGAGGTGGTAGTCGCCGTGGATCCGCTGCACCGCCAGCGGCTCGCCGAGGCGGGCCAGCTCGGCGAACGCCGCACTCACCAGGGGCGCGTGCGGGGCCAGCTCGGGCACGGCGGCGACCGCGCTGTCCAGCCGGCCCTGCATCCGCGCGGCGAGCTCGCGGTGCGCGGCGGCGGGCAGCTCGTCGGTGCCGAACGTCTCCGCCAGCGCCCGGTGCACCTCGGCGGTGGCCTCGCCGAGCCGGTGCGCCTCGGCCGCGAAGTCCCCGCCGGCCTCGGCCGCGCAGGCGGCGTCGCTGGCGTAGAGGTCGCGCACGCTGGTCGCCGCGAGCAGCCAGCCGTCGGTCGCGGACCGCAGGTAGGCGGACAGGATGGCCAGCACGGTGGGGCTGCCGTCCAGGGTGGTCTGCACCCAGCCCAGCGGCGGTGCCACGTGCGGGGAGCCGGCCCGGGCCAGGGCACGCGGGACCTCCAGGTCAGGGTTGGGGCCCGGGTGTGGCCGCCGGAACACCTTGAGGATGGCGTCCTCGCCAAAGAGCAGGCTGGTGTTGCTCTGCTCGGCCGTGAGCACCAGGCTCTCCAGGCTGGTGTCGATGGCGGCATCCGGCTCGGCGGTGAAGCTCAGCGGCCCGATCGTCTCCTGGCCCGCCATCGCCCGCAGCAGCCGCTGGGTCAGCGGCGGGTCGTGCAGGGCGTCGTAGGCCGTCCATCCCTGGCCCTGCCCGCCCGCCGTCCCGGCCGGGCCGATCACCGCGTGCTCGAGCCGGTCCGGGATCGCCGTCCGCAGGCCGGCCAGCAGCTGGTAGCGGTCGGTGCCGCCGGCCTGGGAGACGGCGATGATCAGGTGGCGCAGCCCGGGATCGCCGTCCACCAGCGCCGTGTCCTCGACGATCACGAGGCTGTTGATGGGGGTGCCCTTGCCCGCGAACCAGCGCTGCCCGGGCAGCCAGCCCGTCAGCACGTCCTCGAATGTCATCTCGGATCTATCCTGTCGCGTCGGCTGTCAGCGTCTCCCGCGGAACACCTCTGCCCCGGGCGGCCGGTCTCACTCTCCCGGGCGGCCCCGGGCGCCCGGGCCGGTGGACGTCTGCCCTGCTCACCGTGGCAGGTCTCCCCGCGGCTCGGGCAGCTGGAACCAGTAGAACCCATGGCCGGGCAGCGTGAGCAGGTAGGGCAGCTCCCCGATCGGCGGGAAGGTGACGCCTCCCATGCATTCGACCGGGGTGATCCCCCGGAACCGCCGCAGGTCCAGCTCGACCGGCTGCGGGAAGCGGGACAGGTTGTTGACGCACAGGATCCGGTCGCCGGCGTCCGCCGCGTCGGGGCTGCCGTCCTCCGGGGGCTCCCGCACGAACGCCAGCACGCTGGGGTTGGAGGAGCCCAGCTCCTCGTACCCGCCGAGCCCGAACACCGGATGGCGCTTGCGGATCTCGATCATGCGCTTGGTCCAGTGCAGCAGCGAGCCGGGGTTGCGCTGCTGGGCCTCCACGTTGATCGCCTGGTAGCCGTAGATCGGGTCGGTGAGCGTCTGCAGGTACAGCCGCTGCGGGTCGGCGGTGGAGAAGCCGCCGTTGCGGTCGGGGGTCCACTGCATCGGCGTGCGGACCCCGTCCCGGTCACCGGCCCAGATGTTGTCGCCCATCCCGATCTCGTCGCCGTAGTACATCACCGGCGAGCCGGGCAGCGACAGCAGCAGGGCGGTGAACAGCTCCAGCTGGTTGCGGTCGTTGTCGAGCAGCGGGGCGAGCCGGCGCCGGATCCCGATGTTCGCCTTCATCCGGGGGTCCTTGGCGTACTCGGTGTACATGTAGTCGCGCTCGTCGTCGGTGACCATCTCCAGCGTGAGCTCGTCGTGGTTGCGCAGGAAGATGCCCCACTGGCAGGACGACGGGATGGTCGGGGTCTGGGCGAGGATCTCGGAGATGGGGTAGCGCTGCTCGCGCCGTACCGCCATGAAGATGCGCGGCATCAGCGGGAAGTGGAAGGCCATGTGGCACTCGTCGCCGCCAGCGGACGGCTCGCCGAAGTACTCCACCACGTCCGCGGGCCACTGGTTCGCCTCCGCAAGCAGCACCCGGTCCGGGTACAGCCGGTCCACCTCGGCCCGGACCCGCTTGAGGTACTCGTGGGTCTCCTTGAGGTTCTCGCAGTTGGTGCCCTCCCGCTCGTACAGGTAGGGCACCGCGTCCAGCCGGAACCCGTCGATG
>DATIXO010000082.1:0-50343 GCA_035518495.1 Streptosporangiaceae bacterium
CCAGGACGTGGAACTGGAGCTGGAGCGGCTGAAGGGCGAGATCGGGGGCGCGCCCAAGCGGGAGATCGAGGGCGGCCAGGTGGACGGCGCGGCGCAGGCCAGCCCGGCCACCCCCGCCGAGCAGCCGCAGGCTGGTGAGAGCTCATGATCGTCCGTATCCTCGGCGAGGGCCAGCTCCGGGTCGACGACTCGGCCACGGACGAGCTGAACGTCCTCGACGCCGCGCTGGGAAAGGCGGTGGATGCCGGGGACGAGCAGGCGTTCCGGCCCGCGCTGGCCGCCCTGCTCGGCCGCGTCCGCACGCTCGGCACCCCGCTGCCGGAGGACGCGATCGAGCCGTCGGACCTGATCCTCCCGTACGCCGACGCGGGCCTGGAAGACGTCAGGGAGCTGATCAGCGGCGAGGGCCTGATCCCCGGCTGAGAGAAAATCCTCAGCAGGCGTTCAGGTTGCGTGGTGACAATTCTGGTGTGTCCCGCGCGGGGCGCCCGGCCTGGTCTGCGTCCGCTCTGGGCATAGGGCAGAACGGAATTTTCGGTGCGTCCCGTACGTGATACTGAATGGACGGCCCCGGGTCAGGTGGCCGGAACTGGCGCAGAACGGAGGCGGCGCGATGGCGAAGACCCGCTATGCGCCTGATAGAGGACTCACGGCGCGAATGACCCTGACCATGTTCCTGCTGGGCCTGGTCTTCGTCGCCTTCATCATCATCCTGATCTACCTGCTGTCCGCGTTCGGGGTGGGCAGCGGGGCGATCGTCTTCTTCGCGGTCCTGCTCGGGGCCGGGCTGACGATCGGCTCGTTCTTCTACTCGGACAAGATCGCGCTGAGCGCGGCCCGGGCGGTGGTGGTCGGCCCGGACGACGGCCCGATGGCGGCCAAGGTGCACGGCATCGTGGACCGGCTGTGCGCGCTCGCGGACATGCCCAAGCCGCGGGTGGCCATAGCCCGCTCGCCGATGCCGAACGCGTTCGCCACCGGCCGCAACGCCAGCAAGGCGGTGCTGTGCGTCACCACCTCGCTGATGGACGGGCGGCTGGACGACCGTGAGCTTGAGGGCGTCATCGCCCACGAGATGTCGCACGTCGCGCACAAGGACGTGGCGGTCATGACGATCGCCTCGTTCCTGGGGATCATCGCCGGCCTGCTGGTCAGGTTCGCGTTCTACGGGGAGCTGTTCGGCGGCGGCGGCGGCCGGGGCGGCAACAACAACAACAACGGCGGCGGCGCGATCGTCATGCTGGTCATGCTGGCCGTCGGCATCGTGGTGTACGCGGTCAGCTTCCTGCTGATCCGGCTGCTGTCCCGCTACCGGGAGCTGGCGGCTGACCGGGCCGGCGCGCTGCTCACCGGGCAGCCGTCCGCGCTCGCCAGCGCGCTGACCAAGGTGAGCGGCGACATCGCCAGGATCCCGCAGAAGGACCTGCGCAAGGCCGAGCCGCTGAACGCGTTCTACTTCGCGCCCGCGCTGTCGGGCCGGACCGGCGCGAGCCTGGCCAACCTGTTCTCCACGCACCCCTCGCTGGACCGGCGGCTCAGGCAGCTGTCCGAGATCTCCGAGCAGCTCTCGCGGTAGCCGGTGGGCTTCCTCGACACGCTGCTCGGCCGGACCAAGCCGGTCCCGCCGAAGCTGGATGACCTGTTCGCGGTGCCAACCGCCGCCATCACCCTGCAGGCGGCGATGGGCCTGGTGCCGACCGGCACCGGCTCGGTGTGCTTCCGGGCCGCGGAGGGCCGCGCGTTCACCGATATCGAGGCCGACGTCCGCCAGCTGCTGAGCATGGGCAAAGACGCCGCGCCGGTGGAGCTCACCACCGACAGCTACGGGTTCACCTGGCTGGTCTGCCGCCACACCGCTGACGACATCGAGGCGCTCGTCACCGATCTGCACGCGGTGAACTCCTCGCTGGTGGACGGCGGGTTCGGCCCGCAGCTGCTCTGCACCCTGGTCGGCTTCACCGGCGAAAGCGGCCGGCGGCTCGGCATCGTCTACCTCTACAAGCGGGGCACGTTCTACCCGTTCGCGCCGCTGGAGGGCGAGCACCGGGACAACGCGCTGGAACTCCAGGTGCGGGGCGCGGTCGGTGCGGACCTGAAGATCGAGACGGACCTCAGCCGGTGGTTCCCGGTCTGGGGCGCCCCCGGCCTGTGATCGCATCAACCGGGCGGTCTCGATGAGAGGCTGGTGCTCATGAGTGCGCCCTCGGTGCGTTCCGGCGCCACCCTGCCCGTGAACCGCCGGGGGAGACGCCACGCCGCGCCCACCGGCCCGCGGACCGGCCTGCCCCGGCCGGGCGTGGCCAGGGCCGCCCTGCTCGCGGCGGGGGCCGGGCTGGGGGCCACCACCGCGCTGACGTTCACCGCCGAGACCGCCAGCGAGCTGCATGCCCCCGGCGGGCTGGCCACCTTCGTGGGCAGCCTCACCGGGATGGTCGGCACCTACCTGGCCCTCATGATGGTGCTGCTGATCAGCCGCATCCCGGTGATCGAGCGGGTGCTGGGCCAGGACGGCCTGGTGCGCTGGCACCGGCGGCTCGCGCCGTGGCCGATCAGCCTGCTGGTGGCGCACGCGGTGTTCATCACCGCCGGGGCAGCGCAGGCGGCCCGGAACGGGCTGGGCCGCCAGGTCGGCCTCATGCTCACCAGTTTCCCGGATGTCCTCATCGCCACCATCGGGCTCGGCATCATGTGCCTGATCGGCGTGATCTCCCTCCGCGCCATCCGCAGCCGGCTCAGCCGGGAGACCTGGTGGCTGGTGCACCTGTACATGTACCTGGCGCTGGCGCTGTCCTTCGCGCACGTCATCGCGCTCGGGCCGTCCTTTGTCGGGCACCCGGTCACCCGGCTGGTGTGGTCGCTCGCGTGGGCCGCCACGGCCGGGCTGGTGCTCGCCTACCGCTTCGGCCTGCCGGTCGTGCGGAGCCTGCGCCATCGCCTGGTGGTGACCGAGGTGCGGCCGGAGGGCCCGGGCGTGGTGTCGGTCATCTGCGCCGGGCGGGACCTGGGCAAGCTGCCGGTGGACGGCGGGCAGTTCATGATGTGGCGCTTTCTCACCCGGGGCCGGTGGTGGCAGGCCCACCCGTTCTCGCTGTCGGCCCTGCCGCGGCCCCCGTACGTGCGGCTGACCGTCAAGGCGGTGGGCGACTTCTCGGCCTCCCTGGCCAGCCTGCGCCCGGGAACGCCGGTCATGGTGGAGGGGCCCTACGGGGCGTTCACCCGGCACGCGCAGGTGCGGCCCCGGGCGGTGCTGGTGGCCGGCGGGATCGGTGTCACCGCGCTGCGGGCGCTGCTGGAGGACCTGCCCCGCAACTGTGCGCCGGTGGTCCTGCTGCGGGCCAGCCGCCAGGCGGACCTGGTGCTCGGCAAGGAGGTCTTCGAGCTGGTGCGGAACCGCGGCGGGCGGCTGCACACCCTGGTCGGCAGCCGCGAGCAGGCCAGCATCGATGAACGGTCGCTGCGGCGGCTTGTCCCCGACCTCGACCACCGCGACATCTTCGTCTGCGGGCCGGAAGGTTTCGTGGCCGGTATCGTCGATCTCGTCAAGCGCCTGGGCGTGCCCGACGAAGCCATCCATCACGAGGCGTTCGCCCTCTGAGCACCGGGAGCGCGGTCATGAAGCGGGCATCGTGGTATCTGGTGGCCGGTGTGGTGGCCGGCTTCGCCGGCGTTCTCGCCCTTCACAGCCGGGGCGCCCCGGCGGCGCGGTCCGCGGCCGCCGGGAGCAGCCAGCCCGGCCAGTCCGCCCGGCCCAGCACGGGCCCGTCGGCCAGCTCGCGGCCCAGCCAGCGCGCGGTGGCGGGCGGCGCGGCACGCAGCGCGGCCGGCGCGCTGGAGCAGTACGGCTACGGCGAGCTCGCCGTCAGGGTGACCGTGAGCGGGAACCGGATCACCGACGTGACGGTCCCCGCCCTCAAGACCAACGACCCGACCTCGCAGCAGATCGCCGACCAGGCCATACCGGAGCTGAAGTCGCAGGTGCTCGCCGCCGACAGCGCGGGCATCGACGGGGTCAGCGGGGCGACGTTCACCAGCCGGGCTTACGAGCAGTCGGTCCAGGCGGCCCTGGATAAGCTGCACGCCAGCTGAGCCGCACGGCAGGTTGGGTCGGTGGGGGATGGGCACAGGCAGCGATCCGGGGCCGGGCCGCCCGGCGCTGCTGACCCACGCGGAGACCGCGATGGGGACCGTGTTCTCGCTCTCCCTGGTGCCGGGGGACCTGCCCGGGCCGGAGCTGCGCTCCGCGCTTGGGGCCGCCTGCGCCGTGCTGCATCGCGCCGACACCGTCTTCAGCACCTGGGACCGGCGGAGCCCGGTGAGCCGCTTCCGGCGCGGCGAGACGGGCCTGGGTGGCCTGCCGCGCGAGGTCGGCCAGGTGGTGGCGGAATGCCATGCCGCCAGGCGGGTGTCCGGCGGCTGGTTCGACCCGTGGGCGATGCCCGGCGGGTTCGACCCGACCGGCCTGGTCAAGGGATGGGCGGTGGACCAGGCGCTGGAGGTCCTGCGCCGGTCCGGGCTGGCCGGCGCGATGGTCAACGGTGGCGGGGACCTGGCCGCCTTCGGATCACCCGCCCCGGGCCGCCGCTGGCGGGTGGGCATCCGCCATCCGTGGCGCGCCGGCGCCCTGGCCGGCATCATCGAGGTCGGGGCCGCGGTGGCGACCTCCGGCTGCTACGAGCGCGGGCCCCACCTCACCGACCCGGCGACCGGCCTGGCTTCCGGCCGCGCCGCGTCCGCCACCGTCACCGGGCCCCGCCTCGCCCTGGCCGACGCCCTGGCCACCGCGGTGGCGGTGGGCGGCGATGAGGCGCTGGCGGTGGTCGGCGGGATCGAGGGATACGCCGCCTACCTGATCCGGCCCGATGGCAGCGAGACGAGCACCGGCGGCATCACCTTCGTCAGCTGAGCCCTGCCCGTCAGCGCCGTGTGCCTGGGGCGTGAGTGACCGGGATCACACCCTCGGCGAGGGCAATCGTTTGTGAAGCCGGGCCCATCCCCCCCGGAATGATCCCGGACGCCCTATGGTTGTGTTGAGGGACCAGCCAGTGCCGCCGCGTGGCGGCAGTCTCCGATGCGGGAGCTAATCCAGATGACGGTTCAGCACGAGGCGACAGCACAGGGTGTCATCCTCACCTCCACGGCAGCAGCCAAGGTAAGCAGCCTCTTGACCGCCGAAGGCCGCGACGACCTGCGGCTTCGCATCGCTGTTCAGCCGGGCGGCTGCTCGGGTCTGCGTTACCAGCTGTATTTCGACGAGCGCGAGATCGATGGCGACATCGACGCCGAGTTCGAGGGCGTGCACGTGGTCACCGACAAGATGAGCGCCCCGTACCTCACCGGAGCCACCATCGACTTCGTCGACACGATCGAGAAGCAGGGCTTCACGATCGACAACCCCAACGCGACCGGGTCGTGCGCCTGCGGCGACTCCTTCCACTAAAGGGACCGCCCAGTTCACCGGGTAACCGCCCGGCGTGGCCGGGGGACGGCGGCTGCAGCGGTGGCCACTGATCCCGCGGGTGGGCATTATGGCCGGGCACGGTCCGGCCGGCCACAGTGCGGCCGGGCACAGTGCGGCCAGGCACGGTGCGGCCAGGCACGGTCCGGCCAGGCACGGTCCGGCCGGGCACAGTGCGGCCGGGTGCCTCCATCGCCTAGAGTGCCGCCGTGCGGATAGCAGTTACCGGGTCGATCGCGACCGATCACCTCATGACGTTCCCCGGCCGTTTCACCGAGCACCTCCTCGCCGACAAGATCGACCGGGTGTCACTGTCCTTCCTTGTCGACGCGCTGGAGATCCGGCGGGGCGGGGTGGCCGCGAACATCTCGTTCGGCCTGGGCGTACTCGGGCTGCGGCCGCTGCTGGTCGGCGCCGTCGGCCCTGACTTCGGCCCGTACCGCGACTGGCTCAGCGGGCACGGCGTCGACTGCGGTGGCGTGCGCGAGTCCGCCCGCCACCACACCGCCCGTTTCATCTGCACCACTGACCTGGACGGCAACCAGATCGCATCGTTCTACCCCGGTGCGATGAGCGAGGACGCCGAGATCGGTCTCGCGCCGCTGGCCGCGCGGATGGGCGGCCTCGATCTGGTGCTCATCGGCGCGAGCGACCCGGCGGCGATGCTCTCGCACACCGAGGAGTGCGGCACGCTCGGCATACCGTTCGCCGCCGACCCGTCGCAGCAGCTGCCGCGGCTGGACGGCCCGCAGGTGTGCGCGCTGGTGGACGGCGCGGCCTACCTGTTCTGCAACGAGTACGAGGAAGCGCTCATCGAGCACAAGAGCGGATGGAGCAGCGCCGACGTCCTGGCCCGGGTCGGTGTGCGGGTGACGACCCTCGGCCCGGCAGGCGCCCGGGTGGAACGGTCCGGCAAGCCGCCCCTGCTCGTCGGGCCGGTGCCCGAGCGGCGCAAGGCCGACCCGACCGGCACCGGGGACGCGTTCCGCGCCGGGTTCCTGGCGGCCATCGGCTGGGGGTTGTCCCTGGAACGGGCGGCGCAGCTCGGCAACCTGCTCGCCGTGACGGTGCTGGAGGTGGCGGGCCCGCAGGAATACGAGCTGAAGCCGGCCGAGACAGCCGAGCGGCTCACGGGCGCCTACGGCCAGCAGGCCGCCGCCGAGGTCGCCGCCCACTACGGCTGACCGGCACGGCGGTAGCGTGGCGTTCATGACAGCCGGCGTGACCGCGAGCGGGTATCAGGGGCCGCCCGAGCTGACCGTGGCGCGCGCCTTCACCTCCTGGACGCTCGACCTGCCGGTGCTCGCTGCCGTGCTGCTCGCCGGGGCGCTCTACCTGGCCGGGGTGTACCGGGTGCGGCGCACGGGCGGCCGCTGGCCGGCCGGGGCGGTGGCCGCCTTCTGCGCCGGAGGGCTGGGGGTCCTCGTCATCGCCACCATGTCCTTCCTGGGCGTGTACCAGGGGGTGCTGTTCTACGCCCGTGCGGTGCAGACCGTCCTGCTGCTGCTGGCCGCGCCCCTGTTCCTCGCGCTGGGGCGCCCGGTGTCGCTGGCGATCGCCAGCCTGCCCCGGGCCGGGCGGCGGGTGCAGGCGCTGGTCGCCAGCCGGGCCGCCCGTGTGCTCACCTTCCCGGCCATCACGGCGCTGGCGGTGGTCCTGGTCGGGTTCGTCCTCTATTTCACGCCCTGGTACGAGGCCGGGCTGCGCAGCGACCTGGTCAGGGAGCTCACCTACCTGGCGCTGCTGGCACCGGGCCTGGTGTTCTTCTGGACGCTGCTGCGGGTCGACCCGGTGCCGAGGGCCTACCCCTACCTGGTGGCCCTGTGGGTCACCGGCGTGGAGGTGGTGGGTGATGCGGTACTCGGGCTGGCCATCATGGCCGACCAGAACCTCATCGCAGGGTCCTATTACCGTGCGCTCGGCCGGCCCTGGGGGCCTGGGCTGCGTGCCGACCAGGTGGTCGGCGGTGGCGCGCTGTGGCTGCTCGGCGACCTGATCGGCCTGCCGTTCCTGGCCGCCATGCTGATCCAGATGGCGCGGGAAGACGACAAGGAGGCGCGGGCGGTCGACGCCGAGCTCGACGCCGCGGACGCGGCTTCAGGCGCCGGTGCCCGGCCCGCTGCCGCCGGCGCCACACCGGGCACGCCGGGCCCGGCGCAGCCGTGGTGGCAGAGTGATCCGCGGTTCACCGGCCGCTTCCGCCGCCCCGGCGGCCCATGAACCGGCCACGGCCGGACGGGGGCCCTGCTCCCGGCTATGTCAGTAATTGCGCCTGATCAGGATGGACCAGCCGCGGGGCAGCTCGGTGACGGCGACGAACTCGTGCGATTTCATGGTGCACCAGGCCGGGACATCGGTCTTGGCGGCTGGGTCGTCGGCCAGGACGGCGACCGTCTCCCCGATGGGCACCTCCCGGATCCGCTCGGCGAGCATGATGATCGGGATCGGGCACTTGCGGCCCAGCGCGTCGATGACGAGCACCGGGGTTGGGGAGGTCATGCGGCTAGCCTCTCATCCTCACGCCGGGGCCGTGCGGCCCGCCATGCCACCTGGCCGGCCACGATACCGGCAACCCGGCGGAAACCCCCGGGTACCAAGATCGGCGTGGTGCCCACGCTGGAGCGATACCCGCACGTTGGCACCGGTAAGCACGCCCGCCGTCCGCCGCGGCAATCGGGGGCCCGACACGGCAGGGGGTCCCCGCCGGCGCGGCCCCGGCACACGATAATGTTTCCACGACAGTCTGTAGGACGAGCCATGTGACCAGCCCGTGCAGCCGGGTGTCATCCGCTGGAAGGCAACCTGTGAGTCTCACCCCCAGTGCCCCACGAGGTCGGGGCGCGCACGTTCCGGGCCTGGCGCCCGGCCAGACGGCGGCAGATTCACCGCGCCGGGGACGGGCCAGTCGCTGGCGGCGTGTGCTGCCACTGGCAGCCGTCCTCGCCGCGGTCGTCCCCGGCGTGTCCGGGTGCACGTCCAACGCCTTCACCCGGCTCGGCTGGCCGGTCCCGGTCACCAAGCAGGGCCAGGTCGCGCTGACCCTGTGGCAGGGTTCCTGGATCGCGGCCTGGGCGGTCGGGGCGGTCGTGTGGGGGCTGATCATCTGGGCGATCATCTTCCACCGCAAGCGCACGGACCGGCCGCCTCACCAGGTGCGTTACAACCTGCCGATCGAGATGCTCTACACGGTCGTGCCGTTCATCATGGTCGGCGTCCTGTTCTACTTCACGGCCCGGGACGAGAACTACATCAACAGGCTGCCCCCCCGCCCCGACGTGGTGGTCAACGTGATCGGCTACCAGTGGAGCTGGCAGTTCCAGTACCCGCAGTACAGCGTGCCGCGGTCGGTGACCCGGGACGTGACGATGAACGGGGAGCCGTGGATACCGGGGAACGGGACCAGGCAGCTGCCGCTGCTGGTGATCCCGACCAATAGGACCGTGCGCTTCAACCTGACCTCGACCGACGTCATTCACGCGTTCTGGATCGTCCCGTTCGAGTTCAAGCGCGACGTCATCCCGGGCCACCCGAACCACTTCCAGGTCACCCCCACCCGGACCGGGACGTTCATCGGCCGCTGCACCGAGTTGTGCGGCCTCTACCACAGCCGGATGCTTTTCGTTGTGAAGATCGTCACCCCGGCGCAGTTCCACGTGTGGATCACTGCGCAGCAGGCAGCGCAGAGCAAGGCAGCAGGGAGCGCCCAGTGACCACGCTCGAGCAACAGTCCGCCCTGCCGGTGACGGCGCCGCGCAACTCGCGCAAGGGCTCCATCATGGCCGACTGGCTGTCCTCCACCGACCACAAGGTGATCGGGCACCTGTACCTGATCACGTCGTTCGGGTTCTTCCTGGCCGGCGGCCTGATGGCGATGATCATGAGGCTCCAGCTCTTCGAGCCGGACAACCACGTCGTGTCCGACCAGCAGTACAACGAGCTGTTCACCATGCACGGCACGATCATGCTGCTGCTGTTCGCCACCCCGCTGTTCGTCGGGTTCGCGAACGAGATCATGCCGCTGCAGATCGGCTCGCCCGACGTCGCGTTCCCGCGGCTCAACCTGTTCAGCTACTACGCGTTCCTGTTCGGCGGGCTGATCCTGCTCGCCAGCTTCCTGGCGCCGGGCGGGGCCGCCGCGTTCGGCTGGTACGCGTACTCGCCGCTGACCAGCGCGGTCGCGTCCCCGGGGATCGGCGGCGACATGTGGATCATGGGCCTGACCCTGTCCGGGTTCGGCACCATCCTGAGCGGTGTCAACTTCGTCACCACGATCATCTGCATGCGCGCTCCGGGCATGACCATGTTCCGGATGCCGATCTTCACCTGGAACATCCTGCTCACTTCGATGCTGGTGCTGATGGCGTTCCCGGTGCTGGCGGCGGCGCTGCTGGTGCTGGAGATCGACCGCAAGCTCGGTGCCCAGGTGTTCAGCTCGGCCAACGGCGGCGCTGTCATGTGGCAGCACCTGTTCTGGTTCTTCGGCCATCCCGAGGTCTATATCGTGGCGATCCCGTTCTTCGGGATCGCCACCGAGGTGCTGCCGGTGTTCAGCCGCAAGCCGTGCTTCGGGTACAAGGGGCTGGTCGCCGCGACCGTGGCGATCGCCGGGCTGTCGATGACGGTCTGGGCGCATCACATGTTCACCACCGGCGCCGTGCTGCTGCCGTTCTTCTCGTTCATGACGTTCCTTATCGCGGTGCCGACCGGGGTGAAGTTCTTCAACTGGGTGGGCACGCTGTGGCGCGGGCAGATCAGCTTCGAGGCGCCGATGCTGTTCATCCTCGGTTTCCTCGTCACGTTCCTGTTCGGCGGGCTGACCGGGGTCATCCTCGCCTCACCGCCGCTGGACTTCAACGTCAGCGACTCCTACTTCGTCGTGGCCCACTTCCACTACGTGCTCTTCGGCACCGTGGTCTTCACGATGTTCGGCGGCTTCTACTTCTGGTGGCCCAAGTTCACCGGGAAGATGCTCGACAACCGGCTGGGGGTCTGGCACTTCTGGACCTTGTTCATCGGCTTCCACATGACCTTCCTGGTCCAGCACTGGATCGGCGTCGAGGGGATGCCGCGGCGGGTGGCCAACTACCCGTTCCTGCCGCACGAGGTGACCACGCTGAACCAGATCTCGAGCGTCGGCTCGTGGATCCTCGGCGCGTCCACGCTCTTCTTCATCTACAACGTGTACAAGACGGCGCGGTACGGCGAGCGGGTCACCGCCGACGACCCGTGGGGCTACGCCAACTCGCTGGAGTGGGCGACGTCCTGCCCGCCGCCGCGGCACAACTTCACGTCCATCCCGCGCATCCGGTCCGAGCGTCCCGCGTTCGACCTGCACTACCCGCAGATCAAGTCGGGACGGCCCGACCGCACATCCATCCCGGCGTCCCGGTGAGCGCGGGCATGCCCGGGAAGCAGGTGCCAGTGAGCCGCGGCGGCACGACAGAGGTGTCTGATGAAGGTTGAAGGGTTCCTGTTCGTCGGCTGTGCCGTGTTCTTCGCCGTCATGGACGTCATCTACTGGCACTTCTCGAAGGACCCGACCGGGACCACGGCGCTGGCCATGGCCGTGGGGCTGGCCTTCCTCACCGGCTTCTACCTCCTGTTCACCGGGCGGCGGCTGCCGCCCCGGGCGGAGGACGTGCCCGACGCCGAGATCAGCGACGGCACCGGCGAGCTCGGCTTCTTCAGCCCGCACAGCTGGTGGCCGCTGATCACCGGGATGTCCTCGGCGCTCGCGGCGCTCGGCGTGGCGATCGGCTGGTGGCTCTTCCTGATCGGGATGCTCTTCGTCCTGCTCTCGGCGATCGGCTTCGTCTTCGAGTACTACCGCGGGCAGTACGCGCACTGAGACCGCGGCTGGTACGCACGCTGCGGACCCGGGCTGCGCAAGCTGCCACCGGGACAGCAGGCCCCCGTCTGGGCGGCGGAGCCCGGCTACATCGGCCTGGACACCCATGACGTGCCGCACCAGCGCGCCGTCTCGCACCACTTCACCTTCGGCGCCGGCCAGCGGGCACGGCTGTTCCGCGGCCCGCACCGTGACATCTGGCCTTCGGAACTGGACCTGATGGCTCAGCTCGCCGGGTTCGAGCTAGCGGCGCGGCACGCCGACTGGGCCGGGGCCGGGCTCACCGCCGCATCCCACGTCCCGGCCTGCCGGCTCCCGGCGGCCTGGCGCTGACTGGCGGATCATGACCGGCTGGCCCGTCGTGCGGTGGCCCCATGCCCGGGGCCACCGGGTCAGTGGCCGGTTTCCTCGCCGTCCGTGCCGCCCTGCTGGGCGGCGGGCTCAGTGGCTGCCTGCTCGCCAGCGGTGACCGCCGCGGGCGCGGAGTGCCCGTTCCCATGGCCGTCGCCGTGCCCGTCGCCCTCGATGGGGATGCCCTCGGTGAGGACCCGGTTGAGACCCAGCCGCAGCCTGCCCAGGGGGCCCCTGGTCCCCGGGGCAGGGACCTCGCCGGTGTCCCCGGCCGCCGGTGACGCGGGCAGCTGCGGCGCGCCCACCCGGTTGTACTCCAGCACGGCCTGCGTCTCCTCGTCCACCGGCCGGGTCAGCTCGACGTACTCGCCGGTCGGCAGCTGGCGGATGACGCCGGTCTCGACCCCGTGCTCGAGCAGGTGGGCGTCCTTACGCTGCAGGCCGAGGCAGATCCGCTTGGTCACCCAGTAGGCCACGACCGGCCCGAGGAAGACGGCGAACCGGGCGATCCAGGTCAGCGTGAAGAGCGGGATCTGGAGCTGGTCGGCGATGATGTCGTTGGCGCCTTCCAGCCACAGGACCCCGTAGAAGGTGATCGCGGCCATCCCGACCGCGGTCCGGGTCGCCGCGTTGCGTGGCCGGTCGAGGACGTGGTGCTCACGGTAGTCCCCGGTGACCCATTGCTCGAGGAACGGCCACAGCGCCGCCCCGGTGAAGATGATGCCGAGCGGCAACAGCGCGGGGATGAACACGTTGAACGCGAACGTGTGCCCGAGGACGTTCCACTCCCAGGCGGGCATGATCCGCAGCGCGCCCTCCAGCGCCCCCATGTAGAAGTCGGGCTGGGACCCGGCGGTGATCCCGGACGGGTTGTACGGGCCGAACAGCCAGATCGGGTTGATCTGCGCGAACGTGGACAGCAGCGCCAGCACGGCGAAGATGAAGAAGAAGAACGCCCCGGTCTTGGCCATGAAGTACGGGTACATCGGCGCGCCGACCACATTGGTGTTGGTGCGGCCCTTGCCCGGCATCTGGGTGTGCTTCTGATGGAACATGAAGAACAGGTGCGCGGAGATCAGCGCCAGCAGTATGCCGGGGATCAGCAGCACGTGGATGATGTACAGCCGGGGGATGATGAGGTGCCCGGGGAACTCCCCGCCGAACAGGAAGAACGACCCGTAGGTGCCGACGATCGGGATGGACTGCAGCACCCCCTGGGTGATCTTCAGCCCGGTCCCGGACAGCAGGTCGTCGGGGAGCGAGTAGCCGAACAGCCCCTCCAGCATCCCGAGCGTGAACAGCGCGATCCCGATCAGCCAGTTGAACTCGCGCGGCTTGCGGTAGGCGCCGGTGAAGAACACCCGCAGCATGTGCACCATGATCGCGGCCATGAACAGCAGCGCCGCCCAGTGGTGGATCTGCCGCATGAGCAGCCCGCCGCGGACGTCGAAGCTGATGTTCAGGGTGGACGCGTACGCCTCGCTCATCCGCACCCCGCGCAGCGGCGTGTAGGCGCCGTGGTAGACCACCTCGGTCATGCTCGGCTGGAAGAACAGCGTCAGGAAGGTGCCGGTGAGCAGCAGGATGATGAAGGAGTAGAGGGCGATCTCCCCGAGCAGGAACGACCAGTGGTCGGGGAAGATCTTCCGCAGGAACCCGCGCACCGGCCGCGCCGTGCGGAGCCGGTCGTCGAGGAACCTGCCGGTGCCGTCGAGTAGTGCGTCGGTGGTCTTGCTCATCCCCGCTCCCAGAAGCTCGGGCCGACGGGCTCATGGTAGTCACTCGTGGCGATCAGGTAGCCGGCCGCGTCGGTGCCGAGCGGCAGCTGCGGCAGCGGGCGGGCGGCGGGCCCGAAGATGACCTTCGCGCCGCGGGCGGCGTCGAACGTGGACTGGTGGCAGGGGCACAGGATGTGGTGCGTCGTCTGCTCGTACAGCGCGACCGGGCACCCGACGTGCGTGCAGATCTTGGAGTAGGCGACGATGCCGTCCACCGTCCAGTTCAGGTTCGTCGGCGGCAGGAGCTGGCCGGGCGCGAACTTGAGGATGATGGTGGTCGCCTTCGCCAGGGCGTCGAGGTTGTCCTGGTACCCGTCCGGGACGACCGTGATCATCTGCCCCGGGATGGCGAAATCCGCCGGCCGCAGCGGCGTGTTGGGTCCGTAGACCAGCAGCCGCATCCCCTTGCGCCAGGCGGTGTGGCGCAGGCTCGTCCCCGGCAGCGGGCCCATGTCGCGCAAGAGAACGATCGGGGCGAGCGCGAGCGGCACGGTGGCCGCGATCAGCGTCCGCCGCACCAGCTTCCGCTTGGCGAACCCGCTGGCCTCGGCGCCCTCGGTGAAGGTCTTAGCGAACTCCGCCCGCTGCTGCGGGGTCGAGGCGAGCGGCTTGCGCTCCTCGGTCAGCTCCACCTGCGGCATCAGGAACCGGACCCAGATGACCGCGCCCACCGCCAGCGCGCCGAAGGCAACCGACATGGCCAGGCCCAGCACCAGGTTGGAACGCGCGGTGCCGCTGACCGTGCCCACCTCCAGCCCGACGTAGGCGGCGATGAACCCGATGCTGGCCAGCATCGACAGTATGAACAGCGCCGCCACCACGCGTTCGGCCCGCTTCGCCTGCGGCAGGTTCGCCGGCTCGGCTGGGAGCTCACGCGGCGCAGGTGGCTCACCCTCGCCCGGCGGTGCCTCCAGCAGGGTCCTGGCCCGGGCGGGCGGGGGAGTGCCGATCACCCGGTGCGGGGCCCGCGACTCCGGCAGCTCGTCCGCGCCGTTCCCGGCCGGGAGCTGCTGCTCGCTGCCTTCAGTCTCGCTCATGCTTCCCGTCGCTTCATCGTGATCCATATCGCGGCGAACACCAGCGCGGCGATCCCGCCGAGGAAGGCCACCAGCCCCTCGGTCACCGGCCCGACCCGGCCCAGGCTGAAACCGCCCGGGTTCGGCTCGGCGCGGACCGTGGTGACGTACGCGATGATGTCGCGCTTCTGGGCCGGGGTGACGGTGGTGTCGCTGAACACGGGCATGGCCTCCGGGCCGGTCAGCATCGCCTCATACATCTGCGTCGGGGTCGAATGGGTCAGCGCCGGCGCGTACTTCCCGTTGGTAAGAGCGCCGCCCGCGCCTGCGAAGTTGTGGCACTGCGCGCAGTTGGTGATGAACAGCTGCTGGCCCAGCGCCAGATCGGCGCCTCCCGTGCTCACCTGAGCGGCCGAGGGGATCGCCGGGCCACCGCCCAGGGAGGAGATGTAGTCCGCGACCTGGTGGATCTGCGCGGTGGTGAACACCACCGGCTTGCGCGGCATCTCCGCGTCGAGGTCCTTGCCGGGCATCCGGCCGGTGCTCATCTGGAAGTCCACGGCGGCGGCGCCGACGCCGACCAGGCTCGGCCCGGCCGTGGTGCCCTGGGCGTTCATGCCGTGGCAGGAGGAGCAGGTGTCGGCGAAGATGGCCTGGCCCTTGGCGATGTCGGCGGCTGACGGGCCGCCGGCCGTGGCCGCGGTGGCCGCGCTGCCGGCCCCGGTGATGGCGGCGTACACGACGCCGACGGCCACGAGGCCCGCGATGAGGACGGCGTACCCGGCGGCCGGGTGCCGGCGCCGCGGCTTCTTCCCGCTCAACTTCTTGCCTCGGTTTCGCTCAGGGGACATGAGAGGTCGGTGGCTCATCAGTGGATCAGGTAGATGGTCGTGAACAGGCCGATCCACACGACATCGACGAAATGCCAGTAGTAGGAGACGACGATGGCGCTGACCTGCTGCTCCTGGGTGAAGGTCTTGGCGGCGTAGGTGCGTCCCAGCAGGAACAGGAACGCGATCAGGCCGCCGGTCACGTGCAGGCCGTGGAACCCGGTGGGGATATAGAACACCGAGCCGTACCCGCTGGAGGACAGGGTCAGGCCCTGGTCGCGGATGAGGGAGAGGTACTCGAATCCCTGACCGCAGATGAAGTACAGGCCCATGAAGAACGTGAGCACGTACCACTCGCGCAGGCCCCAGCGGGCGGGGTTGAAGATGCTGCCCGAACGCCGGATCTGGCCGCGCTCGACCGCGAACACGCCCATCTGGCAGGTGACGCTGGACAGCAGCAGCACGAGGGTGTTGACCGTGCTCAGTTTCAGGTCGAGGTGGGCACCGGGCCACGGGAGCCCCTGGCTCTTGTCGACCGAGCGGATGGTGAAGTACATCGCGAACAGTGCCGCGAAGAACATGAGCTCAGAAGACAGCCACACGATGGTGCCGACGCTGACCAGGTTGGGCCGGCTGGTCGGGGACCGGGGCGGTATCTTCGTCGCGGATGCTGTGGCCACGAGGGTCATTATTACGACATCCCGTAGGCGAGCGTTGGCCGACCCCCCGTGTCGGTGCCGGCGAATGCCGGCCAGTCCCCGGGGTCGGTACGATCCACTGCATGAAGGTCGCCATTTACAGCCATGACGCGGACACCCGCGCGCGGATCCGGCTCGCCATCGGGCGCCGCCCGGCGCCCGATGTGCCCGAGGCAGAGATCATCGACGTGGCCACCGATCCCGCGCTGTTCCGGCTGCTCGACGCGGGTGGCGCGGACGTCATGGTGCTGGATGGCGAGGCGCAGCCAGCCGGCGGCATGGGGGTCTGCCGGCAGGCCAAGGACGAGATCCACGACTGCCCGCTGGTGCTGCTGATCATCGGCAGGCCGGACGACGGCTGGCTCGCCACCTGGTCCGGCGCGGACGCGGTGATCAGCCACCCCATCGACCCGCGGGCGCTGGCCAGCGCCCTGGCCGGCCTGATGCGCCAGCGCGGCGCGGTGGCCCAGGCCTGAGCCCCTGCTTCCCGCCGCCGCCCGCTACCGGACAACCAGGGCGCCAAACGACAAGGCCGCCCGCCCACCTGCCCCAACCGCTGACCTGGCCCCGAGGGGGCACCTATGGACGAACCTGCTACCTGGCCCGCGCTGATCGGCGCGCTGATCAGGGGGGAAACCCTCACCTCCGCCCAGACCGCCTGGGCCATGAGCGAGATCATGGAGGGCGCGGCGACGCCGGCCCAGATCGCCGGGCTCGGCGTGGCGCTGCGGATGAAGGGTGAGACGGCCGCCGAGGTGAGCGGGCTGGCCCAGACGATGCTGGACCGGGCCACCCCGATCAGCGTGCCGGGCCCGCTGGTGGACCTGGTCGGCACCGGCGGGGACGGCGCGCACACGGTCAACATCTCCACCATGGGGGCGATAGTCGCCGCCGCGGCGGGCGCGCGGGTGGCCAAGCACGGCAACCGCGCGGCCACCTCCGCCTGCGGGGCGGCGGACGTGCTGGAGGCGCTCGGGGTCGTGATCGACATCGCGCCCCGGTCCAGCGCGCGGCTGGTGGAGGAGGTGGGGATCGCGTTCCTGTTCGCGGCGCTGTATCACCCGGCCCTGCGGCACGCCGCGGTGCCGCGGCGCGAACTGGGGGTGCCCACCGTCTTCAACTTCCTCGGCCCGGTGGCCAACCCGGCCCGGCCGAGTGCGCAGGCGGTCGGGGTCGCCGATCCGCGGATGGGCCCGGTCATCGCCGGGGTGCTGGCCGGGCGGGGCTGCTCGGCCCTGGTGTTCCACGGCGACGACGGGCTGGACGAGCTGACCACGGCGGACACGTCCACGGTGTGGGTGGTGCACGCCGGCTCGGTGAGCCGGGCCGTCCTCGACCCCGCCGCGCTGGGGCTGCCAGCGTCCAAGCCCGGCGACCTGCGCGGCGGTGACGCGGTGCACAACGCGGCGGTCGTCCGCGCGGTGCTGGCCGGTGAGACCGGCCCCATCCGCGACACCGTGGTGCTCAATGCCGCCGCCGCGCTGGCCGCTGCCGCCGGCGTGGCCGGTGCCGGGGACCTGGAGCAGGCGCTCGCCGATGGCTGCGCCCGGGCGTCGGCCGCCCTGGACTCAGGCGCCGCCCGCGCGCTGCTGGAGCGCTGGGTGGACGCGAGCCAGCGGCTGGCCAGCGAGGCCGGGACCTGAATCGCCCACGGTCACAGGGGCGGCGCTGGCCTGCGCCGCTGCGGCTGGGGCGGGGGTCAGGTGGTCTCCGGGTAGCCGAGGGCGAACGCGGCTTCGAGGTCGTGCCGTGAATAGGTACGGAACGCGATGTGCGTCTCGGTGTGGGTGACGCCGGGCACCCGGTTCAGCGTGCCGGGTATGACGTCGGCCAGCTCCTCGTGCGCGCGGACCCGGACCAGTGCCACCAGATCGAACTCACCGGTGACGGAGTAGACCTCACTGACCTGTGGGATCTGGGCTATCGCCTCGGCCGTTTCCGGGATGCGCGCCACGTCGGCTCTCACCAGGACGATCGCGGTGACCACGTCTGCCTCCTCGGGCGCCGATCCCCAGCCGTCGCCGGTAGCGTACCCCCCGCCCGGCTGCCCGCGGATCTTGAGCCCGCCACCATGTCCAGGGCTTCAGCACTGCCCACCGGAGCCGGGGCTTCCTGGTGCCCAGCGCGGTCAGCTGCGCGAGCGTGGTGATGCCGGCCGCGGAAAGCCTGGGCAGCAGGCCCAGCAGCACGTCCGCGGTGGCCAGCGCGTCCGCGAGGGCACGGTGACGGGGAGCCGTCCGCGCCCTGAAGAACGCCGCGAGGGTGGACAGCTTGCGGTCGGGCACCTCGTCCTCGCTGAGCACCCGGCGGGCGAGCTCTACCGTGTCCACCACCGGGAAGTCCGGCCAGGGCAGGTCACAGTACCGGCACGCGGCCCGCAGGAATCCGACGTCGAACGGTGCGTTGTGGGCGGTGAGCACCCCGCCGCGCGCGAACGCCAGGAAGGCGGGCAGCACCTGCTCCAGCGGGGGCGCCGCCTCGACCATCGCGTCGCTGATGCCGGTGAGCGCCGTGACCTGCTCGGGAATCGCACTGCCGGGGTTGACCAGCGAGGAGAACTGGCCAAGCAGCTGGCCGGCGCTGACCCTGACGGCGCCTATTTCGGTGATCCGCTCCTCGTCCGGAGACCAGCCGGTCGTCTCCACATCGACGATGACGAAGTCGATCTCATCGAGCGGCCGGCGCCGGGCCGGCGCCGGCGCGCCGTCCGCTGCCGTTTCCCAGGTGATCACGGGGCAACGGTAGGACGAGGTACCGACAGTCCTGCCCAGGCGCGCCGGCGCTGCGTTTGTCTGCCTCCTCGCGGGCGCTTCGCTGGCTTCGGGAGGCGGGTCCTCGGCGCCGGGACACCGCTTGCGCGGCGTTCGGCCCGGCGCCTGCGGCGTCGCGGGCCGGTCCGCGGCCGGGGCGAAGGCCCTCACCTGCTGCCTCCCTCGCGGGCGCTTCGCCCTGCTGAGGTCATGGCGGAGGAATGTCAGTGGTCTCTCCTAGCGTGTGGCCATGCCGGATGCGATGGCCGTGCCCGATGGAGGCGATCATGCTGATTGACTGCGAGCGGTGTGAGATGCGTGACGTCGCCTGCGCTGACTGCGTGGTCACGGCGCTGCTCCGGCTGCCGGGCCAGCGGGGCCGCTCCGGGCGGCCGGCCCAGATCGGTGAGGCGGAACGGCGTGCCCTGCGTGTGCTGGCGGACGCCAAGCTGGTGTCACCACTTCGGATGCGGGCGCCGGTGGCACGGGCATCCTGACCAGCAGGGGACGCCATAGGCGGCCCAGGACACGTTCCGGCTGGCAAAACCTGGGACGGGAGTGCGCGAAGCGGTTGAATTCGTCCGCTGCGTTTCACTAATGTCAGCCCCGGCTGGATTACTCCGCAGTTGTCATGATGACGACGGTGATCTGGCCACCGCCGAAGCCCCGGCCCCGCCCTGCGGTCAGCCGGGATCCGGAGACCCACCGGAGGGCGGCCTCGGTTTCCCCGCTAGAGGCGCCTCCGCGGGTAAGCCGGCCGCTGCCGTTCCCTGGCCACGCCGTAGGGCACTGGCCCGGCCGCCCGGCCCCGGGTAGCTCCACCGGTTCGGCGGGGGCGGGAAGAAGGAGCGTGTCACCGCGTGGGTACGCATCCACTCATCCGGGTTCCCCAGATCCGCCGCGGCATTTTCATCGCTGCCGCGGCGCTCGCCGCCGCCGGGCTGATCATCACCGGCGGGGCGGCGGGGGCGGCGCCCCAGCCTTCCGTCGCCCAGGCGCAGGCCAAGCTCAACAAGCTGACCGCCCAGGAGAACGTGCTCATCCAGCGGTACGACCAGGTGACGGAGGAGCTGTCCGCGGCTAAGCAGCGGCTGAAGCTGGTCGACCAGGCGCTCGCCAGGGACTGGATCCAGTACCACGCCATGCAGGGCGCGATCGGGGAGATCGCCTCGGCCGCCTACGAGAACGGCAGCATGAACTCCCCGCTGGGCGTGCTGACCGCGGGCGACCCGCAGACGGTCCTGGCACAGTCGGCGATCCTCACCCACCTGTCCACCACCCGCCAGGACCAGCTTGAGCAGGCCAGCCTGGTGACTGGTGCGCTGACCGACGCGAAGCAGAACGTCCAGCGGACCGAATCGGCCGTGGCCGACCTCAAGCACCAGCTGTCGCAGCAGCGGGCGAGCCTGAACAAGCTCATCACCAAGCAGAAGGGCATCCTGTCCACCCTCACCGAGCAGCAGCAGGCCGACCTGATCGGCGGCGGCGCGATCATCGGCGGGACCGACACCGTCCCCACCAACACCCAGGCCGGCCAGGCGGTGGCGTACGCCTTCGCGCAGCTGGGCTGCCCGTACGTCTTCGGTGGCACCGGTCCGTGCGCGGACGGGTACGACTGCTCCGGGCTGATGATGCAGGCATGGGCGTCGGCCGGGATCGCCATCCCGCGCACCAGCGAGGCGCAGGCCGGCCTGCCGTCGGTGCCGGAGTCCGCGCTCCAGCCCGGCGACATCCTGGAGTTCGCCGGTGACAGCCACGTGGGCATGTACGTGGGCGGCGGGATGCTCATCGACGCGCCCCAACCCGGGGAGAACGTCGAAGAGGTCAGCCTCTCGAACTCCTGGTACGCGGCGAACTATGACGGTGCCGTCCGGCCCTGACCTTCCCCAGGCAGGTCCGTAGCCCGGCCGGGCACGTCCTAGAATCGCTCCCGCTACCGTCGACGCGCGGCGTGTGAGCCTGGGAGAGCGATGCCGAAGGTCCTGATCGTGACCAACGATTTCCCGCCGCGGGCCGGCGGGATCCAGTCCTTCGTGCATGCCCTGGCGGTGCGGCTGCCAGCGGGCAGCGTGACCGTTTACGCGCCCGCCTGGGAGGGGGCGGCCGAGTTCGACGCGGCCCAGCCGTTCCCGGTGGAGCGCCACCCCACGTCCTTGATGCTGCCCGTGCCGTCGGTGGCGCGCCGGGCGGCACGGCTGCTCGCCCGGGATGGCTGCGACACGGTGCTGTTCGGCGCGGCCGCGCCGCTGGGCCTGCTCGCACCGTCGCTGCGGCGGGCCGGTGCGCGGCGGCTGGTCGCCATCACCCATGGGCACGAGGCGGGATGGGCGGTGCTGCCCGGCGCGCGCAGCCTGCTGCGGCGCATCGGCGACGGGGTGGATACGGTCACCTACCTCGGTGAGTACACCCGGCTGCGGCTCGCCAGGGCACTGTCCCCGGCGGCGGCGGGGCGGATGACCCAGCTCGCGCCGGGGGTCGACCCGCAGGTCTTCCATCCCGGAGCGGGCGGCGCGGCCATCCGGGAACGGCTCGGCCTGGCCGGCCGGCCGGTGGTGGTCTGCGTGTCACGCCTGGTGCCGCGCAAGGGCCAGGACACGCTGATCCGGGCCTGGCCGCAGGTCCGCGCCGCGGTCCCGGACGCGGCGCTGCTGCTGGTCGGCAGCGGCCCGTACGCCCGCAGGCTGCGGCGGCTTGCCAGCAGGCTCGGGGTGGCCGGCTCGGTCACGTTCACCGGGGCCGTGCCCTGGCCCGAGCTGCCCGCCTACTACGACGCCGGGGACGTGTTCGCGATGCCCTGCCGCACCCGCAGGCGCGGCCTGGACGTCGAGGGCCTCGGCATCGTCTACCTGGAGGCGTCCGCCACCGGCCTGCCGGTGGTCGGCGGTGACTCCGGGAACGCCCCCGATGCCATCCGGCCCGGCGAGACCGGGTACGTCGTGCCGGGACGCAGCCCGGCGGACGTCGCCGGCCGGCTCGTGCACCTGCTCACCGACCCGGCGGGCGCCCGGGCCATGGGGGAGAAGGGCATGGCCTGGGTGGACACCGAATGGCGGTGGGACCTGGTCGCGCAGCGGCTGCAGCGCATCCTGGCGGGCGGTCAGGAGTAGAGCGCCTCGATCTCGCCCTCGAAATCCTTGGTGACGGCGTTGCGGCGCAGCTTGAGCGACGGCGTCAGGTAACCGGCCTGCTCGGTGAAGTCGGTGGCGAGCACCCGGAACCGCCTGACCGATTCCGCCCGGGAGACCGCCTTGTTGGCGCTGTCCACCGCGGCCTGGAGCTCGGCGAGCATGTCCGGGTCGGTGGTCAGGTGGTCCAGGCTGGTGCCGGCCGGGCGGTTACGGCGGGTCAGCCAGGTGCCGACGGCCTCCGGATCCAGGGTGATCAGGGCGGCCACATAGGGCCGGCCGTCCCCCACCACCAGGCACTGGCTGACCAGGGGATGGGCGCGGATCCGGTCCTCAAGCACGGCCGGCGAGACGTTCTTGCCGCCCGCGGTCACGATCAGCTCCTTCTTCCGGCCGGTCACCCGCAGGTAGCCCTCGTCGTCCAGCTCGCCGATGTCGCCGGTGCGCAGCCAGCCGTCCGGGGTGAGCGTCTCGGCGGTGGCGCTGTCGTTGTGCCAGTAGCCGATGAACTGGTTGTGCCCGGTGATGAGGATCTCCCCGTCCTCGGAGATCCGCACCGACACCCCGGGCAGCGGCTGGCCGACGGTGCCGATCTTGTTGCGGCCCGGCCGGTTCACCGTGGCGGCGGCGGTGGTCTCGGTGAGGCCGTATCCCTCGACGATGGTGATCCCGGCGCCACGGAAGAAATGGCCGAGCCGTTCCCCGAGCGCTGCGCCGCCGGACACCGAATAGCGCACCTGGCCGCCGACCGCGGCGCGGAGCTTGCCGTAGACCAGGCGGTCGAAGACGGCATGCTGGAGCCGCAGCAACGGGCCGGGCCCCTCATGTGCGTCGGTGCTGTTGGTGCCGAACGCGCTGCTCCAGGCGATCGCCGTCCGCGCGGCCGCGTGGAAGATCGCGCCCCTGACGCCGCTCTCCGACGCCTGCTGCTCCGCGCCGTTGTACACCTTCTCGAACACCCGGGGCACCGCCAGCAGGAACGTCGGCTGGAACGTGGCCAGATCGGGCAGCAGGGTGGACACGTCAGGGAGGTGGCCGAGCACGGCCCCCGCCTCGATGACACCGACCTCGATGAGGCGCGCGAACGAGTGCGCGAGGGGGAGGAAGAGCAGGGTCGACGCGCCGGGCGTCTCGAACACCACCGACAGCGGCCCGCGGACCGCGTTGCGCGCGTTGGCCAGCAGGTTGCCGTGGGTGATCTCGCAGCCCTTCGGGCGGCCGGTGGTGCCCGAGGTGTAGATGATCGTGGCGAAGTCCCCTGCTCCGGCCGACACCCGGCGCTGGGTGAGGTCGGCGTCGCTGACGGTGGCGCCCTCGGCTACCAGCGCCGCGAGCGGCTGGGCGGCCGCCTGCGGGCTGGCCTCGATGAGCCACACCCGGCGCACGGTGGGCAGCCGGCGCAGCACCTCGGTGATGGCCGTCAGGTGGGCGGGGGTCTCGACCACGATCGCCGTCGCGCCCGAGTCGCTCAGTATCCATTCCACCTGCTCGGCGGAGGAGGTCTCGTACACCGGCACCGTGACCGCGCCAGCGGCCCAGAGCGCGTAGTCGATCAGGGTCCACTCGTACCGCGTGCGCGACAGCAGGCCGACCCGGTCGCCCTCGCCGATCCCGGCCGCGATGAAGCCCTTGGCGAGCGCGGCGACCTCGTCGCGGAACTCGCGCGCCGTGATGTCCTGCCACGCCGTCCCCCGGCCGCCGTGCCTGGCCCGGCCGGATCCCAGGCCGGGCTTCCGCCGCATGATCACCAGCCCGGGGTCGCGCTCCGCCCGGTCGAAGACGATGTCGCTCAGGCGCGCGGAGGCGGGTACCTCCACGACGGCCGGGGTGCTGTACTCGCGCATCGCGCCTCCTTGCACCGGCCCGCTCTGGCCGGCCGGACCGTCCGCGGGCGGGGCCGGAACCTGCCTGCTGGTAGCTTAGCGAGCGATCATGGCTTGCCACCTGAAGCAGCTCCAGGCTACGGCCCGGCCGCTGCCACGGACCGTTCCCAGCGGGCCCCGGCAGGCATGCTGCCGGGTCTCTTAAGGTGGCGGCATGCGGGTACACGTGGTCAGTGACGTGCATGGGGCGGCGGGCCCGCTGCGGCAGGCGGCGGCCGGCGCGGATGCGCTGCTGTGCCTGGGAGACCTGCTGCTGTTCGTGGACTACGCCGACCACGGGCAGGGCATCTTCGCGGAGCTGTTCGGCGCGGAGGCGGCGGCCAGACTCGTCGCGCTGCGGGCGGCCAGGCTCTTCGACGAGGCACGGGCCATGTCCGCCGGGCTCTGGCAGCAGCTCGGCGGCGATCCTGGCCAGCACATCCGCAGCGCCGCCGCCCGCCAGTACGCGGAGCTGTTCGCGGCACTGCCCGAGCCGGCCTACCTGACATACGGCAACGTGGACTTCCCTCAGCTGTGGGGCGAGCACCTGCGCCCCGGGCACCGCGTGCTCGACGGGGAGCGGGTGGAGCTCGGGGAGTGGACGTTCGGGTTCGTGGGCGGCGGGCTGCGGACGGCCTACCGGACGCCGAACGAGATCGACGATGACGCGTACGCGGCGAAGGTGGCGGCGGTGGGCACGGTCGACGTGCTGTGTGCCCACATCCCGCCGGCCGTTCCCCAGTTGCTGTACGACACGGTCGCCCGGAGGATGGAGCGGGGCAGTGAGGCGCTGCTCGCTCACATCGAGCGGACCCGCCCCCGCTATGTGCTGTTCGGCCACGTGCACCAGCCGCTGGCCCGCCGGGTCAGGATCGGGCGCAGCGAATGCATCAACGTGGGCCACTTCCGCGCCACCGGGGTGCCCTATGTGCTCGAGCTGTAGCGGTACGCTCCGAGCATGGCCGACAGGACGCGCGCCAGCATCACCGTGGCCGCCCCCCGGGCGGACGTCATGGCGGTGATCGCTGACTTCGCCTCCTACCCGCAGTGGGCCTCGGCCGTGCGGTCGGCCGAGGTCGTCGGCCGTGACGGCAGCGGCCGGGCCAGCCTGGTGCGGTTCGGGCTGGACGCCGGAGTGATCAAGGACAGCTACGTTCTCTCCTACGACTGGGACGGCGACGACGGGGTGCGGTGGGATCTCGCCGAGCCGGGGTCGGTCATCACCGCGCTCAGCGGCGGGTACCTGCTGGCAGACGCCGGCGCGGGCACCGAGGTGACTTATGATCTCGCGGTGGACGTGCGGATCCCGATGCTGGGAATGCTCAAGCGCAGGGCAGAGAAGACGATCATCGAGACCGCGCTGAAAGGGCTCAGGAACCGGGCCGAAGCCGGGAGAGCCGGGAGAGGAGACGGGACGTGACACAGGAGCCCAGCCGGTCCGGCCAGGACCCGATCGGTGAATTCCAGCGGTGGCTCCTCCGTTCAGGGGCCCGCAGCATGAGCCGGGAGGTCGGCGGCCAGATCCGCTCCATGCTCGGGCACAGCGGGGGGCCTGACGTGTGGGAGCGGGCGACCGCCCCGCCATCGAACGAGCCGCCCGAGTGCGCGTGGTGCCCGGTGTGCCGGGCCGCCCGGGTGCTCAAGGATTCGGGGCCGGGGGTGAGCTCCCAGGTGGCGGCGGCCAGCGAGGCGATGACGGTGCTCGCCCGCGACGCCCTGTCGGTCTTCGAGTCGGCCCTGGCCGCCACCGGGCGGGCCGCGGCGAGAGCGGGCAGTGGTCCCGGGCAGGAGACGTCGGCCACGGTGTGGGCGGATGTGACGGTGCCGGACCCGGAAGATGAGGCCGAACCGGCGGGGCCCCCGGAAGGGCCGCCGGATGAGCCTGACGATCGGGGTTGATGTCGGGGGCACCAAAGTCGCTGCCGGAGTGGTCGATGAGCACGGGAAGATCATCGAGAAACTCCGGCGGCCCACTCCCTCGGCCAGCCCGGCACGCACAGAGCAGGTGATCGCCGGGGCCGTCTCCGAGCTGCTGAGCCGTCACCCGGCCCGGGCCGTCGGCCTGGGGGCTGCCGGGTTCATCGATGAGGCACGCTCCGTCGTCCGGTTCGCGCCGAACCTGGCCTGGCGCGAGGAGCCCCTGCGGCTGCGGGTCGAGGGCCTCATCGGGCTGCCGGTCGTGGTGGACAACGACGCGAACGCCAGCGCCTGGGCGGAGGCGAGGTTCGGCGCCGCGCGCGGGCAGCCCGATGTCATCTTCGTCGCCGTCGGCACCGGCATCGGGGCCGGGATCGTGCTGGGCGGCCGGCTCTACCGGGGCCAGTGGGGCATGGCCGGCGAGCCGGGGCATTACCGGGTGGTGCCCGACGGCAGGCTGTGCGGCTGCGGCAACCGCGGCTGCTGGGAGCAGTACGCCAGTGGCAGCGCCCTGGAGGCCGAGGCCCGTGAGTTCGCCCGGCGCTCGCCCGGTGCGGCGGTGCGGCTGCTCCAGCTCGCCGGCGGGAGTGCGGACGGCATCACCGGGGCGCAGGTCACCCAGGCGGCCCGGGAGGGCGACCCGGCGGCGATGCGGTGCTTCGGGACGGTCGGCGGCTGGCTGGGCCAGGGACTGGCCGATCTGGCGGCCATCCTCGACCCGGGCTGCTTCGTCATCGGCGGTGGCGTGTCCGAGGCGGGGGAGCTGCTGATCAGCCCGGCCCGGCTTGCCTTCGAGAAGGCGCTGGCGGGCGTGGGGCACCGGCACCAGGCGCAGATCCGGCTGGCCGAACTGGGGACCGACGCGGGGATCGTCGGCGCCGCCGAGCTCGCCCGGGGCGGTGTCCGGGCCGCGGCGGGCCCGGACTGACCTTCCTACACCACGGCCCCGTCGCCGGGGCCGGAATCGCCCGGTGGCCGGTCGCCCATCCGGATCACCAGGGCCGCGAACCCGCCCACGAAGGCGGCCACCGCGCAGAACGCGGCCCAGCTCGGCACCACCCAGCCAAGCAGCACGGCGAGCAGCAGGTACCCGGGGCCGCCGAACAGCGCCACCCAGGCTCCCTTGCTCACCGGGTCCAGGCGCGGCAGCGGCGGCGGGGCCGGCGGGACGTAGTGCTCGTCGTCACCGGCTGGCGGCAGCGGCGCTGGCACCGCCGGGCGGATGATGCGGGCCTGTGGCGGAGCGGGGATCACGCCGGGGACGGGACCGCCCCAGTCCTGCGGGACCGTCTGCGCCGCATCCGGGTCCTCATCGATGGTGCCGGCCTGCTCGCCGGCGCCGGGCGCCCCCGGCGCGCCCGGTGTGGCGGATGTGCCCAATGAGCCCGGATCGCCGGGAGAGCCGGGTGTGCCAGCTGGGGTGCTTGGGGGTGCATGCGGTGCGCCGGGCAGCTCCTCGCTGACCGGCCAGGGCGCCGCACCGTCGGCCGCCGGCGGGGCGCTGTACTGGGCGATCAGGTCACGCCAGGCGGCCTCCTCGTCGCTGGCCTCACCCGCCATCGCGGCTGCCCACCCCCTCTCACTCCCTCCCGGCGCGGCTGTGGGAGCGGACGAACTCCAGGCTGCCCGCGAAGATCTCGTCCGCATCATTGTCCAGCGTCGCCACGTGGTAGCTGTTCCCGAGCTCGCGGACGGTCAGCTGCCCGGCGGGCAGCGCGGCCCGCAGGATCTCCAGGCTGGCCGGGCCCACCACATGGTCGGCGGCACTGCGGTACACCAGCACCGGTTGGGTCACCTCACCAAGCCGCTGCCTGGTGACCTTCCACAGCCCCGCCAGGGAGGCGGCCGCCCGGCCCGGTATCCGGTCGTAGGCGAGTTCGGCCGCCCCGTCCTTCTTGATGTCGCTCCCGATCCCCTTGACCGACGGCACGACGTGCCCGAACACCGGTGCCAGCCTGGCGAGCGCGTTGTCGGCGGTCAGCGAGGGATTGACGAGCACCAGCCCGGCCACCCCGTCCCCGCGCAGCTCGGCCAGCCGGAGCGCGAGGGCCCCGCCCATCGACAGGCCCATGACGAAGACCTCGCCCGCCCGCCCGCACAGGTCCTCGTAGGCGCGGTCGATCTCCGCGTACCAGTCCTGCCAGCGGGTGCCGGCCATCTCCCGCCAGGTGGTGCCGTGCCCGGGCAGCCGGGGCAGCGAGACGGTCAGGCCCGCCGCCGCGAGATAGTCCGCCCAGGGCCGCAGTGACGAGGGGTTGCCGGTGAATCCGTGGCAGAGCAGGGCCGCGGTGCTGCCGCCGGAGTGGAAGAAGGGCTCCGCGCCCGGCATTACTGGCATCCCCACCGTCCTCGGCCGCATGCTCATGTCCTGCTGGAATCGTCGCATGCCGGCCGGTGGATGCGCACCCCCGCCACGGGAGAGAGCGGTCACGGCGTGCCCGGGCGGCCGTGCGGCCCACGGGCCGGCGCTCCGGCTGCCGGGGCCCTATCACCGCCGGTCACGTGGCACGATGTGATCGTGTTCTACTGGGTGGTGAAGGCGATACTCGGCCCCTTGCTGGCGCTGTTCCGGCCGTGGGCGGAGGGGACCGAGAACGTGCCGCGGGAGGGCCCGGCGATCCTGGCCAGCAACCACCTGTCGTTCTCGGACCACTTCTTCGGGCCGCTGCCGCTCCCGCGCAAGGTGACGTTCCTCGCCAAGTCCGAGTACTTCACCGGCCGGGGCCTGAAGGGCCTGGCCAGCAAGGCGTTCTTCAGCGGGGTGGGGCAGATCCCGGTGGACCGGACGGGCGGGAAGGCCAGTGAGCGGGCCCTCGCGACCGGCCTGCGCGTGCTGGCCGAGGGCAGGCTGCTCGGCATCTACCCGGAGGGCACCCGGACCCCGGACGGGCGGCTGTACCGGGGGAAGACCGGGGTGGCCAGGCTCGCCCTGGAGTCCGGCGCGCCGGTGATCCCGACCGCCATGGTGGGGACGTTCGAGTTCATGCCGTCCGGCAGGCTCCGGCCGCGGCTGCGGATCCGCCCGGGCGTCCGGTTCGGCAAGCCGCTCGACTTCTCCCGCTACTCCGGCCTGGAATCAGACCACCTGGTCCTGCGGGCGGTCACCGACGAGATCATGTACGCGCTGATGGAGCTGTCGGGCCAGGAGTACGTGGATCAGTACGCGCAGCAGGCCAAGAACCGGGCACGAGCCGGCCGCAAGCTCGCGGCGCAGGCCGGCCGCCCCGGCGTGGCCCCTGGTTCCGGCGCGGACGAGGCCTAGCCGCCGCCCATTCCGTTCCGGCGCTGGCGGGGCCGGTCAGGCGGGGTGGCCGATGCTCCCGTACACCTCGTAGCGCTGCACGCTCGACGGCGCCGGGCGGTGGCGGTCCGGCGCGGCGGCCCGGCGGGCCTGGACGGCCGCCATGCCCTCGGAGTAGTGCTCCTCGGTGTCCCACACCATGACGGTCAGCCGCTGGTGCCGCTCGCGGTCCACGAGCCAGAGCCCGAGCAGCCCGTGAGCTTCCTTGAGCGCCGGGATGACCTCGTCCTGGACGTGGGCGATCCCCGCCTCGGTGTCTGCCGCCGTCTCCTGGAACTCCATGACCATCGCGAACATCGTCCCCCCTTATCTAATTTATTTTCGTGCTAAAATAAACTCATGATGGCTGACCCGTCAAGCGGGAAGCGGGAACTCACAGGGACCGAGCTGGCGGCCTGGCACGGCATGCTCTCCGCGCACGCGGACCTGATCCGCGAGCTGGACCGGCAGCTGCGGGCGGCGCACGGGCTGGGTGTGTCCGAGTTCGACGTCCTGATCACCTTGTTCAACGGCGCGGAGCGCGGCGTGCGGATGACCGACCTCGCGAAAGCGATCATGCTGAGCCCGGCCGGGCTCACCCACATGGTGACCCGGCTGGAACGCGACCGGCTGGTGGAGCGGGCGGTGGACCCGGCAGACCGGCGCAGCTTCCTGGTCCGGCTGGCCCCTGACGGCCGGGCGCGGCTCGATGCCGCGCGGGTGACCCATGACGCGGTGATCCGCGCCCGGTTCACCGCCAGGCTCACCGGCGCCCAGCTGCATCAGCTGGCGGGCGTCTGGGACGCGCTGCTGCGCTGATCCGGCCGGCCTCGCGGGCGCGGCATTTCCCAGATAACCCCATCCTTCGCCCATCAGCAGCTAATGTGCCGCTCAAAAAGGAGCAGCACTGTGGCCGACGTTCCGCTGGCGCCTGAGGTAACCCGGGCCGTCGTGCCGGCCGCCCGGGCCGGGGACGAGATCCTGATCGCCTTCGCCGGCCCGGCGCGGCAGCGGCGGGCCACCACGGCGTTCCGGCTGCTGCTGGTCATCCCCCACTACATCGTGCTGTACGCGCTCGGCATCGCCGCCGCGGTGGTGGCGGTGATCGGCTGGTTCGCCGCTCTGTTCACCGGCCAGCTGCCCGCTGGCCTGGCCGGCTTCCTGGTCGGCTGGCTCCGCTGGTCCGCCAGGGTCTTCGCCTACCTGGCGCTGCTCACTGACCGGTACCCGCCGTTCGCCCTGGCCGACGCCGACTACCCGGTGCGGGTGTCCGCCGTCCCCGGCCGGCTGAACCGGCTTGCCGTCCTGTTCCGGCTCATCCTGGCGATCCCGGCCGCGGTCCTGCTCGGCCTGGTCAGCTACGGCGCCGCGGCCGCCGGCCTGGTGATCTGGCTCATCGTGCTGATCGCGGGGACGATGCCGGAGGCGCTGCATGCGGCCATCGCCGCCGTCATCAGGTTCGGCGCCCGGTTCTACGGCTACTTCTACCTGATGAGCGGCACCTACCCGGCCGGGCTGTTCGGCGACCGGGCCGAAACGGGCACGCCCGCGCAGGCCGCCGGCCCGCTGGCCGCCGCCACCGGCACCGGGCCCGGGCAGCCCGCCCTCGCCGGGGAGCACCCTGCCACCGGCCAGGAGCCGCCTGGCGCCGGCGGGGAGGCGCCGCCGGCGGCGGACTGGCCCGCGGGGCCGCGGGCGTGGCGGCTGATGCTGCCCCCCGGGGCCAGGAGGCTGGTCGGCTTGTTCATCGCCCTCGGCGCGCTCGTTCTCGCCGGATACACCGCCGCCGTCGTGGCCGCCGTGTCCCACTCGGTGAACAGGAACGAGCAGGTGCACGCCGCCAGCAGCATCTCCGCCGCGCGCACCACCCTGCTCGGCCAGCTCAACAGCCTGTCGGAGCAGCTGTCGGCCTGCCAGAACCAGACCGTCCCGGCCGCCGCGCTGAGCTGTGTGAGCAAGATCGACCGGCGGGCGGCCGCGGATGTCGGCGTGTTCGCGGGCACGGTCTCCTCGACGCCGGTGCCGGCGTCGGCGGCCCCGGCGGCCAGCCAGCTGGCGGCCGCCGCCGGGCAGCTCCAGTCGGCCCTGCGGCAGCTGGGGACGGCCACCTCGGTGGCCCAGTACGAGCAGATCGACACCGGCTCGGTCGCGCCGAAGGTGACCCAGTTCAACACCGCCTACCAGCGGCTGCGCCGGGCACTGGGGGCGGGCTGAGCTACCCGCCCGGGCCCGGCGGGCGGGCCCAGCCCCGGGACCGCTCCACCGCCCGGCGCCACCGCGCGTAGCCGGTGTCGTCGCGCGTGCCCGGCTCGAACCGGCGGTCCAGCCGCCAGGTGGCGGCGACCTCGTCCTGCGACGACCACACCCCGGTGCCCAGCCCAGCCAGGAACGCCGCGCCGAGGGCGGTCGTCTCGCCGACCTGCGGCCGCTCGACCAGCACCTGGAGCTCGTCAGCCTGCATCTGCATGAGCAGGCCGTTCGCGGACCCGCCGCCGTCCACCCGCAGCACCGGGGCCGGGCCACCCAGCCCGGCGGCCATGGCGTCACAGGCGTCCCTCACCTCGAACGCGATCGCCTCCAGGGTGGCGCGGGCCAGGTGCGCCCGGGTGGTGCCGCGGGTGATGCCGAACACCGCCCCCCGGGCATCGGGATCCCAGTACGGCGCGCCGAGCCCGGTCAGGGCAGGCACGAACACCACCCCGCCGGAGTCGGGCACGCTGGCCGCCAGTGCCTCGCTCTGCGCGGCGCTGTCGAGCACGCCGAGCCCGTCGCGCAGCCACTGCACCGCAGCCCCGGTCACGAAGACCGACCCTTCCAGCGCGTAGGTCAGCGCGCCCGAGCCGTCCATCCAGGCGACCGTGGACACCAGGCCGTCCGCCGCGGCGACCGCCGAGGAGCCGGTGTTGGCCAGCACGAACGACCCCGTCCCGTAGGTGCACTTGCTGTCGCCGGGGGCGAAACACGCCTGCCCGAACAGCGCCGCCTGCTGGTCGCCGGCGATCCCCGCGATGGGCAGGTCCAGCCCGCCGAACACGGCCGGGTCGGTGCGGCCGGCGACCCCGGTGGAGGGGACCACCTCGGGCAGCGCCCGCTCCGGCACCCGCAGCAGCTCGCACAGCTCCGGCGACCACCGCCCCGCCCCGATGTCGAACAGCAGCGTGCGGGACGCGTTGGAGGCGTCGCTGACGTGGCGCCGCCCGCCGGTGAGCCGGGCGATGAGGTAGGAGTCCACCGTGCCGGCCGCCAGCGAGCCGTCCGCGAGGCCCGCCCAGACGCCCGGCTCCTCCTCGGCCAGCCAGGTGATCTTGGTGGCGGTGAAATACGGGTCCAGGCGCAGCCCGGTCAGCTCGGTGATCCTGGCCTCGTGGCCGGCGGCGCGCAGGGCGTCGCAGATCCTGGCGGTCCGCCGGTCCTGCCAGACGATGGCCGGGCGCGGCGCGGTCAGGTCAGCCCGGTCCCAGATCACCGCCGTCTCGCGCTGGTTGGTGATGCCGAGGCAGGTGACCGGTGCCGCACCGCCGGGCTGGCCAGCGCCCGCCGCGTCCAGCGCCTGGCGGCACGCGGCGAGGGTGGCCTGCCAGATCTCCTCGGGCACGTGCTCGACCCAGCCGGGCCGCGGGAAATGCTGGGCGAACTCGGCATAGCCGCGGGCGGCGACGGCGCCGTCCGGCAAGATCACCAGCGCGGTGACTCCAGTAGTGCCTGCGTCGATCGCGAGGACGCTCATGGGGACTAATGTTGCCCCTATGCGAGTGGGAGTGCTGACCGGAGGTGGCGACTGCCCTGGGCTGAACGCGGTCATCCGCGCGCTGGTCCGGCGGGGGACGCAGGAGTACGGGTACGAGTTCACCGGGTTCCGTGACGGGTGGCGGGGGCCGCTGGAAGGCGACACCATCGGCCTCGACGTGCAGGCGGTGCGGGGGATCCTGCCGCGCGGGGGGACGATACTCGGCACCTCGCGCACCAACCCGCTGGCGGAGAGCGCCGTGGCCGGCGGGCGGTCCGGCGTCGACCGGATCAAGGACAACCTGGCCGGCCTCGGCGTGGACGCGCTGGTCGCGATCGGCGGGGAGGACACGCTCGGGGCGGCGACGGCCCTGCACGAGCACGGCGTTGCCGTGGTCGGGGTGCCCAAGACGATCGACAACGACCTGGGCGCCACCGACTACACGTTCGGGTTCGACACCGCGGTGAACATCGCCATGGAGGCGATCGACCGGCTGCACACCACCGCCGAGAGCCACCACCGGGCACTGATCGTCGAGGTGATGGGCAGGCACGCGGGCTGGATCGCGCTGCACGCGGGACTAGCCGGCGGGGCGAACGTGATCCTCATCCCCGAGAAGCCGTTCAGCATGGACAAGGTCTGTGCCTACGTGGAGCACCGGTTCCAGACCAGGTACGCGCCGATCGTGGTGGTGGCCGAGGGCGCCCGCCCGGCCGACGACGACCTGGCGCTGTCGGACGAGCGGCTGGACGCGTTCGGCCACGTCCGGCTGGGCGGGATCGGGCAGCAGCTTGCCGCCGAGATCGAGAAGCGGACCGGCAAGGAGGCCCGCTGCACCGTGCTGGGGCACATCCAGCGGGGCGGCACCCCCACCGCGTTCGACCGGGTGCTGGCATCCCGGTTCGGCATCCACGCCATCGACGCGGTGCACGACGCCGCGTTCGGCACGATGGTCGCCCTGCGCGGGACCCAGATCACCCGGGTCCCGCTGGCCGAGGCGACCCACGAGCTCAAGCTGGTTCCGCCCGAGCGTTACGCCGAGGTCGAGTTCCTCTTCGGCTGACCCTTTGCCAAACGGACGGCGGCGTGACCGCGCGGCGATCGCGGCTGTCGCGAGGTGGGGCTAGGCCTACCCGGGAAGTGGGTGCCGGACCATGGCGCCCGCCGGGCCGGCAAGGTCACCATGGAACCGGCAGCCGGCACGGGTGCGCGGCTGGCAAGACCGGAGGCCGGGATGGGACTCATGGTGACGATCTTCATCGTCGTCTGCGCGGTGATCGGCTGGTTCAGGTCACGCGGCCGGGGCGGCGGTTCATGGTGGCGCCTCATCCGGGCGATGGGATGGGCGCTGGCGGCGCTGGCCGTCACGCTGACCGGGCTGTGGCTGTTCGGCCTGAACCTGGTCACCGTTGGCTTGCTGATGCTCTGCGGGGCTCTCCTCGTCCTGCGGCCGGGCCATCGCACCGCCTCCCGCCACTACGGATAGCGGCGGGCCCACCCCGGAAGTGGGTGCCAGAAACGATGGAATCAGCAGCCGCCCGGGTGCGCGGCTGACCAGGACCGGAGGCCGCAATGGGACCTGTGGTGACGATCTTCAGCATCGTCTGCGCGGTGATCGCCTGGCTCAGGTCGCGCGACCGGGCCGGGGACCCGCGGTCGTGGCGGCACCGCGTCAAGGCGATGGGATGGGGGCTGCTGCTGCTGCCCATCGCCTGGATCGTGATGTGGCTGTTCGGCGTCAACCCGGCCACGGTGGGCCTGCTGCTGCTGTCCGGGGCCGTGCTCATCATGGCGCCCGTTGTCGCGGCCGACCTGGCGACGGTCATGCTGATCCTGCTCGGGCTCTACGGGCTGGCCGCCGCGTTCGCGGTGTTCAAGCACGCGCGGCAGACCGCGCGGGTCGTCATGGCGGTGCCGGTCCGCGCCGCCCGCGGGGCACGGATCTTTGTGCCCAAGGGAGCTGTGGTCTCCGGCGCGGGTAAGGTCACCGCCGCCCCGCACCCGGCCAGGATCACCAGCCCGCCCACGGCGGTCGCCGTGCCGCGGCCGCCCAAGTCCACCAGCTTCCAGCAGATCCACCCGCCCAAGACCGTCAGCCTGCACCAGGTCTTCGCCCCAGCGTTCTCGACCGGGATCCGGCCCGGCCCGTGGTACGCCGCCCTGACCGGCACCGGCCCGCAGGGGTACGTGCCGGTCCTGCTGGCGGCGTTCCTGTTCCTCGCGTTCGGCCTGTGGCTCGTCCCGCGCACCCTCGGTGCGCGCGGCGCGCTGATCGGCCGGCTGAGCAGCCGGGTGCAGCGGCTGTCCGAGACCAGGACCGACGCGGTCGACACCGCCGCCGCCGAGCTGCGCCGGGTGGAGCGTGACCTGCACGACGGGGCACAGGCCCGGCTGGTCGCGCTCGGCATGAGCCTGCGGGCGGCGGAACGCATGTTCGACACCAGCCCGAAGGCCGCGCTCGCCCTGGTGGGCGAGGCACGGGAGATGTCCTCGCGGGCGCTGACCGAACTGCGTGACCTGGTCCGCGGCATCCACCCGCCGGTGCTGGCCGACCGGGGGCTCGGCGACGCCGTGCGGGCGCTGGCCCTGGAGACGCCCGTCAACACCACGCTCGACATCGACCTGCCGGGCAGGCTCGCGGAGCCGGTCGAGTCCGCCGCCTACTTCGCGGTCGCCGAGGTGCTCGCCAACGCGGCCAAGCACGCCCAGGCCCGGACGGTGGAGATCCACATGCGGCACACCGGCGACGTCCTGCGGATCGCGGTGACCGACGACGGTATCGGCGGCGCGGACCCGGCGAAGGGCAGCGGCCTGCGGGGAGTGGAGCGGCGGCTGGGCACCTTCGATGGCATCCTGGCGGTGAACAGCCCGCCGGGCGGGCCGACCATCGCCGTGATCGAGGTGCCGTGCGCGTTGTTGTCGCTGAAGACCTCTTCCTGCTGAGGGATGGCCTGGTCAGGCTGCTGGAGGCGCACGGCTTCGAGATCACCGAGGCCGTCGGCACCGGCCCGGACCTGCTCCGCGCCCTGCTCACCCACCGGCCCGACGTCGCGATCGTGGACGTGCGGCTGCCGCCGTCGTTCACCGACGAGGGGCTCCAGGCGGCCCTGGCCGCCCGGCGCCGGGTGCCTGGGCTGCCGGTGCTCGTGCTGTCGCAGTACGTCGAGCAGCTCTACGCCCGCGAGCTGCTGGCCGACCAGGCGGGCGGGGTGGGGTACCTGCTCAAGGACCGGGTGTTCAACGACGACCAGTTCGTCGAGGCCCTGCGGGCGGTTGCCGGGGGCGGCACGGTCATGGACCCGGAGGTGGTGTCCAAGCTGCTGGTGCGGCGCGCCAGGGAGGAACCGGTCACCCGCCTCTCGCCACGCGAGCGCGAGGTGCTGGCGCTGATGGCCGAGGGGCGCTCCAACAGCGCGATCGCCCAGCGCCTGTTCGTGACCGAGAAGGCGGTCAGCAAGCACAGCACCAGCATCTTCGCCAAGCTCGACCTGGCGCCCTCCGATGACGACAACCGGCGGGTGCTGGCCGTTCTCGCCTACCTGAACGCGTGATCGCGGCGGCCCAGCCCGGCCGCTGGCCGGCGCCGGCCGGCCCGGGCGGCCCCGTGCCTGGGCCGGGTGGCCCTCGTGCCCGGGCCCGCGAGGGATTAGCGTTCGGTCATGGCCGCCGGCCGGCCCGGGCTGGCGGCATCACGCGCGCTGTGGAGGACTGCCATGGAAGTGCCGCTCACCCCGCTGGAGTTCGCCCGCCGTACCCGGCGCCTGCACGGTCACCGGGAGGGTGTGGTCGACGGCGACCTGCG
Source organism: Streptosporangiaceae bacterium (assembly GCA_035518495.1). Lineage (GTDB taxonomy): Bacteria > Actinomycetota > Actinomycetes > Streptosporangiales > Streptosporangiaceae > UBA9676. The sequence goes on from DATIXO010000082.1 coordinate 36,440, forward strand.
GCTCACCTACGAGCAGTTCTTCAGCCGCTGCGACCGCTGGTCGGCTGCGCTGCAGGGCCTGGGGGTGGCGCCGGGGGACCGGGTCGCGACCATCGCGCCGAACACCCATGCGCAGCTGGAGTCCTTCTACGCGGTGCCGCAGGCAGGCGCGGTGCTGGTGCCGATCAACTACCGGCTCACCGCCGACGATTTCGTCTACATCATCAACCACTCCGGCTCGTCGGTGGTCTGCGCCCACTCCGACTACCTGGACATGCTGGACGCGGTCCGCGGCCAGATGCCGGGCGTGCGGCACTTCGTGGCCTACGAGGGCGCCCCCCGGGACGGCTGGACCGACTACGAGGCGGCGGTCGCCGGTGCCTCCCCGGACTTCACCCGGCCCGTGACCGGCGAGCGCGACCTGCTCACCATCAACTACACCAGCGGCACCACCGCCCGCCCGAAGGGCGTCATGATCACCCACCGCAACGCGGCGGTGAACACGATCGGCACGCTGCTGCACCTGCCGATCGGGGTGGGGGAGCGCTACCTGTGGACGCTCCCGATGTTCCACGCCAACGGCTGGACCTACACCTGGACCGTGACCGCGGCGGCCGGGGTGCACGTCTGCCTGCGCAAGGTCGATCCCGCGACGGTGTTCGGGCTGATCCGCGACGAGAAGGTGGGCTCGCTGTGCGCCGCGCCAACGGTGCTGATCTCGCTGGCGAACGCCTCTCCGCAGGTGCGCGGGGAGGTGCCCGCCGGGGTGCGGGTGGTGACGGCCGGCGCGGCGCCCGCGGCGGCCACCATCGAGCGGCTGGAGGGAGAGTTCGGGTGGGAGGTCACCCAGGTCTACGGGCTGACCGAGACGGCCCCGTTCATCACGGTCTGCGCCCCGCTGCCTGAGCACGAGGAGCTGTCGTCCGCCGACCGTGCGGTGGTCAAGGCCAGGACCGGCGTCGAGCTGCTCACCTCGGGTGAGCTGCTGGTGGTGGACGAGAAGGGCAAGGAGGTGCCCGCCGACGGCGAGTCGCTGGGCGAGATCGTGGTGCGCGGGAACGTCGTGATGGACGGCTACTACCACGATCCCGAGGCGACGCAGCGGGCGATGGGCGACGGCTGGTTCCACACCGGCGATGCCGCCGTGCTGCACCCCGATGGCTACGTGGAGATCCGTGACCGGATCAAGGACGTGATCATCAGCGGCGGCGAGAACATCTCCTCGCTGGAGGTCGAGGGCGTGCTGCTGCGCCATCCGGCGGTCGTCGAGGTGGCGATCGTCGGGCTGCCGCACAAGAAGTGGGGCGAGGCGCCGTACGCCTACGTGGTGCTGCGCGACGGGGCGCAGGCGAGCGAGGACGAGATCATCGCGTTCGCCCGTGACCGGCTCGCGCACTTCAAGGCCCCGCACGGGGTGACGTTCGTGCCCGAGCTGCCCAAGACCGCCACCGGCAAGATACAGAAATACGTGCTGCGCGGCGGCTCGGCCAACCTGACCCGGCAGTAACCAGGCGGCCAACCTGACCCGCCAGTAACCAGAAGGAGACAGTCATGGACGCACCTGACCTACTGCGGCTGCCGGAGGGCCTGCCGGTCCCGGTTGACGACGGGGCGGCCAGCCATCTGCCGGGCCGCGCCATGCCCGCGCTGAGCCTGCCGGCGACCGACGGCAGGCAGGTCGCGCTCGACGGGCTGGGCAGCGGGCGGACGGTCGTGTACATCTACCCGATGACCGGCCGGCCGGGGGTGGACCTGCCGGAAGGGTGGGACGACATCCCCGGGGCGCGCGGCTGCACACCGGAGTCGTGCGGGTTCCGCAACCTCCACACCGAGCTGCTGGCCGCCGGGGCGGCCCAGGTATTCGGCCTGTCCAGCCAGTCGGGCGAGTACCAGCGGGAGGCCGTGGACCGGCTGCACCTGCCGTTCGCGATGCTGTCCGACGAGCACCTGGCGCTGGCGGCTGCGCTGGGCCTGCCCACGTTCACCGCCGACGGGATGACGCTCTACCGGCGGCTCACCATGATCATCACGGACGGGGCCATCGAGCACGTCTTCTACCCCATCTTCCCGCCCGATCAGCACGCGCAGGAGGTGCTGGACTGGCTGCGCGCGCATTGACACCTGGCCTCCCTCGCGGGCACTTCGCTTGGTCGTGCCGGAGGCGCGCAATGATGCGCAGTGGGAGGCGGGTCCTCGGCGCCGGGACACCGCTGACGCGGCGTTCGGCCCGGCGCCTGCGGCGGCTGCCGGGCTCGCGGGCCGGCCGTTAGGGCAAGTCCCATAGATCTTCAGCCTGCTGCGCGGCCCCCGGACGGCCGTCTCGCGGCGTTGTCGTCGTCGCCGATAGCTCCACTATCGGCTCCTCCTCCGCCTTGCGATCCATCCCGCCGGTGACCGCTCGCGACGGCCAAGATCTATGGGACACGCCCTAGGCGTGCCCGGCGGCCGGGAAGGGTGGATCTGTGCCCAGGGATGCCTGGGCTGCCTCAGGCGCCTGCCAGGAGGCCTGCCTGTCCGTCGAGGACCTCGACGAACATCCGGGACCCGGGCGGGGCGAGCCGCTGGTAGTCGGCGGCGGTCGCCTTGCCGGGATCGGAGGCGAAGCCCTCGTCCATCGCCTCCTGATCGGGGAAGTACAGCTCGGCGGCCCGGTAGAAGGACCTCGAGCCACCGTCGAGCGAGCCCACGAACCGGCCGGTCTCGGCGCGCAGCAGGCCAGGAATCTGGCGGACCAGTGGCAGGTGGGTGTCGAAATAGTGCCGGTCGAAGGCGCTGGCGTCATCGGGCTGGGTGTAGAGGACCATGAGTTTGACCGCCATGACGACGAACCTATCGCCGCCGGAGCGGGCCCGGCCAGCCGGGGACGGGCGCGCTAGGCCCTTGTTACCCGGACGGCAGTGTGGCGGCCATGCCCCCGATACCTGGCAGACTGTGAACATGCCCGTCACCCCCTTGGCAGACCGCGCCGCCCCGCCGGTCGGCACGCTCCCTGAGCCCTGCGTGCTGCTGAAACTGGGCGAGATCGTGCTCAAGGGCGGCAACCGGAGGCAGTTCGAGCGGATGCTGCAGTCGAACATCCGGCGGGCGATCGGCGAGCTCGGCATCCCGGTGCGGCTCTGGCAGCGCGACGGCGTGATCGTCATCCGCCTCGCGCAGGACACCTCCGGGCCTGCTGCCTCGTCCGCCGCGGACGCGATCGCCGGGCGCGTCCGGGACGTGATGGGCATCGCCCGGGTCTGCCGGGCGGTGCGGGTCGCCAAGGACCCCGGTGCCGCGGCCGACGCGGCGGTCGCGCTGATGGCCGGCCGGAGCGGCTCGTTCGCGGTCCGGGCCCGCCGCCGCGACAAGCGGTTCGGCGTCACCTCGGCCGGGCTCGCCACCCTGATCGGCGCCCGGATCCAGCAGGCGTACGGCTATCCCGTCAACCTGAAACACCCGGACTCGACCCTGTTCGTCGAGGTCGACCAGTGCGAGGTGTTCGTCTACACCGAGGGCCACCCCGGGCAGGGGGGGCTGCCGGTCGGCATGAGCGGCCGCGGCCTTGTCCTGATGTCCGGCGGGATCGACTCACCGGTCGCCGCCTACCGGATGATGCGCCGCGGCCTGCGCTGCGATTTCCTGCACTTCTCCGGCATGCCGCTGACCGGGCCCGAGTCGGTGTACAAGGCGTACGGGCTGATGCACCAGCTGGACCGGTTCCAGGGCGGGTCGCGGCTGTTCGTGGTCGCGTTCGGCAAGGCACAGCAGCGGCTGGCGTCCTCGGGCGCGAGCCGGCTGCAGATCGTCGCGCAGCGCCGCCTCATGCTCAAGACCGGGGAGGTGCTCGCGGGCCGGCTCGGCGGCGCCGCGCTGGTGACCGGGGACTCGCTGGGGCAGGTCAGCAGCCAGACCCTGACCAACCTGGCCGCGCTCGACGACGCGGTCGGGCTGCCCATCCTGCGCCCGCTGATCGGCTGCGACAAGCTGGAGATCATGGCGGAGGCCCGGCGCATCCGCACCCTGGCCCTGTCCGAGCTGCCCGACCAGGACTGCTGCACGCTGCTGACGCCGCGCCATGTGGAGACCAGGGCGAGGATCGACGACCTGCGCCGGATCGAGGCCCGGCTGGAGGCGGCCGACCTGGCCGAGGAGCTCGCCGCCCTCGCCCAGGAGTACCGCCCCGACCGGTCCTGACCGCCCCTGCCCGGCCGGGCTCCTCTGCTGCCGGCCCGCGTCCCCGGATGGTGGCGTCCGGCCCGGCCGTCCCGTCCCGCGTGCCCGCGCCGCACCTGGAGGTGGTGCCGGGACGGGAGCCTCAGCCCACGGGGCTGGGCTGGCGCTGGGCCGCGGGCGTGCCGCCGGGGACCGGTGCCGGGGTGAGGACGCGCCCCATGAGCGGTGACAGGTGGGCGGCGATGCTCGCGATCTCCCGGATGTCGGACTCCACCAGTGCTTGGTCGCCGTCGCACATCGCCAGCTTGGGCTCCGGATGGACGTCCACGATGACGCCGTCGGCGCCGACCGCGATCGCCGCCCTGGTGAGCGGCAGCACCAGATCCCGCCGCCCGCCCGAGTGGGACGGGTCCACGATCACCGGCAGGTGCGACAGCCGCTGCGCGACCGGCACCGCGCTGATGTCCAGGGTGTTGCGGGTGGCGGTCTCGAAGGTGCGGATGCCCCGCTCGCACAGGACGATGTCGAGGTTGCCGCGCTGGGCGATGTACTCCGCCGCCATCAGCCATTCCTCGATGGTGGCGCTCATGCCCCGCTTGAGCAGGACCGGCTTCGCCGCCGACCCCACCGCCTGCAGCAGCGCGAAGTTCTGCATGTTCCTGGTGCCGACCTGGAGCATGTCCGCGTAGGACGAGACCAGCTCGACGCTGGCCGGGTCGATCACCTCGGTCACCACCGGCAGGCCGGTCTCGGCGCGGACGTCCGCGAGGATCTTCAGGCCGGCCTCGCCGAGCCCCTGGTAGGCGTACGGGGACGTGCGCGGCTTGAACGCGCCGCCGCGCAGCAGCGACGCCCCGGCCGCCTTGGCCATCCTGGCGGCGGTGAGCGTCTGCTCCGGCGTCTCCACCGCGCACGGGCCGGCGATGACGGTGAGCGTGTCCGGGCCGATCGGCACGCCGCCCACCTTGATCACCGACCGGTCCGGGTGGTGCTCTCTGCTGATGAGCTTGTACGGGACCGAGATCCGGACCACGTCGAGCACGCCGCTGCGGCTGCGCAGGTTGAGCGAGCCGAACTCCTCGACGTCGCCGACCAGCCCCACGATCGTGCGGGAGACGCCGCGGCTGACGAAGGCGTCCCCGCCCGCCGCCCGCACGAGATCAACGATCGCGTCCACATCCTGCTGGGTGGCCTCGGGGGCCATCACCACCACCATCGGGTCCTCCTGTCGCCCGTCGCAACATTGCGCCCAACAAAAAATCCCCGGGCCTTGGCCCGGGGATCTCGTGAGGTCGTTATGCGTCAGCGCAGAGTCTGGCGGGCGACCGTCCGGATGCCGGGCCGGTAGCCATACCAAAACCAGAACTGCTCGCGCACGGGCAGCAGCCTAACGCATCCGGCGGGCGGCGCGTCACGCGGTGCCCTCACAGCCCGACCCAGAGCGTGATCGTGCTGCCCTTCGGCGCCTGGGTGTTCGGGCTGTAGTTGAAGACGTTGTCCAGCGGGCCGACCTGGTTGACCTGGACCGAGAAGCCGAGCTTCTCCAGGACGTGAGTGGCCTGGTCGACCTTCATCCCGTCCACGTCAGGGATGGCCACCTGCGGCGGCCCGGCCGAGATCGTGACGATGATGACCTGGCCCCTGGTGAACGCGCTGCCCGGGGCCAGCGACTGGCGCGTGATCGTCCCGGCTGGCGCGTTGCTCTTGGTGGTGGTGACCTCATCGAGCGAGACGCCGTTGGCCGACGCCCAGCTCTCGGCGGCCCCCTGCGGCTGGCCGACGAAATCCGGCACCGGCGGCCCTGCGCTGACCACCAGCCGCACCGGCTGCGGCTGCGGCCACACGGCACCGGCGGCGGGCGTGGTGCTGACGACGATGCCCGCCGCGATGGTGCCGGACGTCTCCTTCTTCACCGCGCCGGGCGTGAGCCCGGCATGCCGCAGCCCTTCCTGCGCGGCCTGCAGGGTCAGCCCGGTCACCTGCGGCACCGGGATCATGTGGGGCCCCGCCGACGGGATCAGCGTGATCCGGCTGCCCTTGCCGACCCGCTGCCCGTTCGCCGGGACCGTGCGGATCACCTGGCCCTTGGCGAACCGGTTGTCCAGTCGCGCGGCGCCGGTGGTGACGGTGAACCCGGCACCGCCCAGCTCGGCCCTGGCCGCCGCCACGGTCATCCCGCTGACCTTCGGGACGGTGGTGTACCGGCCCGAGGTCAGCCACCACGCCACCACGCCCACCACCAGCACCGCCGCCAGCCCGGCGGCGAGGTAGCCGAGCCGCCGGCTGAACAGCAGCCGCTGCAGCCGGGGCTCGGGCCGCCCGTACCGGCCCGTTGGCTGGCTGTACGGGTGATCCGCCCCGCCGCTGACGATCAGCGTGTGCTGGCTGCCAGGACGGTAGGGCCCCGGCTGGAGCTGCTGGGTGACGGGCACCGGTGCGGGACCGGGATAGGGCGACCCGAAGGACTGCCGCGCGGGCGGCGGCGCCGTTCCTGGGCCGGGCTCGCCGGGGAGGCCGGGCGGCGCGGGGAAGCTGGCCGCCGGGACGGGGAAACCACCGGCCGCCGGGGCGGGGAAACCACCGGCCGCCGGGGCGGGGAAACCAGCTGCGGGCGGCAGGCCGTTCCGGACCTCGGTGACGGCACGCAGGAACTGCCCGGCGTCACCGGGGCGCAGCTCGGGATCCCGGCTGGTCGCCAGCGCCACCAGTGTGTCCAGCGCGGGCGGCAGCCCTGGCACGGCGCTCGACGGGGGCGGGACGACCTCGTTGACGTGCTTGTAGGCGACCGCCAGCGGGGTGTCGCCGGTGTGCGGCTGCCTGCCGGTGAGCAGCTCGAAGAGCATCACCCCGGCGGCGTACACGTCGGTGCGCGCGTCGGCGGCGGCGCCGGCCACCTGCTCGGGAGCCAGGTAGGCGGCGGTGCCGATGATCATCCCGCTCTTGGTCTGGCTCACCGTGGCCAGCAGCCTGGCCAGCCCGAAGTCGGCGACCTTGACCACTCCGGAGCCGGTGAGCAGGACGTTCTCGGGCTTGACGTCGCGGTGCGCGATCCCGGCCTCGTGCGCGGCGGCGAGCCCGGCGAGCACCCCGTCCATGATGTCCAGCGCCTCGGGCGGGCTGAGGCGGCCACGGGAGTTCAGCAGGTCACGGAGCGTCCGGCCGGGTACGTGCTCCATCACCAGATACAGGGTGCTGCCTTCCGTCCCCTGGTCGAACACGGTGACCACGTTGGGGTGGGACAGCTGGGCGACCGACCGGGCCTCGACCACGAACCGGCGGACGAAGTCCTGATCGCTGGCGAGCTCCGCATGCATGATCTTCAGCGCGACGGTGCGGTCGAGCCGCGTGTCGGTGCCCAGGTAGACGGTTGCCATGCCGCCACGGGCGATCAGGGACTCGACCCGGTACCGGCCATCGAGCAGCTGGCCGATGGGCGGGCGGGCGAGGGTCGTATCCATCGGCACGATTCTAGAGGTGACCGCGGGTTTCGGCCTGCGAACGGTGCCAAGGTCTCACCGCGCCGCCAGAGGCTGACCAGCGGCGGAGGCCGCTGCGGCGGGCGCTGGCGGCCCCGCTGCGGCCGGGCCGGGCGCGCGCGCCGGCGGTGGCCTAACGTAGGTGCTCGTGCGGACCGAACGGGTGGTGATCGCCGGCGCGGGCCTGGCCGGGCTGCGCACGGCCGAGGAACTCCGGGCCAAGGGCTACTCAGGCGCGATCACCATGGTCGGGGCCGAGCCCCGGCCGCCCTATGACCGCCCGCCGCTCACCAAGAAGTTCATGACCGGCCAGCTCGACGACACGACGCTGGCGGCGGATCCGGCGGCGCTTGGGATGGACCTGCGGCTGGCTGAGGCGGCCACCGGCCTGGACGGCGGGGTGCTGCGGACCGACCGGGGCGAGCATGCCTTCGACGCGCTGGTGCTGGCCACCGGGGCCGCCCCGGTGGGCCTGCCCGGGAGCGGCGGGCAGCAGTTCCTGCGCACCTTCGACGATGCCTGCGCACTGCGGGAGGCGCTGCGGCCCGGCACCCGGCTGGCGGTGGTCGGGGCCGGCTGGATCGGCGCCGAGCTCGCCACCACGGCCCGGGCGCGCGGCTGCCAGGTCACCGTGGTGGAGGCGGCGCCCAGCCCGCTCGCCGGGGCGCTGGGGGAGGAGGTGGGATCCACGACGGTGCCCTGGTACGCCGATGCGGGCGTGGACCTGCGGCTGGGCCTGCCGGTTGAGTCGGTCGAGCGCGACGGGCTGGTGCTGCCGGGGGGAGGGTGGCTGCCGGCCGATCTCACCGTCGTGGCGGTGGGGGTCAGGCCGCGGGTCGAGTGGCTGGCCGGCTCGCCGGTCAAGCTGGAGAACGGGGTCGCCGTGGACGAGCGGCTGCGCACGTCGGTGCCCGGGGTGTACGCGGCCGGGGACTGCGCCGCCTTCGTCTCCGGCCGCTACGGCCGCCGGCTGCGGGTCGAGCACTGGGACTCCGCGCTGCACGCGCCGGGCGTGGTGGCGGCCAACATCCTGGGCGGAGACGAGACCTACGACCCGGTCCCGTACTTCTGGTCGGAGCAGTTCGGCCGGATGCTCCAGTACGCCGGGCATCACAGCCGCGGCGACCGGCTGGTCTGGCGTGGGGACCCGGCGGACCGGGAATGGGCGGCGTGCTGGCTGACGGCATCGCGGCCGGACAGCCCGGGTGCCGAGGACGGGACCGGCGAGCGGATGGTCGCGCTGCTCACGGTGGGCCGGCCGCGTGATCTTCTCCAGGGCCGGCGGCTCATCGCAGCGGGTGCCGCGGTCGATCCGGGCCGCCTCGCCGACCCGGGTGTCCCGGTGCGCGACGCCGGGGCCACATGACAGCGGCAGACCTCCCGCGCCCCCTTGAAGGCCCCTGCCTAGCCCGGATGCCGCGCCGCCGCCGACTACCGGCTGCTGGTGGCCGACGGCGGCACAGCTGGTGCCGGAGCCACGAGCCTAACACGACGCGACCAGGAATTCTTTAACATCGTTATACCTTTGGATCACTAAATGATTACTAGCTTCCCGGCTGGCCGTCTGCTCCCGGCCGGGATGCCGGGCGCCGCACGCGTGGGCCACCCCGCGGGATGCTGGCGGGTTTGGCCCAGCGCACGATGTGGGACATTCGGAGATGTGGCACAGATTGACGCCCCGGCCGACAGTCTCGTCGGCGACTGGCTGACCCTCCCTGATGTGGCTGAACGGCTCGGCCTCCCGCAGAGCCGGGTCCGGCAGCTGCTCCGCGACCGCAAGCTGGTCGCGGTGCACCGCTCCGACGGCACGCTGTGCGTACCCACCGCGTTCTTTGACGGCAACCAGATCGTCAAGGGCCTGCATGGCACGCTCACCGTGCTCTTCGACTGCGGGCTCGACGAGAGCGAGTCGCTGCGCTGGCTGTTCACAGCCGACGACTCGCTGCCCGGCACGCCGATCCAGGCGATGGCCGAGCACCGCGGCACCGAGGTGAACCGCCGGGCGCAGGCCCTCGCGCTCTGAGGGCGCGGCGGCCGTCCCGTGCCGCCCGCGGACGGGCCGGTGTGGGTGAGCCGCGGCCGGGCGGCCGGTGCCCGGATCAGCCGTGCCGGGCAGTGGCGGCCACGGCGAGCTCGGCGAGCGCCGCCCTGGCCTCGCCGGTGACAGGTGCCTGCCCGAGCGCGGCCACCGCCTCGGCGACATGCTGATCGATCATGGTCTCGCATGCGGCGAGCGCGCCCGTGTCGGTGATGACGGCCCGCACCTCGGCCGCCCCCGCCTCGTCCAGCTGCGGGTCGCCGAGCCGCTCGTCGATGATCCGCGCCTGGGCCGCGCCCGCCCGGGCCCGGGCGATGGCCAGCAGCACCGTCCGCTTCCCCTCCCGTACGTCGTCGCTGGCGGGCTTCCCGGTCTGGGCGGGGTCGCCGAACACGCCGAGGATGTCGTCACGGAGCTGGAAGGCGACCCCGAGCGGCCGGCCGTAGGCCGAGAACGCGGCCGGGACGGGCCCGCCGGGATTGCCGGCCAGGGCGGCGCCAAGCTGCAGCGGCCGCTCGATGGTGTAGCGGGCGGTCTTGAACTCGGCCACCCGCAGGGCGCCCGCCACGGTCCCGTCCCCGGCGGCCTGGCCCAGCAGGTCCAGGTACTGCCCGGCGATCACCTCGGTGCGCATCAGGTCCAGCACGGCCTGGCCGCGGCGCAGCGCGGCGGCCGGCAGGCCGCTGGCGTGGTACATCACGTCGGTCCACGAGAGCAGCAGGTCACCCAGGAGGATGGCGGCACCAAGCCCGAACGACTCCGGCGATCCGCGCCAGCGTTGCCCGGCGTGGCGGGCGGCGAACTGGCGGTGCAGGGATGGCCGGCCCCGGCGGGTGTCGCTGGCGTCCATGACATCGTCATGCACCAGCGCGCTGGCGTGCAGCAACTCCAGCGCGGCGGCCGCGGCCAGGATCTGCGGGCAGTCCTGCCCGCCTGCGCCACGCCAGCCCCAGTAGCAGAACGCCGGCCGCAGCCGCTTCCCGGCCGCCAGCAGTTCCGTCAGCGACGCAAGCGCGGGCAGCAGCTCCTCGCCCGCCGCCAGCAGCACCGCCCGCTGCTGCTCAAGGAACCCGTGCAGCGCGCGTCCCACCTGGTCGCGTATGCGGCCGAGGGCGGCGGGATCACGGTCCATGATCGCGAGACTAGGGCATGCCGGGCGGCGCCAGGACCGGCTGCGGGCGGTCGCGCGCAGGCGCCCGGGCACCCGGCGCATGGCCATGTCCCGGCCACCGCCTGCCGCTAGCCTGGGCACATGGTGTCCCGTCCGCTGCAGCGTGCTCCCGCCATCCGTGACCTGCTGGCGGAAGGGCGTGAGTCGTTCTCGTTCGAGTTCATGCCCCCCAGGTCCGAGGCGGACGAGCGGCAGCTCTGGCGGGCGATCCGCACCCTGGAGCCGCTGCACCCCACGTTCGTCTCGGTGACCTACGGGGCGGGCGGCTCGACCCGCGACCGGACGGTGCGGGTGACCGGCAGGATCGCGGCGGAGACGACGCTGACGCCGGCCGGGCACTTCACGGCCGTCAACCACTCGGTGGCGGAGCTGCGTCACGTGATCGGCTCGTACGCCGCGGTCGGCGTGCGCAACGTGCTCGCGCTGCGGGGCGACCCCCCGGGCGACCCGGCCGGGCCATGGGTGCCGCACCCCGGAGGGCTGCGTTATGCATCTGAGCTGGTTCACCTGATCAGGTCGGCGGGCGACTTCTGCGTCGGGGTGGCGGCGTTTCCCGAGGGGCACCCGCGGTCGCCGGACCTGGCGGCCGATGCGGCGTACTTCGTCCGCAAGTGCCAGGCGGGCGCGGACTTCGCGATCACCCAGATGTTCTTCTACGTCGAGGACTACCTGCGGCTGCGCGACCGGGTGGCGGCGGCCGGCGGCACGGTGCCGATCATCGCCGGGATCATGCCGGTGACCAGCATGCGGACGCTGGAGCGGGTGGTGCTGCTGTCCGGGGCGAAGCTGCCGCCCGGGCTGGCCGGCCGGCTGAGCGCGGCCGGCGGCGACAAGGCCGCTGTGCGGGAGGTGGGCGTGGACTACGCGGCCCGCATGTGCGAGCGCCTGCTGGCCGAGGGTGCGCCCGGCCTCCACTTCTACACGCTGAACGGCTCGCGCGCGACGCTCGACATCTACCACCGGCTCGGGCTGGCACGGCGGGCGGGCGGCGGCCCTCCCCGCAGCGGCAGCGCCGCTCCCATGATCGCGTAGGGAGGGCCCGTGCCCGGGAAGCTGAAGCCGGGCAGCAGGTCGGCGAAGCCGAGGCTGTAGTACAGGCGCCGGGCCCGGGTCTGGCCGTCCGGAGTGGAGAGCACGGCGGTCCGCTCCGGCCGCCCGGCGGCCAGCGTGTGCATCATCGCCCGGCCGGTTCCCTGGCCCTGATGGGCCGGGCGCACATGGACCTCGGCGAACTCGAAGGAGTCACCCAGCCAGAGGTAGGCGGCTTCGCTGCCGTGCCGGGCGGCGAGGCTCTGCCGGACCACGTCGTGCCACCACTGGCCGGACGAGCCGTGGAAGCCGTAGGCGAAGCCGATGAGCGCCCGCTGATCGCCCCAGGCGTGGACGCCGCCATCCGGGCCGCGCCCCTGGCCGCCGGACCCGCCGGGGGCGGCCGGCCCATCCGTCCCGGGGAGCGTCGCCACCACGGCGCAGAAGGCCGGATAGGAGGCATGGCGCTGCATGATGGCCATGCGGCCGGGCAGCTCCGCCGCTGGCGCGCCCATCGCCAGTGCATAGATCCGGGTCAGCGCGTCCAGTTCGGCGGTGAACTGCTCCGCACTCAGTTCCCGCAGCTCAGGTCCGGAGCGCACGCGGGTAGCGTACGCGAGGCTCCGGGGCGCCCGGCACCGGCCGCCCCGCCGGGCCGGTTCTGTCGTACCCAGCAGGTATGTTCGAACGCAGATCCCAACGAGTAGACGTACAGCCGAATTTATGTTCGAATAGACCCAGCGGCGTCTCCCGGCAGCACTCCCCTGGCTGCCGGTGTGGGCCGGGCGGAGCGCGGGTAAGCGCCTCCCGCCCGGCCTGGGCCGCGGGGAAGGAGCGCCATGGACATGGTTGCGCAGGCAGCGCCACGGGTGCGCTGCAGGATCGCGCCGACGGCCCTTGCCCTCCTGGAGTCCGCGCGGCACGGCCTTGCCAACGCGGCCGACGAGACCAGCGCTGGCGGGCGTTATGTGGCCGCGCACCTGGCGGCTCTGCGGGCCGCGGCGGCCATCGTGGCGGCCAGGCCCGCACCGGGGACGGGCCGGCGCAGGAAGGCCCCGCCGAGTGTCTGGGAACTGCTGCCGCGGGTCGAGCCTGCCCTCGCCGAATGGGCGGCCTTCTTCGCGGCCGGCGCGGGTAAGCGGGCGGCGGCGGAAGCGGGGCTGCCGCGGGCGGTCTCCGGGCGCGAGGCCGACGACCTGCTCCGGGACGCGGAGACGTTCCTGTCGCTGGCCGAGGAGGCGCTGGGGGTGGCCGCCCAGCCGGTGCTCCCACTGCGGAGCGTCGGCTAGCACTGCGGGGCTAGCACTGCGGAGCATCGGCTAGCACTGCGGAGCGTCGGCTAGCACTGCGGAGCGCCCGGGGCGGCACTGCGGAGCGCCCAGGTGGCAGCGCCGGGTAACGAAATCTCAGCCGGGCGGTGCGGAGCCTGCACGGCCCGGGCAGAGCCCGCACGGCCCGGGAGCTGCCGCCGTTGCGCGATGCTGGGCGGGGTGATGGGGGGCTGGATGCCGGCGGCGGCCCGGACCGGGGGAGCGGTGTCCCGCTGCCCCCGCCCGGTCAGAGCGATTCGACCGCGCCCCTGGCCTCCGAGTCGAGCACGCCCCACCCGATGAGCTCCTCGGTGAGGTCAACCGGCGACCTGTCGTAGATGACCGCCAGGGATCGCAGGTCCTCCTGCCGGATGGACAGCACCCTGCCGTTGTAGTCGCCGCGCTGGCTCTGGATCGTCGCCACGTAACGGGCGAGCGGCCCGGTCTTGTCCTTCGGCAGCTGAGCCATGCGCTCGAGGTCGATGACGAGTTTCGGCGACGGCGCCAGCGCGGTGGGCGCCGCGTCACCCGGCAGCAGCTCTGACACGGGAACGCCGTAGAACTCCGCCAGCTCGGCCAGCTTCTGGACGGTGACAGAGCGGTCGCCACGCTCGTAGGAGCCGACCACGACCGCCTTCCAGCGGCCGCGGGACTTCTCCTCGACGCCGTGCAGCGAGAGTCCCTGCTGGGTGCGGATGGCGCGCAGCCGCGCGCCCAGGGTCTTGGCGTACTCAGATGGCATGATCCTC
>DATIXO010000083.1:0-4688 GCA_035518495.1 Streptosporangiaceae bacterium
CGACACCTGTCGCGCACGTATTACAGCCACCAAATGCTGGCCTGACCAGCAGAAACGACAAACCTTCAAGATCACGAGCCGGAGAGAAACGCCGATCAGGGTGTCGCTGGCCAGGGCGTAGGCGATAGGCGGCATGGCCCAGATGGCCAGGTCCCGCCAGCCCGGCGCGGCCGCGATCGCGTTCATGAACACGCTGGCCCCGACCGAGGCCAGGTTCAGCGCCCGGGCCCGCAGCGCCCGGCGGCCGTGCAAGGCCAGCGCGATGCCCAGGCAGGCGAACACCAGGGCAGCGGCATCCGGGATCGCCGCCTCGAGCGCGGCGATGACGGGCAGGTGACGAGCAGTCTCAGCCATCCGGTACTGGAACCCTCGGGAATTGCATCAGAAGGGCGCGTTTGTGCAGGTTGTCTGCTCAGTGAGGGTCCGCAGTTGCTGCGCGCCGCTGGCTGGCAGCAGCATCTGGCCTGCATGAGTTGCGTGTTGATCCCGTCTGGTGCATGATCCTGCTTTTAAACGGGAGCGTTTCTGGGGCTGGAGGGCGGGTTGGGACGGGGTGATCTGGCGGGCGCGGCGCATTTGGAGCTGGTGTCCGGGGTGGTGCCGCTGCGGCCGGAGGACGCGATGACCGAGGCGATGCTGCGCGGCTGGCGGGCGCAGCAGAAGGCCCGGGGGCTGCAGGAGTCCACGATCGAGCCGCGGGAGCGGCTGGTGCGCGCGTTTATCGGGTTCACCAACGAGTACCCGTGGAACTGGGGGCCGGGGAACGTGGAGGAGTGGACGCTGTCGCTGGCCGCGGAACGGCATCTGGCGGCCTCGACGATCCGCGGTTATCAGACTGACCTGCGGTTGTTCAGTGAGTATCTGTGCGATGGGCGGTATGGCTGGGCGGCGGAGTGCGAGAGGGCGTTCGGGGCGGGCGTGCATCCGGTGCCGGTCTGCCATGAGTGGAACACCATCGCGCACCTGAACGACTACGAAGGCAGCCCGGAGGCCCGGCCGTTCACCCGTGAGGAGTTGCAGCGGTTCCTCGATTTCGCTGATGAGCAGGTGGAGCGGGCGGTGAGGGCGAGGCGGAAGGGTGCGCTGGCGGCCTACCGGGACGCGACATTGTTCAAGGTGATCTACGGGTGGGGGCTGCGCCGGACCGAGGCGTCGAAGCTGGATGTGGCGGACTGGGGCCGTAACCCGGCGGCGCCGGAGTTCGGCAGGTACGGGATGCTGCACGTCCGCTATGGCAAGGCGGTGCGCGGGCAGCCGCCGCGGCGCCGCAACGTGCCTTCGGTGATGGGCTGGGCGGTCGAGGCGGTGGCCGACTACGCCGAGAACATCCGGCCGAAGTTCGGCTGCGGGGACCACCCGGCGCTGTGGCTGACCGAGCGGGGCGGGCGGGTCAAGCCGGCCGAGATCAACGCCCGGTTCGTGGCCTACCGCGATGCGCTGGGCCTGCCATCTGCCCTGGTCCCGCACAGCCTGCGGCATTCGTGGGTGACGCACCTGACCGAGGACGGGGTGGACCGGCGGTTCATCCAGGAGGCCGTCGGGCACCGCTGCGACACCTCGACCGCGATCTATACCCATGTCAGTGGCGATTTCATGAACACCGCGCTGCGCAAGGCACTGGCCCCGGCGCTGGGCGGGCAGCCGGGCTGAGGACGGGAGAGGACGATGACGCGCAAGCTGGATTACCGGTGGAACCTGCGGCAGGTGATGGCCAGCCGCGGCATGTTCGCCACCACAGACCTGGCCGGGCCGCTCGCTGAGCGGGGCATCAGGCTGTCCTCCAGCCAGGTCTACCGGCTGGTGGTCGAGCGGCCGGAGCGGCTGAGCCTGAAAGTGCTGATGGCGCTGCTGGACATCCTGGGCTGCTCGACGGAAGACCTGGTCGAGCCCGTCACCGCGGTCACGCCCGGCCGCAAGGCCCGCGCCGCCGGCGGCGGCGACGCCGGGGTCGGCGGGCTGCGGCCTAAGCGGGCCCGCATCACCCGGGCCGGTGAATGACCGGTGGCGGCCGGCATCCCGGACGTGCTGGCCGATCCCGTCGGCGTCGCTGTCGCCCTGGTGGCTGGCGCGGAGCCGGCGCTGAGCCGGGCCGCAGTCCAGGATGTGGTGATCAGCGTCGCGGGCGGCCGCGCGAAACGGCGCAAGCTCGCCGCCGCGCTCGCGGAGCGGCCGGCGGTCCTGGCCGACGGCCGTTCCCCGGCGCCCCGGGTCATCGGGGACCTGCTGATCGCGCTGCGCAAGGCAGGGGCCACCGTGATCTCGGCGCCGGCCTGCGCCGGGTGCGGCAAGGACCTGACCGCCATGCAGCGCCGCGGGCAGGACTGGTACTGCCGTGCCTGCGGCCTGCGGCGCGAGCGCTGCGGGTCCTGCGGCAGCACCCGGCAGGTGACCTTCCGCGACCGGGACGGGCAGCCGCGATGTCGCCGGTGCCCGCCAGGGGACGGGCCAGACCCCGCCGCCGTCATCGCCGGGATCGTCGCCGCGATCGATCCGGCGGTGCCTGCAGGGGCCGTGATCAGCGCGGTGCACGCGGTGGCCGCCCGGTCCGGGCAGCGCCGCCGGCTGGCCTGGGCCCTGGAAGATGAGCCCGGGCTGCTGACCGGCGCCGGAGCCCGGGCGCCCACGCCGTCGGTGCTGCGGCTGATCGGCATGCTGTGCGACGCTGGCGCCAGCGGCATCGTCCGGCCACCATGCTCTGGCTGCGGCCGGGTCGTCCATCTGCGCCGGCGGATCGGCGGGCAGTGGTCGTGCAGTAACTGCGTGGCCAGGTCCCGCTCCCAGCCGTGCGCTCGGTGCGGAGCGATCCGGCAGGCCGCGGCCCGTGACGAGCACGGCCGGCCGCTGTGCTCCCAGTGCCTGATCGCCGATCCGGCCAACCAGGAGGCCTGCGCCGGCTGCGGCCGCTGCCGGCCGGTCCACGTCCGGGTACCGGGCGGGCCGCTGTGCGCCACCTGCGTGCCGTGGAAGATCCTGACCTGCGGGATCTGCGGGAACGATGCCCCCTGCCTGATCTCCAAAGCCACCGGCAAGCCATGGTGCCGGGCCTGCAAGAAGCGCTGGATCCGGTGCGCGCGCTGCGGTGGGACCGGGCCGCTCCGCGGCGGCACCCTCAGCGAGCCGCTCTGCTCGGCCTGCACCCGCCCTGACCCCGGCTTCTGGCACAGTTGCCCGGACTGCGGGCAGCCCGGCCGGATCCAGCCCGGCCCATGCGCCCGCTGCGCGATGCAGCAGCGGCTGCGCGACCTGCTCGGCAACCAGGACGGAGAGATCCGCCCGCAACTGCAGGCCCTCTACCACGCCCTCGCCAGCACGGACCGGCCAGCTACCACGGCCGCCTGGCTCAGAAAGAGCGCGGCCCCGGCGATCATCGGGGAGCTGGCCGGCAAGGACCTCACCCACCACACCCTCGACGAGCTTCCCGCCGGCAAGACAGCCGAGCACCTGCGGGCCGTCCTGGTCGCCATCGGGACGCTGCCACCGCGGGACGAGCAGATGAGGCGGCTGGAACGCTGGACCGCCCAGGTCATCGCCGGGCGCCCCGACCCCGGCCAGCAGCAGCAACTGCACCGCTACGCCGTCTGGCACGTGACCCGCCGGCTGCGCGCCCGGCTCGGCGGCGCGCACGCCACCCCCAACCAGGTCACCGCAGCCCAGCGGAACATCAAGGCCGCTGCCGCGCTGCTGGACTGGCTGTCCGCCCGCGACCTGACCCTGGCCACCGCCCGGCAAGGCGACCTGGAAACCTGGCTGGCCAGCGCGCAGGCCACCCACCGCGCCGACGCAGGAAACTTCGTCCGCTGGGCCCGCAAGCACAAGCTGACCAGCCTGGAATTCGCGGCCATCAGATGGAGCGGCCCAGCCGGCGTGATCGACACCGAAGCCCGCTGGGAACAAGCCCGCCGCCTGCTGCACGACAGCGCGCTCAAACCCGAAGACCGCGTCGCCGGGCTGCTCGTCCTGCTCTACGCCCAATGGCCAGCCACGATCAGCCAGCTCACCCTCGGCCACATCCAGGCCGCCGGCGGCCAGGTGCAGATCCGGCTCGGCCGCGAACCGGTCACCCTCCCCGAACCCCTCGACACCCTGATCCTGCAGCTGGTCACCACCCGCCGCGGGCACGCCGTCATCGGCGACCAGGGCACCTCAGCCTGGCTGTTCCCCGGCGGCCAGCCCGGACGGCCCATCAGCGCCTACCGCATGAGCCAGCGACTCCGCCAGCTCGGCATCCACTCCGGCCAGGCCCGCTCCGCCGCACTGTTCCAGCTCGCCACCGACCTGCCCGCCGCCGTCCTAGCCCGGATGCTCGGCATCCACATCACCATCGCCGTCACCTGGCAGCGCGCCGCCGCCGGCGACTGGGCCGCCTACGCCGCCGAAATCAGCCGCCGCAACCGGCCAGCAAGGACACCGCAAGACCCCAGCCAACCCGACCTTCAAAGGCATTCAGACAGTTCCGATATCTGAGTCCGCCAAAAGCCTCGTCACCCGGGCGGGTGGTCGCATTCGCGAGAGAATCCGGGGTGCGGCGCCGTAGCTGGCTGGGGCCCGGGGCGTGTTGTGGTGCTGGGCCTGCCGGGACTGGCGGGTTGCGGGATGATGGCGCGGGCTGCCCGTGATGCCGGTGCTTCCTTGGGATACGAGCCCGTCCAAAAGCCTGGCGCTGGGACCCTGACCCCGAGGGTCGCTTC
>DATIXO010000084.1:0-54073 GCA_035518495.1 Streptosporangiaceae bacterium
GACCAGGACCGCTCCCGGCGGGTCGAGGGCGGGCGCGAAGAGCGCGAGGACCCGGTCGACCATGACCGGCAGGTGAGCGGCTGGCTCCGTGCCCATCGAACCCCCTTTCGCCGTGTCACCCGCCACGGGTGCGCACCGTGATCGGCGCATCTATGCCGCAGCGTGCCCGGCCAGGTCTCCATCCGCGCGTCGCGCGGGCGGCCCGGTCATCGCCTGGCGCCGGGGAAGTGGCGTCAGCCGATCTGATCACCCAGGCGCGGGTGGAGACCTCGCCGAGCACAGCGGTGCCGGTCGTCCGGCACCGTCACAGGACGCCGGGCAGCACCTCCTCCTGCGCCGCCGCGAACGCTTCGTTCTGGTCCGCCTCGTAGGCGTGCCAGGCGAGTGCGTCCCAGATCTCCAGCCGGGTGTTGGCGCCGATGACGACGCAGTCACGCTGCAGGGCGGCGTAGTCGCGCAGCGGCTGCGGGATCGTCACCCGCCCTTGCTTGTCCGGCACCTCGTCGGAAGCACTGGCGAAGAAGACCCGGCTGGAGTCCCGCACCGTCTTCGCGGTGACGGGGGCGGTCCGGAGCGCCTCAGCGATCCGCCCGAACTCCTCAGACGAGAAGACGTAAAGGCAGCGCTCCTGCCCTTTGGTGATCACCAGTCCTCCCGCAAGTTCCTCGCGGTGCTTGGCAGGCAGGAACAGCCGCCCCTTGTCGTCCAGACGCACGGTGTGAGTGCCAAGAAACACCGGCACTCACCTCCAGCCCCCCGATAGCCGTGCCCGCGGCCACGCAGCCGCCCCGGGGCCCCACTGCGCACCACTGTACCCCACAATCCACCACCGTCAATGCGCAGTTCCCCCCCGGTACTCCATCTGCGCATGAAACGGGCAGCTCAAAGAGGTGGAGCAGAGTGGGAGGCCGGTGGCGGGCTGGGTCCGGCCCCTGAACCGGGGACAGCCATCGCACGTGAACCGGCCAGGACGTACTGTTCAGAATGGGGCTGTCAGTGCGCCCGGTTACGTCGTGGCGGAGCGGACTCCCGGTGAGGCAGGCAAGGGCAGCAGCCCAGGCGAGGAGGACGAGTGGTCACCGATACCGGGCGCGACACCGGCCGCACGCTCGACGAGCTGGTGCGGTCCGCCCACCGCGTCGCCACCGCCGTGGAATCCGTCATCGAGGGGAAGGCCGAGGCCGTCCGCCTCGCGCTCACGGTCCTGCTCGCCGAGGGGCACGTGCTGATCGAGGACGTCCCCGGCGTGGGGAAGACGATGCTGGCCAAGGCGCTGGCCCGGTCCACCGACTGCTCGGTCCGCCGGATCCAGTTCACCCCGGACCTGCTGCCCAGCGACATCACCGGGGTCAGCGCCTACAACCAGGAACGGCGCGAGTTCGAGTTCAAGCCCGGGCCGGTGTTCGCCAACATCGTGGTCGGGGACGAGATCAACCGGGCCTCCCCCAAGACCCAGTCCGCGCTGCTCGAATGCATGGAGGAGCGGCAGGTCACCGTGGACGGCACGACCTATCCGCTGGCGCCGCCCTTCATGATCATGGCCACCCAGAACCCGATCGAGATGGAGGGGACCTATCCCCTGCCCGAGGCGCAGCGGGACCGGTTCACCGCCCGCATCGCCATGGGCTACCCCAGCCCGGAGTCGGAGCTGGCGATGCTCGACGCGCACGGCTCGTCGTCCCCGCTCGAGGCGCTGGAACCCGTCGCCGGGGCGGAGGACATGCGCGACCTCATCACGGCCGTCCGCCAGGTGCATGTGGCCGACGCCCTGAAGCAGTACGTCATCAGCCTGGTCACGGCCACCCGCTCCACCCCCGAGCTCCGGCTGGGAGCGTCACCCCGGGCCACCCTGCACCTGCTGCGCGCCAGCAGGGCGCGGGCCGCCCTGGACGGCCGTGACTTTGTGATCCCGGACGATGTGCAGGCACTGGCGCTGCCGGTGCTCGCTCACCGGCTGCTGCCGAGCGCGGAGGCCCTGCTCGCCCGCCAGCTGCCCGAGCAGGTGCTGGCCGCCATCGTCGGGAAGGTCCCGCTGCCCCAGTTCCGCTAGGCCGCCGCACCAGCCCTCAGGCGGCGCCCGCTGGCATGAGCCCGGCACCGGCCATAGGTTGGAGAGCCGGGAGGAAGGACCGGGATGGGGTCGCTGTTCGACGGAGTCACCACTCGCGGCCGGGCCTTCTTCGCCGCTGGCATCGCCGTCTGCGCGCTGGGGCTGCTCCTGGGCCAGCGCGAGCTGGTGAGCCTCGGCGGGGTGCTGATCCTGCTGCCGCTGTTTTCCGCGCTCGCGGCCGGCCGGGCCCGCTACCGGGTGCAGTGCCAGCGTGAGATCACGCCGGTCCGGGTACCGGCCGGCCAGGCCGCCACCGTCACCATCCAGCTTGACAACGCGACCCGGCTGCCCACCGGCCTGCTGCTCGCCGAGGACACGATCCCGTTCACGCTGGGCACCCGGCCTCGGTTCGTGCTGGACAGGATCGAAGCCGGTGGCAGCCGGCGGATCAGCTACCGGCTCCAGTCCGACCACCGCGGCCGGTACCCCATCGGGCCGCTGCATGTGCGGGTTGCCGACGCCTTCGGCCTGGTCAGGCTCGGCAGGCTGGCGGCCGCGCCGGGCACGCTCGTGGTCACCCCGGCCATCACACCGCTGCCGTGGACGACGTTCGGCGGCACCTGGCTCAGAGAGGGCGGGACCCGGGCCGCCACCGCGGCCGCCGCCGGAGAGGACGACGTCGTCCCGCGCGCCTACCGGGACGGGGACGAGCTGCGGCGGGTGCACTGGCGCTCCACCGCCCGCTACGGGGAGCTGATGGTGCGCCGCGAGGAGCAGCAGTGGCGGAACCGCGCGGTCCTGTTCCTGGACACCCGGGGCAGCGCCCACGACGGCCGCGGGCCCTCCTCGTCCTTCGAGTACGCGGTCAGCGCCGCGGCCTCCGTAGGCGTGCAGCTGGCCAGGGAGGGCATCGCCGGTGAGTTCGTCACCGACGCCGGGCTGGTGGCCGCCGCCAGCGGGCCGTTCGAGGACGTGCTGCTCGACACGCTCGCGGTCATCCGCCCGTCCCGGGGCTCTACCCTCAGCCGGCCGCTCACCGAAGGGCGGCGCGGCAGCAGCGGCCTGCTGATCGCGGTGCTGGGGCGCATCTCGCCGGAGGAGGCGCGGCAGCTCGCATCCGCCCGCCACTCGGCCGGCTCCGCGCTGGCGCTGCTGCTGGCGGTCTCCAGCTGGAGCGCGCACCCCGGTGACCGGATGCCGGGCGAGACCGACGCCGCCGCCAGCGTCCTGGCCGCCGCCGGGTGGCGGGTGGCGACCATCACGGCCGACACGCCGCTCGCCACAGCCTGGGAGATGCTGAACCATCCGGCTGGCCAGCCCGCCCGGCCGGGCAGCCGCGCCCCGGCGGGCATGGCATGACGAACCACCGGCTCACCGTGACCGCGGCCGTCGCGACCGTGCTGGCATCGATCGCCCTGTACCCGCTGATGACGAGGCTGGGCTGGTTCTGGGCTGGCATCGGCGCGGTGATCGTGGCCGCCGCCGTCGGCACGCTGACCCGGCTGCGGCCCCTGCCGGTGATCGTCTGCCTGCTGGCCTCGCTGGCCGGGCTGTTCCTCTACCTCAACGTCCTGTTCGCCGGGCCGGAGTCGTTCTACCGGCTGATACCGACCTGGGCCTCGGCCCACCACCTGATCGCGGCGGCGCAGCACGGGAACTCGCAGACCGCGAAGTTCGCCCCGCCGATACCGGCCACCCCCGGGATCATCCTGCTGGCCGGGGGCGGGATCGGGATCATCGCCATCGTCACCGACCTGCTCGCGGTGCGGCTGCGCAGGCCCGCGCTGGCCGGCCTGCCGCTGCTGGTGCTGTTCTGCGTGCCGATGACGACCATCGCCACTCCGGGGTGGGTCGCCGAGGTGGTGGCGTTCAGCCTGGGCACCGCCGGGTATCTCGCCCTGCTGTCCGCGGAGGGCCGGGAGCGGGTGCGGCTGTGGGGACGGCTCGTCCGCCCGTGGCCGGGCAGAGAGGAGGACCGGGGACCCGATACCCGGCAGCTCACCGCGGCCGGCCGGCGGATCGGCTTCGCGGCCGTCGTGCTGGCGCTGTTCGTGCCGCTCATCCTGCCGGGCCTGCGGCAGCACCGGCTGTTCCACGGAGCCAACACCGGCGGGGGCAGGGGCTACACCGGCTCGCTTTCGCTTCCCAACCCGCTGGTGCAGATGAACGAGCAGCTGCACGCCTCCCACCCGGAGACGATCCTCACCTACCACACCAGCGACACCACCACGCCGCCCTACCTCCAGGTCTACGTTCTCGGCAGGCTCGGCGGCAGCGACTGGAGCCTGGCGCCCCCGCCCGCCACCTCCGCCACGGTCGGCGGCGGCACGCTTCCTTCCGTGCCCGGGCTCACCGCCACCACACAGGCCCGCACCATCCGTGAGACGATCACGCTCGGTTCCAGTCTGGCCGCCGCAAAGAACCAGGTGAGCTACCTTCCGGTCCCATACGCGCCCCGGTCGCTTGACGTGCCCGGCGACTGGCGGGTGGAGCCGAACTCACTCAGCATCTACACGACCACCACCCCGCTGGCCGGGCTGCACTACACGGTGACAAGCACCGATATCGACCCGTCGCCCCAGCAGCTCCGCCGGGCGGCGGCGCCCCCGGACTCCCAGCGTGGCTATCTCACCGTGCCACGGCCCTTCCAGCAGCTGCTGCCGCTCACCAGGCGCATCACCGCCGGGGAGAGCAGTGCCTACGGCAAGGCGGTCGCGCTGCAGGAATGGTTCACCGAACCGGGGAACTTCACCTACTCGCTGGACGCGGCGCTGCCGCCCGGCCCCGCCGGGCTCATCAGCTTCGTCACCAAGGCCCGGCGCGGATACTGCCAGCAGTTCGCCTTCGCGATGGCCGTGATGGCCCGGCTGGTGGGCATCCCGTCCCGGGTGGTCGTGGGATACACGCAGGGCATCGACCGGGGGAACGGCATCTGGCAGGTGCGGACCAGCGACGCGCACGCATGGCCGGAGCTGTATTTCAAGGGAGCGGGCTGGCTGCGGTTCGAGCCGACCCCGTCCGGCTCACTCGGGGAGGCCGGCCAGGCCACGGCGTCCGCCCCCGCCTACTCCTTCCCGCCGGCCGGCAGCATCATCCCCACCCCGCAGGCGAGCTCGCCCCAGCCCACCCCGAGCACCAGCCGGCCCACCGCCGCCCCGACCCGGGGCAGGCTCGGGGCGGGGCTGAAGGGGCCCGGCGCCGGCGGCGGCACCGGGCAGCGGGCCCCGGCCCCCCTGCCGGTCGCGCTGATCGTCATCGCGGTGCTCGCGGCGGCCGCGGCCGTCCCCCGGGCCGCCCGCTCCCTGACCCGGCGCCGCCGGTGGTTCAGGGCGGCCGGCGACACCGGCCGCGCGCATGCCGCGTGGATCGAATTCCGTGACGACCTGACCGACTACCGGATCACCTGCCGCGCCAGTGAGTCGCCCCGTGCGCTGGCCCGCCGTCTCGGCGTCTCGCTGGGGCTGGCCGCGGGCGAGCGGGAAGCCCTTGAGCGGATCGCGCTGGCCGAGGAAAGGGCGCGTTACGCGAGAACCCCGGTGGCGTCGTCGCAGCTGCGCGGCGACGTGACCACGGTCAGGCGGGCGATGGCGAAGGCGTCCAGCCTGGCCACCAGGTGCGTGGCCATCGTGCTGCCCGCGTCCGCGCTGGCCCCGGCGCGGTCCGCGCTGTCACACACGCTCGACGTGTTCGGCTGGATGGATGCGGTCACCAGCGGGCTGCGGCAGCGCGGTGAGCAGGCCGCCCGCTCGCTGGGACCGTCCAGGTAGCCGGGCGGCTACCTGCCTCCCTCCTGGCGGCGGCGCCAGCGTTCCTCCAGCCGCTCCATGAACCCCGTCCCGCTGGCCCGCCCGTGCCGGTCCTTGCGGGGCTTGCGCCCCCGGCTCCGGCCCCGCGCGCCGCCCGGGTCACGGCCCGGGCTGACGGCGCGCTCGCTCGCGGCGCGCTCGCTCGCGACGCGCCCGGTGGCGGCACCGCCCATATGGCGCCAGCTCGTCAGCGCCCACATGGCGCAGGCGAGCATCACCACGAACCCGCCCACACCCACAAAGATGACCTTGGAAACGACACCAGACAGCAGCAAGCCGACTCCGAGCAGGAACCCGATCGCGGCGTAGACCACCCGGCGCTTGTAGTGGATCCGGGGGTCTTTCGCGCGCACGGCCTGCGCAAGCTTCGGATAGTCGGTATAGAGCGCCTGCTCGATCTGCTCGAGCTGACGCTGCTCGTGCTCAGAAAGCGGCACAGCGCCTCCCATGAACCTCACGCGCGGGGACAGGTGCGATGACGTTCATCTCACGGTCCTGGTGCTCCCCACAATACGAGTGCTCCCACGCACTGGGAAAGAGCAGTGGCAGTGCAAAGAGAAGCTCAGCTGACGATGTTGGTGCCCCTGACGGCCGCGCCCCCTGGGTGAGGCCGGCTCCACCCGCACTGCTCACGTCACCCACCGTAGCCGATTTCTCAAACAGCTGTTCGCTTTAAGTCTACCCGCAGGCAACGGCGTCGGCTATGGCCCGGCCGGCCGCTCCGGGCCGCCCGCAGCGCGGCCTTCCGGCTCCTGGCCATGCCACACGAGCACGGCGGGGCGGACCGAATCCGGGCCGAACCGGCCGGCGATCCGGTCCACCGCCCGCTCGGCGTCACGCCAGGAATAGGGCCGTTCACCGAAGGCCAGCTGGGTGGCTGATCTGGTGGCCGGGATCAGGCCGGCGGCCCGGACACCGACCAGCCGCAGCCTCGCCCGCGGGTCCAGGCCCGCCGCCGCGTAAAGATCACAGGCGGTGGCGTAGATCTTCTGGGCCACGTCGGTGGGCTCGGGAAGCGTGCGCGAGCGGGTGATGGTGGTGAAGTTGGCGAGCCGGAGCTTCACCACCACCGTCCTGGCCACCGAGCCGCCCGCCCGCAGGCCGCGCGCTGTCCGGCCGGACAGCCGGAGCAGTTCCCGGCGGATCACCTCGGGGTCATCGACATCGGCGGGGAAGGTCTCCTCCGCGCCGACGCTCTTGTCCGCCAGCCCGGGGACCACCGGGCGCTCATCACGGCCCCAGGCGAGCGCGTGCAGGTGCGCGCCAGCGGCCTGGCCGAGCTCCCGCCGCAGCACGGCCGGTGGGGTATGCGCGATGTCGGCCACCGTCCGCAGGCCGAGCCCGGCCAGGGCCCGCCCGGTCTGCTCCCCCACCCCCCACAGGGCGGCCACTGGCAGCGGGTGAAGGAAGCCGAGCACCTGATCCTCCGGGACCACCAGGAGCCCGTCCGGCTTGCACAGGGCCGACGCGAGCTTGGCCACGAACTTGCAGCTGGCCACCCCCACCGAGCAGGTGATGCCCTGCTGATCGCGGATCTCGGCCCGGATCAGCCCGGCGATGCTGGCGGGCGGGCCCAGCCGCCGGATGGCGCCGGACACGTCGAGGAATGCCTCGTCCAGGGACAGCGGCTCCACCTCGGGGGTGATCGACCGGAAGACGGCCATGACCTCGGCGGACACGGCGGCGTAGACCCGGTGGCGGGGCGCGACGAAGACCGCATGGGGGCACAGCCGGCGTGCCCTGGTCACCGGCATGGCCGAGCGGACTCCCAGGACGCGGGCCTCGTATGACGCGGACAGGACCACCCCGCGGCTGGCGGTGGCGCCCACGATCACCGGCAGCCCGGCGAGCTCGGGGCGGTCGCGGATCTCGACGCTGGCGTAGAAGGCGTCCATGTCGGCATGGAGGATGTGACAGCCAGTGTCGCCGCCAGGCATGCGGTTACCGGTATCCGACGATGTGGAACTGGGTGGCGATGTCGTGGAAGGCGGGATGGACCGAGGCCGCCTGCTCCAGCGCCAGCAGCGCGTCGGCGGCCCCCGGATCGGCGTCCGCGAACATGCCGGGTACCAGGTCAGCGAAGACCCGGACCCCGTGGGCGCTGCCCGCGCGCAGGCCGGCCCCCTCGATCAGGGCCACGGCCGCCGGCAGCGTGAACCGCCGTGGGCGGGCGGTGGCCGGCCCGGCGCTGGCCGGCTCGGCCGGCCCGGTGCCGATCCCGGCGAGCAGCCGCCGGGCGTCGTCGAACCTCCCGGCCAGGGCGCGGTGGATAACCGCCGCGACGGAACTGGCCGCGAGCACACTGACCGCGCCACCCGGCCGCAGCACCTGGGCGATCGATGCCATGGCGTCCGCCGGTGAGTCGACGTACTCCAGCACGCTGTGGCACAGCACCAGGTCCGCGTTCTGGTCGCCGGCCACCACGGCCAGGTCGGTGACGTCTCCCTGGACCACGCGCAGCGGGACAGCCATCTCCGCGGCCCGGCGCTCGGCGGCGGCGAGTGAGTCGGGGCTGGGATCGATCACCGTCACGTGGTGGCCGAGGCCTGCCAGCGGGACAGCGAACCCGCCCGTCCCGCCGCCGGCGTCGAGGATGTCGAGCCTGGCCCGGCCCGTCTCCGCGACCAGCGCGGCGACCACCTCGCGGAGGATGTCGCGGATGATCGCGGTGCGCGTGTCGTCGTACCGGCTCCATGGCCGGCCGGAGGCGCCCAGCGCGCCTCCGGCACCGGTACCGCCCAGCGCGCCTCCGGCACCGATATCGCTTGGCGCGCCTCCGGCGCCGGTACCGCCCAGCGCGCCTCCGGCGCGACGGTCGCCTGCCACTGCCGACCTCCCTGTCCCGCGCTCGCCACCAATGTAGTGCCGGCCGCGGACATCCCGCGGCGGTCGTTCCTGTCCAGCGCCAGCCCGGGTCGCATAAGCAGGAAAGGGGCCGGTGCCGAAGCAGGAAGGGGCTGGTGCCGCCCAGGAAGGGGCCGGTGCCGAAGCAGGAAAGGGGCTGGTGCCGGGGCCGGCAGCGCGCGTAGCGTCGCCGGCCGCACCGTCATCCGCTCGCGCCTCGGCCACTACGGCGGTCACCACCGCCGACGTGCGGCAGCGCGCAGAGGCCCCGGCGCCGGCCCCGGCACCCACCGCCGACGTGCCGCAGCGCGCAGAGGCCCCGGCGGCCGGCCCCGGCACCCATCGTCGCAGTGGGCACGAGCCGCAAGAGGCCACAGTTTCCTGGACGGCGGCGCGGGTAGCGGCCTTGCACCCGTGCCTGGCCTGGGTTTCACTGAATATGACCGCCCTCAGGCCCTGGCGCCCACCGGCAGCCACTGCTGTGGCACGGCCCGGTGGCCCGGGACCTGCCCGGAGCGCCGGGACCGCGCGGGGGAAGGACGGGATTGACGATGACTCTTCCGGTTTCCGGCGCCGACGGGCGCAGCGAGCACTTAGGCTCTCCCGCATGCGAGAGCACCTAGAGCTTCCGCGGCCGCTGAGACTGCTGCGCACCACGCTCTGGAGCCTGACCGAATCCGCCGGCCTGCCGGTAGGCGCTGCCGCCCTTGCGGCCTGGCTATACGGCCGTGACGCCAGCCTGCTGGCCGGCCTGGTCGCCACCTGGCTGACCGCGATCATCCGCAAGATCGCTACCGGCAGCGTCCCGAGCCTGCTCATGATCTCGGCAGCGGTGCTCACGCTGCAGACGGCCATGGTGCTCGCCACCGGCGAGGTCTGGCTCTACCTGCTCCAGTTCCCGGCCGCCAACCTGATCATGTGCGTGCTCTTCGCGCGGACCGCACGCGGGCCCAGCCCACTGGTCGCCCGGCTGGCCGCCGAGGTGGTCGCCCTGCGCCAGCCCGCCAGCCATCACCCGGGCCTGCACCGCTTCTTCCAGGGCGCGACCTGGCTCTGGGCCGGGATCTTCCTGCTGCTCACGGCCGGCCTCGCCGTGCTGATGGTGACCGAGCCGGTTGGGCTGTTCATCACGCTCTCGACCGCGCTCACGATTGCGCTGGTGGTGGCGGGGACTGGCGTGTCGGCGCTGTGGTTCCGGTCGGTCCTGCGCCGGCTCGGCCTCGGCCTGCGCTTCGCCCAGGCCTGACCGCCAGCCGGGCCGCCCCGGTCAGAGGGAGAGCGTCGGCTTGAGTTCCAGCAGGCGCGCCAGCAAGCCGTTCACGAACGCCGGCGAGCCCTCGGTGGACAGGTCCCTGGCCAGATGGACCGCCTCGCTGATGGCGACCGCGTCCGGGATGTCGTCGGCCCACAGCAGTTCGTAGGCCCCGATGCGCAGCAGGTTCCGGTCCACCGCCGGCATCCGCTCCAGCGCCCACCCCTGGGCGTGCTCGGCGAGCAGCTCGTCGATCCGCTCCTGGTGCGCATGCACCCCGCGGACCAGGTCGGCGGCGTAGGCCGGGAGCGGCGGTATCTCGTCGGTCGCCCGCTCGGCGAGCACATCCAGGACGGGCTGGCCCCGCAGCTCCGCCTCGAACAGGACATCGAGCGCCCGCTTGCGGGCCTTGCTACGGGCAGGCACGGCGGAAGGTCACGCCCGGCCGAGATACTCGCCGGTGCGGGTATCCACCTTGACCTTCTCGCCGGTCGTGATGAACAGCGGCACCTGGACCTGTGCCCCGGTCTCCAGGATGGCCGGCTTGGTGCCGCCGGTGGAGCGGTCTCCCTGCATGCCGGGGTCGGTCTGCCTGATCGTCAGCTCGACCGCGGCGGGCAGCTCCACGTAGAGCGGGATCCCGTCGTTGAACGCCACCACGGCCGTCTGCTCTTCCAGCCGGTAGCTGGCGGCGTCGCCGACCGTGGCGGCCGGGATGTGGGGCTGGTCGTAGTCCTGCGTGTCCATGAACACGAAGTCATCGCCCTCACGGTAGAGGTACTGCATCTCACGCTTGTCCACGTTGGCCGTCTCGACCTTGACGCCGGCGTTGAAGGTCCGGTCGACCACCTTGCCCGACAGGACGTTCTTCAGCTTCGTCCGCACGAAGGCGCCGCCCTTGCCGGGCTTGACGTGCTGGAAGTCCACGACGGTCCACAGCTGCCCGTCGATGTTCAGCGTGATGCCGTTCTTGAGGTCGTTCGTGGTGGCCACGTCTGGTGTCTCTCCTGGGTACGGGGCGCCGGGCCGGCCAGGGCGGGTCCGCCCTAGAGGACAAGCAGCTCCCTGCTGGTCGCGATTGTGGTCGTGGTGAGCATCACGCGGGATGCCGCCGGCGCCCCCGAGCGCACCACCAGGGTGTCCTCGATCCTGACGCCGCCCCTGCCGGGCAGGTAAATGCCCGGTTCGACGGTGATGGGAACCCGGTCAGCAAGTCTACCGGGCCTGCCGCGCCCGAGCATCGGCGCCTCGTGGATCTCCAGGCCCACCCCGTGCCCCAGGCCATGCGAGAAGTGCTCGCCGTAGCCGGCCTCGGCGATGACAGCGCGGGCCGCTGCGTCCACCTCCGCCACGGCCGCGCCCGGCGCGGCCGCCCCGATCCCGGCCTGCTGGGCGGCGGCCGTCAGCGCGTAGAGGTCGCGCTGCCAGCTGGCTGGCGTGCCGAGCACCACCGTGCGCGTCATGTCGGCGTGGTACCCGCCGTAGCGGGCGCCGCAGTCGATGGTGATCATGTCCCCCGGGGCGAAGGCGCGGCCGGTCGGCGTGTGGTGCGGGATGGCCCCGTTGGGACCGCTGGCGACGATGGTGTCGAACGCGGGCTTCTCCGCGCCCGCATCGATCATCGCCCGGTCGATGAGCACGGCGAACTCCCGCTCGGTCAGGCCGGCCGTGATCCGCGGGGCCGCCTCGTCGAATGCCGCGCCGGTGATCTCGCATGCGCGGGCGAGCAGGGCGATCTCGGCGTCGTCCTTGACCATGCGCAGCTCCTCCACTACCCGGCCGAGCGGCCGTGGTTCCAGCTCGCCAGCGGCGGAGGTGAGGGCATCGCACCGCTCCACGGTCATCTCGTGTGCCTCGAACGCGAGCCGGCCGAGCCCGCGCTTGCTGGCCAGGTCCGCGAGCGCGGATTCGGCCTCGCGGCAGGTGAGGCATTCCAGGTCGGGGCAGTCCCGATCGGCGGCCAGGGCGTAGCGGGAGTCGGTGGCCAGCACCGCCTCCCCATCGGCCGGCACGAGCAGGGCGGCGTTGGAGCTGGCGAGCCCGGTGAGGTAGCGGACGTTGACCAGGCTGGTGATCAGGGCGGCGTTGGCATCACCGGCAGCCAGCACTGCCTGCAGGCGCTCGCGGCGGGCGGCGTGGATCTCGGGCATGTCCCGACTGTACGGCCGTCCCGCGAGCAGGGATCCACAATGCGTGCGCCCGGGCCAGCGTCCGCCGGGCTGGGGACGGGGCCGGTCACGTGAGGTGCTTGGCCATGACCACGTCATCCACAGACCGGCCGCCGATGCAGAACTCGTCCCGCAGGGTGCCTTCCCGCTGGAAGCCGAGTCGCTCGTACAGGCGCAGAGCCGCCTCGTTGGTGCTGAGCACCCGCAGGCTCAGCTTGCGCGCGCCACGGCTGCGCGCACGCTGCTCGGCGGCGGTGAGCAGCGCGGAGCCAACCCCCCGGCCCCGCGCGCCCGGTGCGACAGCCAGCCCCATCACCCCGAGCACGTGCGCGTTCTCCGGGATCGCCGTGACCGGCCTCACCCGGACGTAACCAGCCAGCTGGCCGCCGAGCTCGGCGACGAGGTATTCCCCGGGCGGGCCATCGTCGGTGAAAAAGGTGAAGAACAGATCGTGAGCCCGCTCCATCACGGACGGGAACCCCGATGCGGGCGTCCAGGCGACCGCGTCCAGGCGGGCCAGGCCGGTCTCGTCCTCCGGGCGTGCGGAACGCACCGTCAGGCGATAGTCCCCTCGGGTCACCACCCCATCCTCCCCGGGCTGTCAATGTTCCCCGGCCGGCTGCCAGCCCCGGGCCGGCGACAATCCCGGGCCGGGTGGGAAGGACGGGCGGGCCAGCCCGGATCTTCTTACTTGCGAACGGATACACGCATCCGTATACTCGGCTACGGATATACGGGACCGGATCAACGATCGGAAAGCGGGTGCGGGGATGGCCGGGCGGCGCGTGGTCTCGAACCTGCTGGCACTTGCCTGCCTCGTGACGCTCACCGAGCGCCCGATGCACCCGTACGAGATGGCCACCACGATGCGCTCGCAGGGCAAGGAGCGCAGCATCAAGCTGAACTACGGCTCGCTGTACACGGTCGTGAACAACCTCGCCAGGCACGGGCTCATCGAGGCGGTGGAAGCCGGGCGGGAAGGGCGGCGGCCGGAGCGCACCGTGTACCGGATCACCGAGGCCGGGCGCACGGAGCTCAACGACTGGATGGCGGAACTGATCGCCGTCCCGGTGAAGGAGTACCCGCAGTTCGAGGCGGCCCTGGCGGAGCTGCCCGTGCTGACCCCCGCCCGGGCCCTGGCGCTGCTGCGTGACCGCGCCACTGCGCTGGAGAAGGCGATCGCCGAGGTACGGGAAGAACTCGCCGGGCTCGCCTGGCTGCCCCGGCTGTTCACGCTGGAGGCCGAGTACCACGTGGCGATGCAGGAGGCCGAGCTGACATGGGTCCGCGGCCTGGTGGCCGAGTTCGAGAACCGGACCTTCCCCGGCCTGGACGGCTGGCAGCACGTGCACGACACGCATGAATGGCCAGCGGAATTCGGCCCCGTCCCGCCGGAATGGGCCGATCACGCCAACGGGCCGGGGACAGGCCGTGGCGAGGACCATCCAGGAAAGGGGGAAGGCGGCACGGACTGACCAGCAGACGGCCCCCGGCAAGGTGCGGCAACACCTGACCGAGGGCCGTGACCACCGAACCGGTCCCGCGGGAGCGAGACCAGATCGAGTGAGCACCTCAAGAATACGTTGGCTGCTCCCTCGTGGACCGGTGACACAGCTACCCACCAGGGAGAGAGCCACCATGACCATGCAGGCAGGCACGCCCGCGCGCGACCGCGCGGGCACCGGAGCCGGATACCCGATCGAGGCGCACGGCCTCGTCAAGACCTACCCCAAGGGTGTGCGGGCCCTCGACGGGCTCAGCTTCGCGGTCCGTGCGGGCACGATCTTCGCCCTGCTCGGCCCCAACGGGGCCGGGAAGTCCACCACCGTAAAGATCCTCACCACCCTGGCCCAGGCCGACGCGGGCACCGCGACGGTGGCCGGGCTGGATGTGCGGGCCAGGCCGGCCCGGGTCCGGCACGCCATCGGCGTGGTCGGCCAGCGCAGCGGCGCGGACCCGATGGCCACCGGCCGGGAGAACCTGCTGCTGACCGGCAAGATCCATGGCCTGCGCGGCCGCAAGCTGGCCGCCAGGGCCGACGAGCTGCTCGGCCGGTTCGACCTGGTCGGCGCCGCCGGCCGGCTCGTCCGCACCTACTCGGGCGGCATGCAGCGGCGGCTGGACGTGGCGCTGGGCCTGATCAACCGGCCTCAGGTGCTCTTCCTGGACGAGCCCACCGCCGGCCTCGACCCGGAATCGCGCTCCGCGATGTGGGACGAGATCGGGCGGCTCACCGCCGACGACGGGCTCACCATCCTGCTGACCACCCACTACCTGGAGGAGGCCGACCGGCTCGCCAGCCAGGTGGCCATCGTGGACCGGGGGCGGATCGTCGCCGAGGGCACGCCCGACGAGCTCAAGGGGCAGCTTCACGGCGACGCCGTGCACCTCGACCTCGCCGGTCACACCGAACGCGGCAGGCTGCTCGCCGTCCTGGAGCGGGTGCCCTACGTCCGCGAGATCCGGATGGACGGCAGCCACGTCAGCGCCCGCGCCGATGAGGGCGCGGCTGCCTTGCCGGCCGTCCTCGCCGCGCTCGACGACGCGGGCGTGCCGGTGCGCGCCGCCACGGTGGCGCGTCCGTCGCTCGACGATGTCTACCTGCGCTACGCGGGCCGCCGGTTCGCCGACGCCGACGCCACTACCAGCAACGGAGGAAAGCAATGAGACACCATCGGTCAACCCCTGGCTCGCTCGGTACGCCGCAGGCGCCGGGTCGAACGCCGCGTCAGCGGTGTCCCGGCGCCGAGGACCGCCTCCCCGAAGCCAGCGAAGCGCCCGCGAGGGAGGCAATGAAATGACCGCCATAGCCACGCACACCTCGCTGATGACCGGCCGGCAGCTCCGGGCGCTCGCCCGGCAGCCCGCCTACCTGGTGATCAGCCTGATCCAGCCGGTGATCTGGCTGTTCCTGTTCGGGTCCCTGTTCCGCAAGATAGTGGAGCTGCCGGGCTTCGGCGCCTCGTCCTACCTGGACTACCTGGTGCCCGGCGTAGTGATCATGAGCGCGCTGTCGACCAGCATGTGGAGCGGGATGACGGTGCTCGAGGAGATCGACCGGGGCGTCATGGACCGGTTCCTGGTGCTGCCGCTGC
Organism: Streptosporangiaceae bacterium; assembly: GCA_035518495.1. Classification (GTDB taxonomy): domain Bacteria; phylum Actinomycetota; class Actinomycetes; order Streptosporangiales; family Streptosporangiaceae; genus UBA9676. Next base: position 15,216 of record DATIXO010000084.1, read on the forward strand.
ACCGCTCGGCCATCATCAACGCCTCGGTCGTCATGCAGTCGCTGATGACCACGGTGCAGTCGCTCATCATCGTCGCGCTCGGCTGGGCGGCGGGAGCGCACTACCCCGGGGGCGTGGCCGGAGTCCTCGTGCTGATCGCGGCGTCGGTGCTGATCGCGGTGGTGTTCAGCGCCTTCTCGAACACCGTCGGCATGCTGGCCCGGCAGCGGGAGACGATCATCGGCATCAACACGTTCCTGCTGCTGCCGCTGACGTTCCTGTCGTCGGCGTTCATGGTCACCGCGCTGATGCCGCACTGGATGCGGAACGTCGCCGACGGCAACCCGGTCAACTGGGCGCTGGAGGCGGGCCGGGCGGCCATGAGCGCCAGCCCGGACTGGAGCCGGGTGCTCGCCTGGGGCGGTGGCCTGGCGCTGCTGGCCATCGGCGTCACCGCGCTGTCGGTGCTGACCTTCCGCGCCTACCAGAAGTCGGTCTGAGGAGCCGCTCCAACCACCGTATATTTCATGATCACGGAATCCTGCCGGTCGTTATGACTGAGAGGATTCCGTGATCATGAAGCTCGCGCCCTGAGCCCGGATCAGGCGGCCAGGTCGCGGACGCGCTCGATCAGGCGGACCCGGCCGGCGTGCGTGGCCGCCAGCGGCATCACGTTGAGCGTGGTCACGCCCGACTCCTTCAGTGCGGCCAGCCGCTCGGCCACGTGACCCTCGGGGCCGATGAGGGACGTGCCCGCCAGCAGCTCGGCCGGCACCAGCGCGGCCGCCTCGTCCTTGCGGCCGGCCAGGTAGGCGTCCTGGCAGCGGCTGGCCGCGTCGGCGAACCCGTACCGGACCGCGAGCTCGTAGTAGAAGTTGCGGCCCTGGTCCCGGTGCGGGCCCATGCCGCCGATGTACAGGGCGGCGACCGGCCTGCCCAGCTCCAGGTACCCGGCCACGTCGTCGCCGATCGCCAGCGGCGCCTGTGCCACCACGTCCAGCGGCGGCAGCGAGGGATCACGCCTGGCCCGGCCTGCCGCCAGCGGGGCGCCCCACACCTGCGCCGCCCGCTCGGGGAAGTAGAAGATCGGCTCCCAGCCCTCGGCCAGCTCGGCGGCGAGCTCCACGTTCTTCGGGCCGAGCGCCGCCACCACGATCGGGATCCGCTCCCGCACCGGCCGGTTGATCAGCTTGAGCGGCTTGCCGAGCCCGGTGCCGCGGCCGGCGGGCAGCGGGATGGTGTAGTGCCTGCCCGCGTGCTCCAGCCGCTCCCGCCGCCACACCATCCGGCAGATCTCGATGATCTCCCTGGTGCGCCCCACCGGCGCGTCGTACGGCACCCCGTGCCAGCCCTCGATCACCTGCGGGCCGGAGGCCCCGATGCCGAGCGTGAACCGGCCGCCGGAGACGTAATCGAGCCCGGCCGCGGTCATCGCGGTCAGCGTCGGTGTGCGCGTGTACAGCTGGAGGATCCCCGAGGCGATCTCCAGCCGCTGCGTTCTGGCCGCGATGTAGCCGAGCTGGCTGACGGCGTCGAAGGTGTAGGCCTCCGGCACGAACACGATGTCGAGGCCGGCCTTCTCGTAGTCGCCCAGCTCGGCCACGGTCTCCGCGAAACCGCCCGCGTAGTTCAGGGCCATCCCGATCCGCATCTGACCAGCCTTCCGGCAGCGAGGGTGCCGCCCGCTCTCGTTATGAACCCTCGTTCTCTTGTGAGGGTGATGAGGGTGCCGCCAGCGCAGCGATCGCCTGCAGCGCCAGCCGGTAGGACATCAGGCCGAACCCGGCGATCGTCCCGTCGGCCACCGCAGCGACCACCGACGTGTGCCGGAACTCCTCCCGGGTGGCCGGGTTGGACAGGTGCACCTCCACCAGCGGCGCCGTGCGCATCGCGAGCGCGTCGCGCAGCGCGTAGGAGTAGTGGGTGAAGGCGGCCGGGTTCAGCACCAGCGGCGTCCTGGCGTCGGCCGCCTCGTGCACCCAGCCGATGAGCTCGGCCTCGTCGTCGGTCTGCCTGACCTCCACGTGCAGGTCCAGCTCCCGGCCGGCCTTGCGGCACTCGGCCGCCAGCTCCTCGAAGCTGGCGCTGCCGTACACGTCCGGCTCCCGCGAGCCCAGGCGGCCCAGGTTGGGGCCGTTCAGCACCAGCACCTGCCTCACCGCGACGCCACCTCCTCATACGCGCGGGCCATCAGGTCCTCCGGCGGGTCGTCGAGGATCACCGGCCGGCCCGGCCCTTCCAGCACCACAAAACGCATCCGGGCGCCACGCGACTTCTTGTCCACCGCCATCGCCTCCCGCAGCGCCGGCCAGGCCCCCGGCAGGAAGGTGGTGGGCAGGCCGACCGCGGTGAGCACCCGGCGGTGACGGTGCAGGGCCGGGGCGCCGAGCCGGCCGGCCAGGCGGGCCAGCTCCGCCGCGTACACCATGCCGATCGCGACCGCCTCGCCGTGCCGGATCTGGTAGCGCTCGACCAGCTCGATGGCGTGGCCGAGGGTGTGCCCGTAGTTGAGGATCTCCCGGCGCCCGGCCTCCCGCGGGTCCGCCGCGACCACCTCCGCCTTCATCCGCACCGCCCGCTCGACCAGCTCCCGGGCGTGCTTGCCGTGCGGGACCACCGCGCCCTCCGGGTCGGCCTCGATCAGGTCGAGAATCGCCGGGTCGGCGATGAAGCCGGCCTTGATCACCTCGGCGAGGCCGCTGACGTACTCGGCGGCCGGCAGCGACTCCAGCGCCGCCAGGTCGGTGAGCACGCCGGCCGGCGGATGGAACGCGCCGACCAGGTTCTTGCCCGCCTCGATGTTCACCGCGGTCTTGCCACCGATTGCCGCGTCCACCGCCGCCAGCAGGGTCGTCGGGACCAGGACCAGCCGCACCCCGCGCAGCCACGTGGCCGCGACGAACCCGGCCAGGTCGGTGGTGGCCCCGCCGCCGACACCGACGATGGCGTCGCTGCGGGTGAGCCGGTGGGCGGCCAGCCGGGACCACAGATCCGCCGCCACGCCGACCGTTTTGGCCGCCTCGCCGGCTGGCACCTGCTCGCCGTGCACCACGTACCCGGCGCCGGCGAGCACGCCGCACACCGGGCGGGCGAGCCCGTCCAGCCCCTCGGGGTGCACCACGACGACCGTACGGGCCGACGGCCCGACCAGCGCGGGCAGCTCGCCGAGCACGCCGGTGCCGACGACCACCTGGTAGGCGTGCTCGCCAGCGACCCCGATCCGGGTGACGGTCACCGATCCCGCCCCGGCGGGCTGGGCGGCGCCTCGGGTGAGGTGCCGGCGCCCTCGCCCGTCTCCGCCGCGATCCTGGCGGTGACTGCGGCGGCGACGTCGTCGGCTATCTCCTGCGGGGCGCGGTCATCGGTGGCCACCGTGACCCAGGCGAGCGCCTCATACACCGGCAGCCGCTCTGCCAGCAGCTCCCTCATCCGCGTGCGCGGGTTGCCGATCAGCAGCGGGCGGGGCGTGTCGAGGCCGGTCCGGTGCGCGGCCGTGGCGAACCCGGTCTCCAGGTAGACCACCCGCTGGCCGGCCAGCAGCTGCCGGGTGCCGGGGTCCATCACCGCACCGCCGCCCAGCGCGAGTATGCCCGGGTGGCTGGCGACCGTGCGGGCCACCGCGGCGCGCTCCAGCTCCCGGAAGGCGGCCTCGCCGTCGGAAATGAAGATGTCGCTGACCGGCTTGCCCGCCGCCTCCTCGACCGCGCTGTCGGTGTCCAGGAACTCCGCCCCCAGCAGGGCGGCGACCAGCGGCCCCACGGTGGACTTGCCCGCCCCGGGCGGGCCGATCAGGATCACCACCGGGGCGGTCATGCGATCACCAGCGAGTCCAGGTAGCCGCGCAGGTTCCGCCGGATCTCCGGCACCGAGTCTCCGCCGAACTTCTCGGTGGCGGCGTCGGCCAGCACCAGCGCCACCATGGCCTCGGCGACCACCCCCGCCGCTGGCACGGCGGTGACGTCGCTGCGCTGGTTGATCGCCTTGGCCGCCTCGCCGGTCGCGACGTCGACCGTGTCCAGCGCCCGGGGCACGGTGGAGATCGGCTTCATCGCGACCCGCACCCGCAGCGGCTCGCCGGTGCTCATGCCGCCCTCCACCCCGCCGGCCCGGTTGGTGCGCCGCCGCACCCCCTCGCCGCTGGCCTCGATCTCGTCGTGGGCCTGCGACCCGCGGCGCCGGGCGGTGGCGAAGCCGTCGCCGACCTCCACCCCCTTCATCGCCTGGATGCTCATCAGCGCCGCCGCCAGCCGCCCGTCGAGGCGGCGGTCCCAGTGCACGTGGCTGCCCAGGCCGGGCGGCACGCCATGGGCGATGACCTCCACCACCCCGCCGAGCGTGTCCCCGTCACTGCGTGCGGCGTCGATCTCCGCCCGCATCGCCTCGCTCGCCGCCGGGTCCAGGCAACGCACCGGGTCGGCGTCGACCCGCGCGGCGTCGCCGGGCCCGGGCCCGGCGTCATCGGGCGCGCTGACCTGCCCGATCGCCACCACGTGACTGACGATTTCGATGCCGAACGACTGACGCAGGTACGACCTGGCAACCTCGCCGAGCGCCACCCGGGCGGCTGTCTCTCGCGCGCTCGCGCGCTCGAGCACCGGCCGGGCGTCGGTGTGCCCGTATTTCTGCATGCCCGCCAGATCGGCGTGACCCGGGCGGGGGCGGGTGAGCGGGGCGGCCCGCGCCTGGTCCGCCAGCAGCTCCGGCGCGACCGGGTCCGGTGACATCACCGTCTCCCATTTCGGCCACTCGGTGTTGCCGATCCGGATGGCCACCGGCGCACCGATCGTGCGGCCGTGCCGCACCCCGCCGGTGATCTCCACCTCGTCCTGCTCGAACTTCATCCGCGCGCCCCGGCCGTAGCCGGCCCGGCGGCGGGCCAGCGCGGCGGCGATATCGGCGGTGGTGATCTCGATCCCGGCGGGCAGCCCCTCGCAGATCGCCACCAGCGCGCGCCCGTGCGACTCCCCCGCGGTCAGCCAGCGCAGCATGGTGCTGATCCTCCCACGGGGCCGCGGATGCCCGGATCCGGCGGGCGGCGCCCGGGCCGGGCGGCCGACGTCACGGTCCACCGGCCTGGGGAGTGCCCGTGGGCTGGCCGCACGTGCTGGCGGCACCCGTGCTGGCGGCACCCGTGCTGGCAGCCACCGTGATCCCGCGCCGCACCCTGCCGCCCCCGGCGGCCACGATCCGTTCCGCGACCCGGCCGATGGCCTCCTGCGCGCGCGGGAGGCCGGGACCGGCCGCGCCGGCCAGCGCCAGTTCGATGGTCAGGTCGCTGCCGCCGCGCCCCGGCAGCAGCGCGAACCCGGCGATCAGCGGCTCGCCGGCCAGTGCCGCGCCGGCCAGCGCCCGGACGTCCGGGTCCTCGTGCGGCTGCGGTGGCGGCCGGCCCTCCGCCAGCGCGGCCAGCCGGGCGCCGTCAACCTCGAACGGCACCGGGCCGGCGACGTCGATGACCACCGCGTCCGCCTCGCCGGCCCCGGCCTGCCAGACCTGGCGCGCGGTGACCGGAACCGGCCTGGCATCGGGTCGCCACCCGGTCAGCGACCGCAGGCAGGTGAAGGCGAGCACGGCACGCCTGCCGTCGGCGCCGACCAGGGTTGGCAGAGCCATCTCGCTGACCTTCTCCCGGCGGAGCCGGCCCCCGGGCCCGGCCGCGTCGCCGCGGGCCGGATCCGCGCCGGCTGGGTCCGCGCGGGCCTGGTCGCCGCCGCCGCCCGCGGGTGCCGCTTCAGCCAGCACGGCCACGACCGGGACCAGCAGCCGGGCGCCAGCGAGCGCGGACAGGACGGCGTGCTCGCTCCCCTGACCGGCCGCGAACGCGCTCAGCGCGGCGGCGGCCCGGGGGTCGGGCCCGCCATGGTCGGTGGGATCACCAAGCCCGCCGGTGATCAGCTCAGGCACGGCTCAACCTTAGTGCGGCGCCACCACGGTTCCCGCCGCGCGCCTGCTGCCCGCCGCGGGCGGGCTCACCCGCTGGCCGGGCGCGGCCCGTCAGCATCCTGGGTGCGCTCACCCAAGCAGGTTGAGGGGAAAATTCCCATATGAGAGGCTCTTGAGCTGTATCTCATGTCAACCCCCAGAGGACTGAGTGACCCAGGCTGAACAGCCGCCCAGGACGATCGCGCCGGGAACACCACTGCAGAAGGTAATCCCACCCCGCCTGGTCGAGCCGTACCTGAACGGCCAGCGATCGGTGATCGCTGGCTTTGTGTACCTCGCCCAGGACTCCGCCTTCCCTGACCCGGCGAGCTACTACCATGCCCTGGCCCTCGGCTATGAGGGGTCGGAATTCAGCCCGGACATGGCGGAGATCTGCGTCCTGCGGTGGCTGGCCCTGGACATGGCCGACTCGCTGCTGCCCCCGCCGCCGCCCAATGGCGACAGCCCGGGCAGCGCTGTCCCCGAGCACTACACGCTGCCGGTACCGATCCCGGTCGGTACCGAGATGTACCGGATCACCTCCGGCGCCGAGGAATTCATCGCCCGCTACGACGGACAGGTATGGCTGCGTCCGGTAAGGGGGATCTGAGCCATGCGATACCGGCTGATGGCCACCTACCGCGGTGTGCCGTATGAGGTGGGCGTGGGCCCGTCCAACTCCGAGATCGTCCTGTTCGCCGCCTGCCCGCCACCGGAGGAACTCGGCTTCGAGCCGGCCACGGGGCACTGGCGCAAGCCGGTGATCCGGGCCGAGATCGATGCCCTGTGGGAGTCGCGGCCGGTCGGCACCTTCCGCGGAGAACCCTGCATCGTGCTGGACGACCCGGGTGACCGGCTGCACATCGCCTATCTCGGGACCGACGCCGACCACGCCACCAGCCTCGGGTACTGGCAGGTGGACCGGGGGGTCTTCGAGCTGCTCGCGCAGCGGGAGGAGGTGTCCGGGCTCACTGAGGAGCGCGTGGAAAGGCCGCTGCGCTGGGGCGAGCAGGCCGATGCGACCGGGCCGATGGCGACATACCCGTACGGCATGGCTCCGTGGCCGGTCGCGGCACCGCCCACTGCCTCGCCGCTGCCCGACCTGAGCGTCCCGGTGCAGCCCGCCCCGGAGACCGGTGCCCCGCTGACCGACGCACCACCCGTCAACGCCCCCCTGGCCGACGCCGCAACGGTGAATGCCCCACTCTCCGGTCCCTCAGCCGGCCTGCCGGCGGTAGATTCCCCGGCCGCCGGTGCCGCGCTGACCGATGCACCCATGTCCGGTCCTCCATCGGCCGATCCCCCGGCCGCCAGCGTCCCAAGCGCCCCACCGGCCGGTGAGCCGGCCACCGGCGCCCCGCTGGCCGAGCAGCTGCTCGCCGCTCCCCCGCTGGCCGAGCAGCCATTCACCACTCCGGGGCTGGCCGAAGCCCCGGCCACCGAGGTGCCGCAGGCCAGCGCCCCGCCAGTCGCCGCGCCGGCGCTCCCCACCCGCCGGCCCCGATCTCCGCGGGCAGGCGCCCGCGGTCCCGCCGCGCCGGCCGAGACGCCGCCCGCCAGCCCTGCGCCTCAAGGCGCCCCGCCGTCAGCGGCCGCGCCCATGGCAAACGCGCCCTTGGCCAGCCCCGCACCGGCCGAGGCGCCGGCCACCAGCCCCGCGCCGGCCGACGCCCCTACGGCTGCCGCACCGGCCGACGCGCCCGGGGCGAGCGCGCCACTCGCCGGTGCCCCACCGGCCGATAGCCCGGCCGATGCCGACGCGACGCTGGCCAGTATCCCGCCAGCCAGGGTCCCGCCGGACCCCGTCGCCACCCCTGCCGTTCCCGTGCCGTCGGCCGCACCCATGCCATCGGCCGCACCCATGCCATCGGCCGCACCCGTACCCTCGGCCGCACCCATGCCGCCGGCCGCCCCCGTACCCTCGCCTGCACCCGCACCCATGGGGCCGGCCGCATCCATGCCGCCGGCCGCCCCCGCCCCCACGGACGACGGTACCCAGCTGGCGGGCGCCTGGCCCACGGATGCGAGCCCGGGAACCGACCCTTACGCGGTCCGCTTCCCGGCCGGGGACGAGCTGTCCTTCCCGGCCGGGGACGATGCCCAGGCGGCGCCGGTCCCGCCTGATTTCTACGGGCCGCCAGAGGCCGGCCTGGCAAGTGCGCCGGCCGCGAACGACATCGGCGGCAGGTCGGCACGGCGGCAGCGGGTACCGACCCGGGAGATCTTCTGCGAGCTCGCTGATCTCGCCTCCATACCGCGGGTCGCGTACGCACTGGAAACCGAGACCGACGGGGCCATGTGCCTGCTCCCGACGCCGGACGGGTTCGAGGTCTTCATCGCCGCGGATGGGGCCCGGCACGAGGTACGCACCTTCGCCGAGGAGGAAGCGGCCTACTTCTACCTGTTCGGTGTCCTGGCGGCCGAGGCCATCCGCAGCGGCTCGCTGGCGCCGACCGTCGCGGTGGCCGGCCCGCCCGGCGACCCGATGTAGGCGGCCTGGCCGCGGTACCGCCGGGCGCGACCTGCGGATCCCTGTGCTGACGGTCCCGGCGGCGGCCAGGAATCCGCGCTCCGCACTCCTGCATGGTCCCCGGAAAACCGCACCTCACAGCAGCCCGGGCGGAAATCAGGAGTTGCCGCGCAGGCGGATGGTTGAAGAATTTCGCACACACATCAGACTTGGGCGGATATCGTTCAATAGCCGGCGGGGCTGACGGTCCCCCGCTCCCCAAGCAGCCCCGCCGGCGCTTCCATGGCCCGGGGACCGATCAGCAGCCGGGTGCGCAAGCGGGCGGAGACCCCTGTGCAGGCTGATGACCAGGCGCGACAATGAATCCATGAGCGCAGCGGCGCGTTCTCCAGCGGGCAGCAGCCCAGGCCGGCCGGTCATGACTCCCGTCACCGGCAGCCAGTACCAGATCAGCGCGGGTGCCTACGACGCGGTCGTCACCGAGCTCGGGGCAGGCCTGCGCGAGCTGACTCACAACGGCAGGCACGTGATCGCGGGCTACCAGCCCGACGAGCTTCCCCCAGGCGCGGCAGGCCAGCTGCTCGCGCCCTGGCCCAACCGGATCGACAGCGGCCGCTACACGCTGGCTGGCGCCAGCCACCAGCTCGACCTGAGCGAACCGGCCAACGGCAACGCGATCCACGGCCTGACCAGGTGGATGCCATGGGCCGCCGCCGGCCATGACGCGGACACGGTGCTGCTGCGGACGGCTGTGCTCGGACGGGCGGGTTACCCGTTCTGCCTGGAAATGGAGGCGGGTTACCAGCTCAGCGAGGACCACGGGCTGCAGGTGACGATCACCGCGCGTAACATCGGCTCCCGCCCGGCGCCGTACGGCACCGGATCGCATCCCTACCTGGACGCTGGCACGCCGACCGTGGACGAGTGCACGCTCAGCCTGCCCGCCGCGCGCTGGCTGCCCGCCGATGAGCGTGGCATCCCGGCGGACGAGGCCCGCGACGTCACCGGCACCGACGCCGATTTCCGCGCCGCCCGGCCGATCGAGGACGTGCGGCTGGATCACGCGCTCACCGGTCTGGCCCGCGATGGTCTGGGCCGCGCCTGGGCGCGGCTCACCGGCGCCCACACCGAGGTCGGGATCTGGGCAGGCCAGGGCTACCACTGGCTCCAGGTCTTCACCGGAGACACCCTGGACGCCACCCGCCGCCGCCGCGCCCTGGCCGTCGAGCCCATGACCTGTCCCCCGAACGCGTTCGTCACCGGCACCGACCTCATCGTCCTGGAGCCCGGCAGCAGTGTGTCCCACGTCTGGGGGATCGAGGTGACGGGGCGCTAGCGGTGCGGGGCGTGGCCGTCAGCCGGCCGCTGGCCCGTGACCGGCAGCAGTGTGTCCCACGTCTGGGGGATCGAGGTGACGGGGCGCTAGCGGTGCGGAATCCGCCGCGGCAAGCACCTGGCTCACCCGCGCCAGGTCCGACGGCGTGTCGACGTCGTCGGGACGGCCGATGTCGCCGCACTCCACCGCCGTGACCCGGTCCGGATGTGCGCGAAGGTAGGGGCGCGCCCCCACGTCGCCTGTGGCCAGCGCCAGTACACTGGCCCACTCGTCCCTGGCCAGCAGGACAGGGTTCCGTAGCTTGCCGCCGTACGACGCGACCGCGGCCCTGGCGCCACACAGATATGCCGCGACCAGCCGCCGGACCACGTCAGGGCCGATGAGCGGCTGATCCACCAGGGCGATCACCGCGGCGGTGCAGCCGGCAGGGACCGCCCCGAGCCCGGCCGCCAGGGAGGACGCCATGCCGGACCGCCAGTCCGGGTTGTGCACGGTGATCACACCCAGCAGCGGCACGTCCACCGCCCCCGTCACCACGACCACCGGCGCTGTGCCGCCATCCCGCAGCAGCGCCACGCCCCGATCCACCAGCCGGGTCCCGGCCACCTCGACCAGTGCCTTCGGGCCGCCCAGCCGGCTGCCCTCGCCCGCGGCGAGCAGCACCCCGGCGATCTGCCGTGCCACGGTCCCCAACGTTACGTCCCCTCCCGGCATGGCGCTGCTTCGCACGCCGAACCGCGGTAGCAGGGGCGTGATCATGGCGCAGGCCGGCGCCACGGCGGCTGCCGGTCAGCCGTGGTGGATGCGGCCGGTCGTGTCGGTCAGCGGCTGCCCGGAGCCGCCCCAGCGCAGCTGGATGAGCTCCGCCGCGACCGACACCGCCGTCTCCTCTGGGGTCCGTGCCCCCAGATCCAGCCCGATCGGTGAGCGCAGCCGCGCGAGCTCGTCCTCGGTCAGCCCGGCCTCGCGCAGGCGCGCCAGCCGGTCCTCATGAGTCCGCCGGCTGCCCATGGCGCCGATATACCCGGCCGGGGTGCGCAGCGCGACCTCCAGCACCGGCACGTCGAACTTGGGGTCGTGGGTGAGCACGCAGATCACGGTGCGCGAGTCGATCTGCGCCTGTGCCAGGTACCGGTGCGGCCAGTCGATGATCACCTCGTCCGCGTCCGGGAACCGGGCGTGAGTGGCGAAAATCGGCCGCGCATCGCAGACCGTGACCCGGTAGCCGAGGAACTTCCCGGCCCGCGCGACCGCGGACGCGAAGTCGATCGCGCCGAAGACCAGCATCCGTGGCGGCGGGGCGAAGGACTGGACGAACACCGACAGGTCGTCGAGCCGGCGCTCGCCGTGCTCCCCGTAATGCCGCACGCCGGTCAGGCCCTGCGCGAGCATGCCGCGCGCATCGTCGTCGACAGCCTCGTCCAGCCTGTCGCCGGCGCCGAGAGTCCCGGTGGCGGTGCCGGGCCGGATGATGCGGCGGGCGCCGAGCATCCCGGGCCCGGCGATGACCGTCGCCACCGCGACCGGCACCTCATCGCCGATGGCGGCCGCGACCTCGCCGAGCGCCGGGAAACGCTGCCTGCTGACCGGCTCGACGAAAAGCTCGATGATCCCGCCGCAGGTGAGCCCGACGTCGAACGCGGCGTCGTCGCTGATGCCGTAGGTCTGGAGCACCGGCTCCCCGGACTCGCACACCTGCCGCGCCAGCTCATACACGGCGCCTTCCACGCAGCCGCCGGACACGCTGCCGACGACCTCGCCGCCGTCAGATACCGCCAGCGCGGCCCCCGGGTCCCTCGGGGCGCTGCGGAAGGTGTTCACAACCGTTGCCAGGCCGAAGGTCTCTCCGGAGTCCCACCACTTCGTGATCTGGTCCAGGATGTCGCGCAAGACCCTCTCACCTCACGATTCCCCGGCGGCCTGGCCTGCCGCAGCCTGCGGGACCGCCCGGGGGTGCCCTCCCGGCAGGATGACACAGCCCTTCTGGGACAAACCAGCCCTGCAGCCCCACCATTCCCGCTGACCAGCGGGCCGGCCATCCCGCTTGTCGCCGGCCACCCCGGCCGCGGGCCCGGTCCCGCCTGGGACGGGACCGCGCCATCACTCGACGATCTTGGAAATGGGGATCTCCAGGATGTCCCTCGCGCCCGCCGACTTCAGCGCCGGGATCAAGGTGTTGACCCCGGTCTTGGGCACCACGGTCTCGACCGCCGCCATGTCACCCTTGGCCAGGGCCGTGATGGTCGGCGACGACATGGCCGGGAGCATGTTCGTCACCGCCTGCAGGCGCGCCGTGGGCACGTTCAGCTTGAGCAGCACATTGCCCCGCGCCCGGATCGCGCCCTGCAGCAGCAGGGCGATGTCCTCCATGGCGGCCCGCTTGCCCGCGTCCGCATAGGCGTCGGCGTTGGCGACCAGCTCGGTGTAGCTGGTCAGCAGCGTGTCCAGGACCCGCAGGCCGTTACGCCGGAGCGAGGAGCCGGTCTCGGTGAGATCGACGATCGCGTCCACGATGTCGGGGACCTTCGCCTCGGTGGCGCCGTGCGAGGGGATCACCATCGCCTTGACCCCGTTCGCCTCCAGGTACCGGCCCGTCAGGGCGGGCAGCTCGGTCGAGATCCGCACCCCGTCCGGCAGGTCGGTGACCGACTGCCAGGACGCCCCCTCGGGCACCGCGAGCACCACCCGCACCGGGTCGGCGGTCGCCTTCGAGTACTTCAGCTCGCCGAGCGACGCGAGCTGCGCGCCGGTCTCGGTGATCCAGTCCCGGCCGGTGATGCCGAGATCGAACAGCCCGCGCTCAAGGTAGGACGGGATCTCCTGGGGGCGCAGGAAGCGCACCCGGTCGATGCGGGGGTCATCGATGAACGCGTGGTAGTCACGATCGGAGGAACGGCGGACGGTCAGGTCGGCGGCGTCGAAAAGCTCCAGGGTGGCCCGCTCCAGCGAGCCCTTGGGGAGAACCAGGGAGAGCACGGCACACAGCCTTCCGTCGACGGGTGACCGCGGCGCCGGGAGCGGCGCACGCAGGGCGGATCCGCGCTAGCTCAATGTCGCAGCCGGCCCGTCGTCCCTGGGGTGCTGTCGTGGGCACCGGGCTCGCGCAGCGAGCGCAGAACGATCGCGGTGCCGAGAGCCGCCACCACCGCCTCCCAGCCCTTGTCCTCGGCGCTGCCTGCGAGCCCGCACCGTGCCCGGGCCTGCTCCAGGGTGTCACAGGTCAGCACCCCGTTGCCAACCGGCGTCCGGGTGTCGAGGGCGACCCTGGCGAGCCCGTAGGTGACGGCGTCACAGACGTAGTCGAAGTGGGGCGTGCCACCGCGGATCACCGCGCCGAGGCAGGTGACGGCGTCGTAGCGGGTGGCGAGCTCGGCCGCCACCACCGCGAGCTCGAACGCTCCCGGCACCCGGACCACCGGCGGGTCATCGATCCCGCACGCCTTCGCCGCCGCCACCGCGCGCTCCACCAGGGCGTCGGTGACCTCCGCGTGCCAGCGGGTGGCCGCGATCGCGAGGGTGAGCCCAGCCGCATCCACCAGATCGGCAGCGGGGCGGCCAGCGCCGCTCATCCCGCCTCCACGGCAGCGGGCAGCCCGTCGATCTGGTGCCCGAGGCGGTCCCGCTTGGCGATCAGGTAGCGCAGGTTCTCCGGCGTGGGCGCGACAGGGAGCGGCACCCGCCCGGCCACCTCGACACCGAACCCGGACAGGCCATCGACCTTCGCCGGGTTGTTGGTGAGCAGGCGGACCGAGTGCACACCGAGATCGGCGAGGATCTGCGCGCCGGTGGAGTACTCACGGGCATCTGCTGGCAGCCCGAGTTCGAGATTGGCGTCGACCGTGTCGGCTCCGCTGTCCTGCAGATGGTAGGCCCGCAGCTTGGAGAGCAGCCCGATCCCGCGGCCCTCGTGGCCGCGCAGGTACAGGACGATCCCCCGGCCCTCGGCGGCCACCGCGGCCATCGCCGCGTCGAGCTGGGCACCGCAGTCGCAGCGCAGCGAGCCGAGCACGTCCCCGGTCAGGCACTCCGAGTGCACCCGGACCAGGACCCGCTCGCCATCGCCGAGCTCGCCGTAGATCAGCGCGACATGCTCGGTCCCGTCCATGGAGTTCTGGTATCCCAGAGCGCGCCACTCGCCGTGCGCGTTCGGCAGCCTGGTCTCGACGACGCGGCGGACCATCCGCTCCGAGTGGCGCCGGTACTCGATGAGCTGCGCGATCGAGATCAGGGCCAGGCCGTGCTCGTCCGCGAACGCCCGCAGCATGGGCAGCCGGGCCATGGTCCCGTCGTCGTTGACGACCTCCGCCAGCACGCCGGCCGGGCTGAGCCCGGCGAGCCTGGCCAGGTCCACGGCCGCCTCGGTGTGGCCGGGCCGGCGCAGCACGCCGCCCTCGGCGTAGCGGAGCGGGAAGATGTGACCGGGCCGGACAAGCTCGTAGGGCTCGGTGGCGGAGTCCACCAGCACCCTGACCGTCCGGGCGCGGTCGGCGGCCGAGATGCCGGTCGTGACCCCGTCCTTGGCGTCCACGCTGACGGTGAAGGCGGTCCGCATGCGCTCGTTGTTCTGCGCGGTCATCAGCGGCAGCTGGAGCCGGTCGAGATCCTGCCCGGTCAGCGGGACGCAGATGACGCCGCTGGTGTGCCTGATCATGAACGCCATCAGGCTGGGCGTCATCTTGCTCGCCGCGACGATTATGTCGCCCTCGTTCTCGCGGTTGGCGTCGTCGACGACAACCACCGGGCGCCCCGCCGCGATGTCGGCGACCGCCCGCTCAACGCTGTCCAGCGGGACGCCGCTCTCCAGGCCTGGCGCACCGCCGCCCGCCGGGGTGGGGGCACCGCCGCCCGACGGGACGCCGCCAGCTGGGGATACGCCGCTGGCCGGGCTGCCGCCGCTGGCCGGGCTGCCGGGACCCGGTGCCGTGCTGGCCGCCGGGGTGGTGCCGATCATGGCCGCACCGCCGGTTCCCGGCCGGCCAGCAGCCGCTCGACGTACTTTCCGATCACATCGACCTCCAGGTTGACCTCGCTGCCCGGCTGGGCTGCGCCCAGCGTGGTCCCTGCCAGCGTGGCGGGAATGAGGCTGACCTCGAACCAGGGCGGCTCGCCGTGCTGGCCGCCGCCCACCGCGGACACGGTCAGGCTCACCCCGTCCACGGCGACCGAGCCCTTTTCCACGACGTACCGGGCCATGCCGGGCGGGATCGCGATCCGCACCACGTCCCAGTGCTGGGCCGGGCTGCGCGACACGATGGCGGCGACCGCGTCCACGTGGCCCTGCACCATGTGCCCGCCGAGGCGGCCGCCGAGGCGGAGCGGGCGCTCCAGGTTGACGGGCGAGCCGGGGGCCAGCGCGCCGAGCGCGCTGCGGCGCAGGGTCTCGGCCATGACGTCGGCGGTGAAGGTGGGGCCGGAGATCGCGGTGACGGTCAGGCAGACGCCGTTGACCGCGATGGAGTCACCGTGGCCCGCGTCGGCGGTGACCCGGGGCCCCCGCACCGTGATGGTGGCCGCGCCAGCGTGCCTGTCTACCGCGACGACCTCGCCGCGCTCCTCCACGATCCCGGTGTACATCCGCGTCCCCTCCTCGGGTCCTGCGGCCCCGGGGGTACGCGCGGATGCGCGGGCGCGGTTGCTCCCGGCCATCACCGGCCGGGCCGCGCGCGTGCTGCCTCCCATCCGGACTTTCACCGTCGGTCCTGGGATTCCACCAGGTCAGCCAGCCGCTGGCGCTGGGCGCCTTGGCCGGGTCGCGGACTGTCACCGCCGGCTCGGAGTTTCACCGACCCCGGAGCACGCTTTTGCTTGCACACCTAGTGTGCCACGAACCGTATGCCGTTGAACACGCCCAGGCGCCCGCGCCCGCCTGCCGGCCGGTCTCAGCCGCTGGCGCGGCCCGGCTCCGGCTGCCCGTGGACCTCGTCGATGCGCCGGCCCAGGAAGTCCCGTTCCGCGGTGTTCTCCGTGAGAGCCATCGCGGCCCGGTAGGCCTGGGCCGCTTCCTCCCGCCGCCCGAGGCGGCGCAGCAGGTCCGCCTTGGCGGCGGGCAGGTAACGGTAGCCCGCCAGCCGCCCGTCGGCCTCCAGCTCCTGGATCTGCGCCAGCCCGGTTTCCGGCCCCTCGGCCAGCGCCAGCGCGACCGCCCGGTTGAGGGCCACGACGGGAGATGGCCAGACCTCGAGCAGCACGTCGTAGAGCTGGACGATCTGCCGCCAGTCGGTCTCCGCGTAGCTTGGCGCCTCGGCGTGCAGCGCGGCGATCGCGGCCTGCACCCCGAACCGCCCGGGGCACCCGCCCCGCAGCGCGCCCGGTACCAGGGCAGCTCCCTCCGCGATCATGTCCCGGTGCCAGCGGGACCGGTCCTGCTCCGCCAGCAGCAGCAGCCGCCCGTCGGCGCCGGCGCGGGTCTCCCGGCGGGCGTCGGTGAGCAGCAGCAGGGCGAGCAGCCCGCGCACCTCGCGTTCGTCGGGCATGAGTGACCGCAGCATCCGCGCCAGGTCAAGAGCGCGCTCAACGAGATCGGCGCGCACCACGTTCTCCCCGGCGGGCGCGGTGTGGCCGGTGGTGTACAGCAGGTGCACGACGGTCAGCACGGCATCGAGGCGGTCGGGAAGCTCGGCGAGGCCGGGCACGCGGTAGGCGATCCGCGCCGCCGAGATCTTCTTCTTGGCCCGGGTCACCCGGGCGGCCATCGTCGGTTCCGGGACCAGGAAAGCCTGCGCGATCTCGGTCGTGGTCAGCCCGCACACCAGCCGCAGGGTGAGCGCGACCTGGGCCTCCCTGGCCAGGGCGGGATGACAGCAGGTGAACACGAGCCGGAGCCGGTCGTCGGGGATCACATCGTCCTCCCCCGGTGCTGGCGCGGGCGGGGCCGAGCCCGCGACCGGCGGGGCCGGCTCGACCAGCAGCGGGAGCTTGCCGCGCAGCGTCTTGTCGCGGCGGAGCGCGTCGATGGCGCGCCGCCGGGCCGCGGTGGTCAGCCAGGCGCCGGGGTTGCGCGGCACGCCCTGCCGGGACCACGCGTCCAGGGCGGCCACGTAGGCGTCCTGGACGCATTCCTCGGCGAGATCGATGTCGCCGGCGACGCGCGCCGTCGCAGCGAGCACAAAGGCCCACTCGCGACGGTGCGCGTCGGCGACGGCGGCGGCGGAGTCGCTGGCCGGCTGGGTGGTTCCCTGGCCGTCCCCGGTCCGGGGCCGGCCTGCCCCCTCTTCGGGTTTCCCGCCCACCGCGCTCCGCCGCCGTCCGATGGTCACCCTTCCGGGAAGACCATGACCGGGCGGACCTCAACCCCGCCGAACCGCGCGGGGCAGAGCTTGGCGATGTCGAGCGCCTGGTCCAGGTCATGCGCCTCGATCAGGTAGTAGCCGCCCAGCGCCTCCTTGGTCTCGGCGAACGGGCCGTCGGTCACCACGTCGCCGCGGATGGTGGTCGCCGTGGACGTCGGCTGGAGTGCGTTGCCCGCGACGAGCTTGCCGCCCTTCTCCCCCACCTGCTGCGCGAAGCGGTTATGCGCCTCCATGACCTCCTGGAACACGTCCGGCGAGGCGGTGGCATAGCCGTTCTCGTCCTCATAGATCAAGATCAGGTATTCGGCCATGACGGATGTCCTTCCGGTGTCTTGATGGGAGCCATCACTACCCCGACGATCGGTGCCGCCCGGGATCGACATCCCCCGTCTATTTTTGTCTATGGGTCAGTGGGCCCAGGCCGCGCGTGCGGTGGCCCGTTCGGCCTGGGCGCGCAGCGCCTGGACCGCCGCGGCGGGATCGCCCGCGTTGTAGACGGACGAGCCAGCCACGAACACGTCCGCCCCCGCGTCCGCGCACCGCTCGATGGTCTCCCCGCTCACCCCGCCATCCACCTGCAGCCAGACCGAGCCGCCATGGGCGGCCACGAGCTCGCGGGCGCGGCGCAGCTTCGGGAGCACCAGGTCCAGGAAGGGCTGGCCGCCGAAACCGGGCTCCACCGTCATGAGCAGCAGCATGTCGATCTCAGGCAGCAGGTCGGCGTACGGTTCGACCGGCGTGGCGGGATTGAGCGCCAGCCCGGCGCGGGCGCCGGCCGAGCGGATCATCCGCAGCAGCCGGACCGGCTGGCGGGCGGCCTCCGCGTGCACGGTGACGTTGCGCGCCCCAGCCTCTGCGTAGGCCGGCGCCCAGCGGTCCGGGTCGGTGATCATCAGATGGCAGTCCAGCGGCAGGCCGGTGTGCTTGAGCAGCGACTCGACCACCGGCAGGCCGATGGTGAGGTTGGGCACGAAATGGTTGTCCATGACGTCCACGTGCAGCCAGTCGGCCACCCCGGCGACCGCCTCCGCCTCGCTGGCGAGCCGGGCGAAGTCGGCGGACAGGATGCTCGGCGCCATCTGGACGGCCATAGCGCCGAGTTTAGACGGCGGGCCGCGCCCCGCGCGGGTTGCGACAGGGGTGAAACCCGGCTCACGCCGCGGGCCGCGGCGGGCCGGAGCCGGTAAGGTGCGGCGCGTGATGCCAGCAGCGGGAGATTGTCACCGCCTGCCGTTAGCGTTCGATCACACGTTCGATCGTTAGCCATCCAGGACGGAGGCCTCTGAGTGAATTCCGAGGTAGCGGACCCCCTGCTCGCCCGCGTCCGCAAGCTGCTGGCCAAGGCCGAGGACGCCGGCGTCACCCCCGCCGAGGCACAGGCCCTGACCGCCAAGGCGGCCGAGCTGATGGCGAAGTACGGCATCGACCGCGCGCTGCTCGCCGCCGAGCGGCCGGAGACCGACCGGCCGGCCGACCGGGTCATCGATATCGGCAACCCCTGGGCCCGGGTCCAGGCGCACCTGCTGTGCGGGCTGGCGTCCGCGCTGCGCTGCCAGTGCGTGATCCTCCCCCGGCCCGGGCCGGGCTCCCGGATCCATGTGTTCGGCTATTCATCCGACATCGAGCGCACCGACGTCCTCTACACCTCGCTGCTGGTCCAGATGTGGCAGGGCCTGGCCGGCGCGCAGGTTCCCGCCTGGAGCCGCAGCCCCCGGGCCTGGCGGCGCAGCTGGCTGCTCGGGTTCGCGACCGCCGTGGTGGCCCGGGTCCGCGCCGCCGAGCACGAGGCCACCCGCCAGGCGACCGCCCCAGCGGCCTCGGGGGCCGGGGCGGCACTGGTCCTGGCCGACCGCAGCCGGGTCATCCGCCACAACATCGAGCAGGCCTACCCCGTCACCCGCAAATCCCAGGTGACCTTCAGCGGCAGCGGCTACGGGGCCGGGTACACGCAGGGGCAGCGGGCCGACATCGGAACCACCCGGCTGCGCCGCGGCTCGGCCCGCGCCCTCACCGGGTGAGCTGCTGCGCCCGCTGATACGACAGGCCGAGCAGGGCGCCGATGCCGCGGACGCTGTAACCCTGCGCGGACAGGCGCCGGGCGGCTTGCGTCAGCCGCTCCGTGGCCTGCTGCTACCTGTCAGGTGCGTGGCGCTTGAGCAGGGCGAGGAAGATGGCGTCCGTGCCGTGCCGGTGCGGCCAGAACTGCGCGTACCTGCCGTCCGGCCCCGGGCAGCGCAGGCCGGGCACGTCCGCGAGCACCGCGGGCGCGTCGAGCACGGCCACGTCGTCCCGGCCGCGCAGGATGTCGGCCACCACCGCGCGTGTCTCGTCGACGTGCGGCGAGCACGTCACATAGGCCACGGCGCCGCCGGGGCGGGCCGCGTCGATCGCGCTGGCCAGCAGCTGCCGCTGGAGCTGACCGAGGCCCGGCAGGTCCGCGGGTGACTTGCGCCAGCGCGCCTCCGGCCGCCTGCGCAGGGCGCCGAGGCCGCAGCACGGCACGTCGGCGATGACCCGGTCGAACGAGCCGGGCCGCCACGCCGGTGCCGTGCCGTCGGCCACCACGACGGCGGCCGGCCCGGTGACCGCGGCCTTCACCAGCCGCGCCCGGTGCGGGCGGGCGTCGGCGGCGAGCAGCCGCGCGCCACCCTGGGCCGCCAGCCCGGACAGCAGCCGCGCCTTGCCACCTGGCCCGGCGCACAGGTCGAGCCAGCGCCGGTCCGGGGCGCCGGTGGCCACCCGGGTGAGCGCGAGCGCGGCCAGCTGGCTGGCCTCGTCCTGCACCGCCGCGCGGCCCTCCCCGACCGCGGCGACAGCCGCCGGGTCACCACGCTCCAGATAGGCGCCGAACGGCGACCAGCGCGCGGGCTGCGCGCCAGCGGCCACGAGCTCGGCCTGGCTGGCGAGCCCGGGGACCGCGCACAGGGCCACCTGCGGCCGGGCCGAGCACGCGGCCAGCGCGGCCTCGGTCTCTGTCAGCCCGGCCGCCGCGTCCTCGCCGAGTGCGGCGGCGAAGGCGGCGGCGATCCAGGCGGGGCAGCTGTAGCGCACCGCCAGGTGACCCAGTGGATCTGCGTCCCGGCCGGGCGCGACCACGGCGATCCACGCCTCCAGGTCGCGGGAGGCGGCCCGGCGCAGCACGGCATTGACGAAACCCGCCGCGCCCGGCCCGGCGACCATCCTGGCCAGGTCCACCGAGGTGGCGACCGCCGCGTGCGCGCCGATCCTGGTCGCGAGCAGCTGGTGCGCACCGAGCCGGAGCACGTCCCGGACGGGTGGGTCGATCTTGTCGGGGCTGCGGGCGCTGCACGCCGCGATCACGGCGTCATAGGTGCCCATCCCCCGTAGCGTGCCGTAGCTGAGCTCGGTGGCGAGGGCGGCGTCGCGCCCGGTCAGCCCGCGCTCGCGCAGCAGAGCGGGCAGCACCAGGTTCGCGTACGCGTCGCGTTCGCGCACCGCGCGCAGGACCTCGAAGGCCACCAGCCGGGCAGGGTCGACGCGGCCACGGGCACCACCGCCGGCCCGGCCCTGGCCGCCTCTGGCGGGCGCCGGCTGGCGCGGGCCGGGCGGGCCACCAGCGCGGGAACCTGGCCTGCCGTCCGCGCGCGGCCGAGGTGGCCGGCCCTGCCCGGCAGCGGGACCGCGTGCCACGTCAGCTGAAGGCCAGCGGCGGCTGGCCCGCCCCGGCCCGGTCCAGGTGCAGCCCACGCGCCCACTCGGCGGCTGCCATCCGCCGCTTGCCGGGCGGCTGCACGTCACCCAGCTCGACCGGGCTGGTGGCGGTCCCGGCGAACACACCCGGCCGGCCGGCCCACAGTTCCCCGGGGGCGAGAGGCCCGGCACCCGCGGGCAGCCCGGGGCCGGTGCCGTCGCCCGGGCCCGGTGACTGGTGCAGGCGCACCGGCCACAGCTTCAGCCGGGTGTCCCCCAGCATGGTCCACGCGCCGGGGGCGGGCGTCCAGGCACGGATCTGGCGGCCGATCCCGTATGCGGGGACGTCCCAGCGCACCCGCGCGTCCTGCGAGGTCACCTTCGGCGCGAGGCTCACCCCCTCAGCCGGCTGCGGCCGCGGCTCCAGTTGCCCGGCCTCGATGCCGTCCAGGGTCGCGACCAGCAGGCCGGCGCCGGACTCGGCGAGCCGGGCGAGCAGGTCGCCGGTGGTGTCCTGGTCGCCGATGGGCTCGGTCACCACGCCGTAGACCGGGCCGGCGTCAAGTTCGGCCACGATGCGGAACGTGGTGGCCCCGGTGATGTCGTCGCCGTGCGCGATGGCGTGGGCCACCGGCGCCGCCCCGCGCCAGGCGGGCAGCAGTGAGAAGTGCAGGTTCACCCAGCCGTGGCGGGGGATCTCAAGCGCGGCCCGCGGGATCAGCGCCCCGTACGCGGTGACCGGGCAGCAGTCCGGCGCGAGCTCACGCAGGCGTTGCAGGAAGGCCTCCCCGCGGGGTGAGGCCGGCTTGAGCGTCTCCAGGCCTGCCTCGGCCGCCCGCTCCGCGACCGGGCTGGGCCCGACCCGGCGGCCCCGGCCGGCCGGGGCGTCCGGCCGGGTGATGACCGCCGCCACCTCGTGCCGCGACTTGAGCAGCGCGTCGAGCGAGGGCACCGCGGCCGCCGGGGTCCCGGCGAACACCAGCCGCATCCGCTACCCGCCCCGCACCGCGCGCGGCACCCGCCGCGCAGCCGTCACCGGCACGTTAGAGCGCCTTGCCCCAGGTGGGGTGCGGCGAGAGCCTGACCTGCGGACCTGGCTCCTCCCACCATTCGGCCTCACGGATCGCCTTCATCGCCAGCTTCCTGGCGACCGGGTCGAGCCGGTCGATGAACAGCACGCCGTCCAGGTGGTCGGTCTCATGCTGAACGCACCGTGCCAGGTGACCGGTGCCCTCCAGGGTGACCGGATCCCCGTACATGTTGAAGCCCTTGGCGACCACCCCGTAGGCCCGTTTGGTGGGGAAGGCGAGGCCGGGGAAGGACAGGCACCCCTCGTCGTCGGTCTCCTCCTCGGACGACAGATCGAGGGACGGGTTGATCAGATGACCCAGCTGGTCGTCAACGTGGTAGGTGAACACCCGCAGGCTCACCCCGATCTGCGGCGCTGCCAGGCCCACACCGGGCGCGTCCAGCATGGTGTCGGTCAGGTCCTTGACGAGCCTGCGGAGCTCGGCGTCGAAATTGGTGACCGGGTCGGCCGGGGTGCGCAGCACCGGATCGCCGAAGATGCGTATCGGCTTGACGCTGATGGTGGCACCGTCCCTTCCCGCTCCTGTCCTGGGGCCCTCGCGTGGCACTGTCAAGTCTATGTAGTGCGGCCCATGTAGTCGGGACGGTCGGGGCGGCCTTTCGCGCCCGCGCCCTGGCCCGCCACCGGCGAGCGGGCCTTGAACGCCGCCTTGCGGGCCGCCCTGGCCACGGAAGGGTCAGGATGATGGTCGCTCAGGGCGGTCAGCAGGTCGGTCACGCCCGGATGGCTGACCTCCCACAGCCCGGCGACCAGCTCCGCCTGGGCCTCGGGCGTGACGTCGGGCAGGAGTTCCGCGACCACGTCCCTGGGGTCGGCCTCTTCGAGCAGCCCCGCCCCCAGGTCCACCAGCAGCCAGGCCCGGTCGCCCGGACCCAGGTCGGCCTCTTCCCCGTGCTCGCGCAGCCACACCGCCGCGTGGGCGTGCAGCACCGGATCGTCCAGCGCGGCCCGTACCGCCGGCACCGCCTCCGCGCCGATCCGGTCCAGCACCGCGAACCCCGCGCCGCGCAGGCCGGGCGATCCCTGGCCTGCCGCATCGATCAGCTCGCGCGCGGCATCCTCCCGGGTGCGCACGGCCAGCCAGGCGGCGATCTCCGCCTCGCCGTCCTCGACGTCGCAGCTGGCCAGGGTGGCCAGCAGGGCGGCCGCGTCGCCGCGGGCACCGCCGCCGAGCACCGGCACGTGCCAGCCCTGGGCCCGCAGCCGCCGGTGCACACCCCACACACCGAGCCGCGAGAGCGTCACCGTGAGGCCGCCGGCCGCCTCGTCCGTCCCCAGCTCCACCACCCCGAGATCGGCCAGCGCTTCCAGTGCCGAAGACACCCCGGCCGCCTGGTCCTGTTCCGGGTCACCGCCCGCATAGGCGGGGCCAGGACGGCGGGCCCCGGTGCCCGCGGCCGCCACATACGCCTCGAACAGGGCGTCCATCTTCACCGGCCCGCCGACTGTGTAGAGGGCGGTCGCCATGCCGTCCAGGTCCTCCGCGGCCAGCATGAGGGTGAGGGCGTCGTCCCAGACCGCGAGCACTTCCTCGGCGTCACCCGAGGCCAGCACGTCCACCCGGCTGCCAGCGCTGGCCCTGCCGTCGGCGGCGTCCAGCATCCCGGTGCGCGCCGCGACGCGCCACGCCGCGTCGAGCTCTCCCGGTGCCAGCTCCAGCTCGGTCATGGCCGCTGCCGTGCCGGCCGCGGGCAGGCGGCCGTCCCTGTTCAGGCGCCGCCCGGCCGGTCCCAGCCAGCGCGCCACCTCCCTGGCGGCCCGCAGCAGCGGAGCGACCCGCGCCGACCCGGCCAGCTCCTCGCGCGGCGCGAGCCGCACAGGCGGCAGCCGGGGCGCCTCGCGGCCCCGCCCATCCGCGCCAGCGCCGGCCGGGGTGCCGGTCAGCCCGCCGCCGGCCGGATCGCCCGCCGCATGGCCGGCGGGCCCGGCAGATCCCGCGGGCCCAGGCTGCGCTGTCTGCCCGGGCTGCGCTGTCTGCCCGGCGGCCCCGGCCTGCCCGGTGGCCCCGGCCGCGCCGCCCGCTCCGGGCGCGCCTGGCCCGCGCCGCTGGGTCCGTCGTGAGGTGGCCACTCCAGCACCCTACGACCTCCGGCGAGCAATTCAGATCAGCTCAGCCGGGTCAAGTTGCACCCGGACCGTGCCCGCGTCCTTGCGGGCGCTGCGCACCGCCTGTGCCGCCCGCAACGCCGCTGCGAGCGGCATTGACGCCGATCTGGGCACACGGATGAGCACGCGCACCTGCTGCGTCCGCGCACCGTCTGCCTCGTCATCCCCATTGAACTCATTAACCTCATTTACCTCTGGAGACGCATCAGCCCTGGCAATGCTCTTCCGCCTGCCCTGCCCCGCGGCACCGGCGTCCAGCTCGATCGGCCCGAGGACGTCCGCCTCCGGCGGGAGCACGGCCGCCGCCAGCAGCTCGGCCATGGCCTGGCCGGGGCCGGTCAGGGCGGCCATCCGCACGGCGGGCGGGAACCGGAGCGCCTCGCGTTCGGCCAGCTCCCGCTCCGCGTGCGTGACCGGATCCCAGCGGATCAGCGCCTGCACCGGCGGCAGCCCCGCATCGGCGACCACCGCGACGGCGCCGCCGGACGCTGCGGGCCTGACCAGTGCGGCAGCGTTCAGCCAGCGGCGCAGCGCCTCCTCGGCCGCACGCAGGCTGGGGCGGCCGAGCAGCACCCAGCCGTCCAGCAGAACGGCTGCCGCGTACCCGCCGTCGGCCCGCGGCTCGGCTCCCGGGGTGGCGATGACCAGCGCCGGCGCCGGGGGAACCGTCTCGACGACCGCCGCTCCCCCCGATACCACGACCGGTGTGCCCGGAAAGGCGCGGCCCAGCTCCTCCGCTGTCCGCCCGGCCCCGGTCACCAGGGCCCGGACCCGCGGATCGCCGCAGGCGGGGCAGCGCCATCGGGGGTCGGCCCGCCCGCACCACCGGCAGCGCGCCGCGCCGCCGCCCGCCTCCAGGGCGAGCGGGCCGCCGCAGTGCCCGCAGCGGCCGGGCTCCCGGCAGTTCTCACAGGCCACGGCGGTCACGTAACCCCGCCGGGGCACCTGCACCAGGACCGGGCCGCGGGCCAGCCCGGCGCGAGCCGTCCGCAGCGCCAGGCTCGGCATCCGGGCCGACCGTGCCGCCTCGTCCCTGGCGAGCTCGGCGTCGGCGCCCGGCGCCTGGATCTGCGGCGCGCAGCGGCGGACCACCGGGCGGGCGGCGGTGATGGCGGCCGCCCAGCCCGCGCTGATCAGGCTGGCCGCTTCGGCGGTGCGCGCGAACCCGCCGATCAGCGCTCCCGCCCCGGTCCGGTGCGCCCGCAGCGCGAGCACCTCCCGCGCGTGGGGGTAGGGGGCGCGCGGCTCGGCGTGCAGGTCATCCCCATCGTCCCAGATGGCCACCAGGCCCAGGTCGTGCACGGGCGCGAACATGGCGGCGCGGGTGCCGGCGGCCACCCGCACCGTGCCGCGGGACACGGCGAGCCAGCGCCGGTACCGTTCGGCGGGACCGAGCCCGGCCGAGAGGCAGACGTGCCGGCCCGGCCCGAGCGCGCGCGACAGGGCGCGGTCGACGAGGCCGAGGTCCCGGGCATCGGGCACCACGATCACCGTGCCCCGCCCCGCCGACGCCGCCGTGGCGGCGGCGGCCGCGATCTCGTCCGGCCAGTCCGGGCCGGGCAGCGCCGACCAGACCGCCCGTGGCGCCCGTCCCTGGGCGAGTGCGGTGAGGAACGCCTGCCCGGCCGGGTAACGCGCCCACAGTCCCCGTTCCGGCCCGGCCCGGCTGGGCGGTTCTGATGGGCGTCCCGGCCCGGGCTCTGGCGGGTGTCCCGGCCCGGGTCCCGCCTCGGCACCGCCGTGACGGGGCGGGATCGCCAGCCGGAGCACGTCGGCGAGGGTGCCGGCACAGCGGTCGGCGACCTCCCGGGCGAGCGCGGCGATCTCCGGGGTCAGCACCGGCTCGGGCGAGACGACCCGCTCCAGGTAGGCCAGCTGGCCGGGGTGCTCGCTGGCGGTCACCCGTTCCAGCAGGTAGCCGCCTGTCAGCTGGCCCGCGAACCGCACCCTGACCCGGCACCCGGGGACCGCGGCCGCCGCCAGCCGCTCCGGCACCAGGTAGTCGAACGGCCGGTCGAGGTGGGCGAGCGGGACGTCGACCGCGATCCTGGCCACCGGCAGCTGCCCAGCGGGCGGCCCGCCGCGCCGCCCGCCGCGGGCGGACGCGGTGCGGGCGGGTGCGGTGCGGGCGGGTGCGGCACGTGCGCGGGCAGCGCGCGGTGCGGCCGCCTGGTCCACTGGCTGTGCCACGTTCCTGTCCTACCAGAGCCGCCGGACGGTAACGGCGTCCCACCGGCCCGCGGCAAGATCCGGGATCGCCTGCTTGCGCGCCGCGTCGTCGCCGGTGAGCAGCCACTGGATGTAGGTCGCCGGGACGATGCTTTGCACGCCGGGCCAGCGGGTGAGCAGCAGCTCGCTGCCCGAATCCCGGACCACGCGGTGCGGCGCGGCCGTCCAGATCTTGCCGCATAGCGTGTCGCGGCGCACCGCCGTCGACCCCGCCGGGAACGGCGCGACGGCCTCCTCATCCGCGGGCATGCCTCAAGCCTGCCGCACCGGTGTTACACCCGCAGCGTGCCGCAGGCGGCGTCGGCCCGGGCGGAGTCGGCGTTCAGGGCGGTCAGCGCCGTGGCCGGCACCACCTTCCCGTCCCGGATCTCGGCCAGCACCGCCCGCAGCTGCCTGGCCAGCCGGGCAAGGTCCCGTGCCGTGACCGGGCTGTGGCTGCGCGCCGCGGCCTGGTCGAGCCTGGTGACCGCCCGCGACATGTCGCCGGTGATCCCGCCGCCGTCACCGCTGATGGCGCCCCCCGGACCGCCGTTGCCGCCGGCCCCGCCGAAGTCGGCGATGACCCGGTGGTAGGCGGCGAGCGCGGTGCCCTTGTAGGCCGCGCATCCAGGGTCAGCGGCCCGGACGAGGTGCGGCAGCAGATAGAGCCCGGCCGCGGCCCAGATCACCGCGAGCCCGATGCCGGCCCAGCAGCGCACCTGGCCGGCCCGCCGGCCCCGCGGACCGGCCTGGCGGGCGCGGCGCAGCCCGAGCACCCCGCATACCAGGGCCGGAACGATGGTCACGAGCGTCACCCCGGCGATCCCAGCGACCAGGGAGGCCGTGGCTAGGCCGTTGCGGGCCCGGCCGTGCGCCGGTTCCTCAGAGGCCGGCGGCTTTCCGCAGCTCATCCGTGCGGTCGGTCCGCTCCCAGGAGAAGTCAGGCTCCTCCCGCCCGAAATGCCCGAACGCCGCGGTCTGCGCGTAGATGGGGCGCAGCAGGTCCAGGTCCCTGATGATCGCGGCCGGGCGCAGGTCGAAGACCTCCAGCACGGCGTCCTGGATCCGCTCCACGGGCGCCTGCTCGGTGCCGAAGCACTCCACGAACAGCCCGACCGGCTTGGCCTTGCCGATCGCGTACGCGACCTGGGTCTCGCACCGGCCGGCAAGACCCGCCGCGACCACGTTCTTGGCCACCCACCGCATCGCGTACGCCCCGCTGCGGTCCACCTTGGACGGGTCCTTCCCGGAGAAGGCGCCGCCGCCGTGCCTGGCCATCCCGCCGTAGGTGTCGATGATTATCTTGCGGCCGGTGAGCCCGGCGTCGCCCATCGGGCCGCCGATCTCGAACCGCCCGGTCGGGTTGACCAGCAGGCGGTAGCCGGAGGTGTCCAGCTCCAGCTCGGCCAGCACCGGCGCCACCACCAGGTCGCGGATGTCGGGGGCGAGCAGCTCCTTGAGGTCGATGTCGGGGGCGTGCTGCGCCGAGACAACCACCGTGTCGAGCCGGACCGGGCGGTCGCCGGCGTACTCGATGGTCACCTGGGTCTTCCCGTCCGGGCGCAGATAGGGCACGTCCCCGTTGCGCCGCACGTGCGACAGCCGCCGCGCGAGCCGGTGCGCGAGCATGATCGGCAGGGGCATCAGCTCGGGGGTTTCCCGGCAGGCGTAGCCGAACATCAGTCCCTGGTCGCCGGCGCCCTGCCGGTCCAGTTCGCTGGAGCCCTCACCTTCCCGGTGCTCGTACGCGGCCACCACGCCCTGGGCGATGTCGGGTGACTGCGCCCCGATCGACACCGAGACGCCGCAGGATGCGCCGTCGTATCCCTTGGCCGACGAGTCGTACCCCACCTCGAGGATCTTGTCCCTGATGATGCCCGGGATGTCGACGTAGGTCTCGGTTGTCACCTCGCCGGCCACATGCACCTGGCCGGTGGTGATCAGGGTCTCCACCGCAACGCGGCTGGCCGGGTCGTCCTTGAGCATCCCGTCCAGGATGGCGTCGCTGATCTGGTCGGCCATCTTGTCAGGATGTCCCTCCGTGACCGACTCGGAGGTGAAGAGGCGACGTGCCACCTGACTTCCTTTTCTGCTGCAGTTACCGGGGCGACGGGGATCCGCCGAGTTTAGCGGGTGCGATGGCGCGCATGAGCCGGACCCTGCGCGCCGGCTACCGGTGCCCGGGCGGCCCGGCCATCCGGGCCACCACAAGGTCCCATACCACGTCGGCGAGCACGTCCTTGGGCCCGCGCGGCACGGGCGTGGCGCTGCCGTCAGCGGCGAGCACCACCGCCTCGTTGTCGTCGGTGCCGAACGCCAGGCCCGGCCCGACCCGGTTGACCACCAGCAGGTCGCAGCCCTTGGCGGCGAGCTTCGCCCGCCCGTGCGCGAGCACGTCCTCGGTCTCGGCGGCGAACCCGGCGATGACCTGCCCGGGCCGCCGCTGGGCGGCCAGCTCGCGCAGGATGTCCGGGTTCTCGGTCAGCCGCAGCGGCTCCGGGCTGGCGCCGGTCTTCTTGATCTTCTTCTCGCTTCTTGCCTCGGGCCGGTAGTCGGCGACGGCGGCGGCCATGACCACCGCGTCCGCGCCGGCCGCGGCGGCCAGCACCGCCGCCGCCAGCTGGCGGGCCGAGGTCACCCGCTCCACCTTGGTGCCCGCCGGGTCGGCCAGGTCCACGTTCGCCGACACCAGGATCACCTCCGCGCCGCGGGCGGCGGCGGTCCGGGCCAGCGCATAGCCCTGCCGCCCGGACGACCAGTTCCCGAGGAAGCGGACCGGGTCGAGTTCCTCCCTGGTGCCGCCAGCGCTGACCACGACCCGGCGGCCCGTCAGGTCGGGCGCCAGCCCTGCCGCGCCCCTGGCGAGCACCCGGACCGCGGCCTGATAGAGCTCATCGGGCTCGGGCAGGCGGCCGGGGCCGGTGTCGGCGCCGGTCAGCCGCCCGGACGCGGGCTCGAGAACCAGGCAGCCGCGCTCACGCAGGGTGCGCACGTTGGCCCTGGTGGCGGGGTGCTCCCACATCTCGGTGTGCATGGCGGGCGCGAAGACCACCGGGCAGCGCGCCACCAGCAGCGCCGAGGTCAGCAGGTCGCCGGCCTGGCCGGTGGCGGCATGGGCCATCAGGTCAGCGGTGGCGGGGGCGACGAAGACGAGATCCGCCTCCTGGCCGAGCCGGACGTGCGGCACCTCGTGCACGCTGGCGAAGGCGCTGGTGGCCACCGGCTCGCCGGACAGTGCCGCCCAGGTGGCGGGCCCCACGAACCGCAGCGAATCCCGGGTAGGCAGCACCCGCACCCGGTGCCCGTCCTCGGTGAGCCGCCGGAGCAGCTCGCACACCTTGTAGGCCGCGATGCCCGCCCCGACGCCAAGCAGGATCCGCGCTGGCATGCCGCCCGCCAGGCGTCAGGAGGTCAGCTCTCCGCCGTCTCCACGGCGGACAGCATCCGCTGCCGGATCTCCCGCAGCGCGATCGACAGGGGCTTCTCCTGCACGCGCGTTTCGACCAGCGGCCCGACGTACTCCAGCAGGCCCTCGCCGAGCTGGGCGTAGTAGGCATTGATCTGCCGCGCCCGCTTGGCCGCCATGATGACGAGGCGGTACTTGCTGTCAACGACCTCGAGCAGGTCGTCGATCGGCGGATTGGTGATGCCATCCGCAGCGGTATTCCCTGCCACCGTCTACCTTCCGTCAGTGGATTCCGGCCAGATCAGGCCGTCATCAAGGTTACCAGCTGCCCGCACACGTCCTTGACGGACGTGTTGACGAGCGTGATGTCGAAGTCCTTCCCGGCCTCGATCTCGCTGGCCGCCAGCTCCAGCCGGCGCGCGATGACCTCGGGCGGCTCGGTGCCCCGGCCGGAGAGCCTGCGCACGAGCTCGTCCCAGGACGGCGGGGCGAGGAAGACCAGCAGCGCGTCCGGCACCGCCCGGCGCACCTGCCTGGCTCCCTCGATGTCTATCTCCAGCAGCGCAGGCACGCCTGCGGCGATGCGCCGGGCCACCGGCTCGCGCGGGGTGCCGTACCGGTGGCCCGCGAAGACGGCCCATTCGAGCAGCTCGCCGCCGGAGACCATCGCCTCGAAGGCGTCCTCGCCGACGAAGTGGTATTCGCGGCCGTCCGCCTCACCCGGCCTGGGCTGGCGCGTGGTCACCGAGACCGAGAGCCAGATGTCCGGGCGCTTCTTGCGCAGGCTCCGCACCACGGTGCCCTTGCCGACGCCGGAAGGGCCGGAAAGGACGGTCAGCCGGGCATCGCCGACGGCCCCTTGGACAAGCGCGGCACCGCGTGCGCGATGATCGGGCGAATCGGTGTTGGAACCGTGTCCCCCGCGCCCGTCCTTGGGGCCGTCTGCGTCGGTCAGATATCGCCGCCGAACTCGTTCTCCAGTGCGCTGCGCTGATTGGCACCCAGGCCGCGGACCCGCCGCGATTCCGCGATGCCGAGACGCTCCATGATCTGGCGCGCGCGCACCTTGCCGACGCCCGGCATCGCCTCAAGCAAAGCCGAGACCTTCATCTTGCCAACGGTGTCATCGGTCTGGCCCTGCTTCAGGACAGCCGGCAGCGTGGTGGATCCGCGCTTGAGGTTGTTCTTGACTTCCGCGCGGTCCTTGCGCGCCTTGGCAGCCTTCTCCAGGGCAGCCGCACGCTGATCGGGAGTGAGGGGAGGAAGAGCCACTCCAGTTCACCTCGGGTTTCCAATAGAAAAAGATGGGTCGGCTAGGGAAAGTAGCGAGTCCGGCTCTCCGAGGCAACGCAAACCCCCGTTTAATGCGTCATAAATTGACTGATACTACTTTCCGGAGGCGTCCGAATACGGATAGTAGTCAAAATCGTATACCCGCCGGTCGGCGCGGCGGCCTGCGGCGCCGGGGGCAGCTCCCCCGTCCCGCCGCTCAACAACCATGCCAAAGCCCACCTTTCCGGGCACACCGGAGCATCCCCCTCCCGATCCGGGCCGGAGATACGCCAGTGTCAAAAGCACGACAATCGGTAGGTCATGCCATCGTCAAGCCGCGGTAGCGCGGCGGGGGCTGCCGCTCCCCGGATGACCCCGGGGCGGGAGCGAGCGGGTGCAGCGGCGCTGGCTCATGCCATCGTCAGCCCGCAGCGCGCGGCAGCGGCCGCCGCGCCGCCGTTCAGCCAGCGGCGGGAGTGAGCCGGCGCAGCGGCGCGGCGATGGCCGCGGCGGCGGCACCGGGATCGGGCGCGCCCGTGATCGGCCGCCCGATCACCAGCAGGTCGGCGCCCGCCCGCAGCGCCTCCTCGGGGGTGGCCGTCCGGGCCTGGTCGTGGGCTGACGCGCCCACCGGGCGGATGCCCGGGGTGATCAGGGTGATGCCCGGGCCGACCTCCGCGCGGACGGCGGCCACCTCCTGCGGGGAGCACACCAGCCCCCGCGCTCCCGACTCGACCGCGAGCACGGCGAGCCGCCGCACGGCGTCCGACATCGTCCCCAGCATGCCGATCCGCTCCAGGCTGTCCTGGCTGAGCGAGGTCAGCACGGTGACGGCGGCGACGATGGTGTCCGGGGCGCCCTCGACCGCGGCGCGGACCACCTCCGGGCCGCCGGCCGCGTGCACGGTGAGCAGTTCCGGGCGGAGCCGCGCGACCGCCCGGGCCGCGCCGGTCACGGTGGCGGGGATGTCGTGCAGCTTCAGGTCGAGGAAGATCTTGACGCCGCTCGCGCCGCGGATGGAGGCCACGATGTCGGGGCCGTACCTGAGGTACAGCTCGAGCCCGACCTTGACGGTGCTGACGTGCGGCGTGACGAGCCCGGCCCACCGTGCGGCTGTCTCCAGGTTGGGTGCGTCGAGTGCGACAGCGATCGGCGCCTGCTGGGTCAAGGTTCCTCCCTCCGGTGGTGACATCACGCTACAGGGAACTCCCGGAGAGCCTGCGGCCCGGCGCGGGGCGCGGCGCGTGGGCCAGCCCGATGACGTCGGTCAGGCGATCGATCCCGCGGCTGGCCAGCTCCTCCTCGAGCTCGCGGATGATCCGGGCGCAGGCGGACGGGTCGTGGAAGATCGTCGTCCCGATGCTGACCATGGCGGCGCCGGCCAGGATGAGCTCCAGCGCGTCCCGGCCGGTGCGCACCCCGCCCATCCCGATGATCGGCACATCCGGCAGCGCGGCCCGCACCTGCCAGATGCAGCGGACCGCCACCGGGCGGATCGCCGGGCCGGACAGGCCGCCGGTGACCCCCGCGAGCACCGGGCGCATGGTGTGGGTGTCGATCGCCATGCCCAGCAGTGTGTTGATCATCGACAGCCCGTCGGCCCCGGCCGCCACGCAGGCGCGGGCTATCGCGACGATGTCGGTGACGTCGGGCGACAGCTTGGCGAACAGGGGGACGTCATAGCGCAGCCTGCTGCGCACCGCCTCGACCACCGCGGCCGACGCCGCCGGGTCACACGCGAAGACCTGGCCCCGGTCCTCGACGTTCGGGCAGGAGATGTTCACCTCGACCGCGGTCACGCCGGACGCGTCGGACAGGCGGCTGGCGAGTTCGGCGTACTCATCAACGCTGCCGCCCGCGATCGATACCACCGCCCGTGCCCCCCGCGACAGCAGCCAGGGCAGGTCACGCTGCAGGAACGCGTCGATGCCGGGGCCCTGCAGGCCGATCGAGTTGAGCATCCCGCTCGGGGTCTCAGCCATCCGCGGGGTCGGGCGGCCCGCGCGCGGCGCCAGCATGACCGATTTCGTGACGATCGCGCCGATCTTGGCAACGTCGAAGTAGTGCGCGAGTTCCCGGCCCGCCCCGGCGCAGCCGGACGCGGTGAGGATGGGGGTGGGCAGCTCGACGTGCCCCAGCTTGGTCCGCAGGTCAATCGCCATCGGCGCGCCCCCCGATGGTGGCCCGGCCGGTGGCGCCCGGCCGCGGCTCGGGCTGCTGTCGCGGCTTCCAGCCCGGCGCGCCGAGCGCGTCGAACGGGATGGTGCCCACGTCATCCCAGCGCACCGCGTCGCCCCGGAAGACCGGCCCGTCCACGCAGGACCGCACCATCCTGGTCACTCCGTCCTCCCCCACCACCGGCAGCACGCAGGTCATGCACACGCCAGTCCCGCAGGCCATGTGCTCCTCCACCAGCACCTGCGTGGGGATGTCGTAGCGGCCGGCCACGGCTGTCACCTGGCGGAGCATGCCCATCGGGCCGCAGGCGTAGATCACATCGGTCCTGCCCTCGTGGATGACCTGGCCGAGCACGTCGGTGACCAGGCCGCGTACCCCCATCGAGCCGTCCTCGGTGGTGATCATCGCGGTCCGCCCGCCGCGGCGGGCGGACAGTGCGCCGAACACCCGGTCGGCGCTGGCGGCGCCGAGCAGGAAATCCACCGTGCTGCCGCGGCCCCGCAGCCGGTCCGCCAGCGGGAACAGCGGCGCGCTGCCGTACCCGCCGCCGACCAGCAGGCAGCTCACCGGGTCGCGGGGGACGGGGAACGGCCGCCCCAGCGGCCCGGCGATGTCGATCGTGTCCCTGGTGCGCCGCTCGGCCAGCCAGCGGGTGCCCGGGCCGACGACTGCGAACACGAACTCCACCGTGCCGCCGTGGTCCGGCCGCACTCCGTGAATGGAGAACGCCCGGCGCAGCAGCATCGAGGTCTGCTCGCCACCGACCGCAACCGCGGCGAACTGGCCCGGCCGGAACCGGGCGGCGATGCCCGGCGCCACCACCGTCATGGCGTAGTACGCGTCCACCCTGCGCACGGTGAGCACCGTCCCCTTGACCTGGACGTGGGAAGGCTCGGCGCCTTGCTCAGCGGGCCGACCGGGCCCGTCCGTCATGACTCACCACCCGCTGCCGTGCTCTCCGCTTGGCCACCCCCGGCCGCCGCCGCAGCAGCCGTGTGGTCCGCGGCACCCGCTCCCCCGCCGCGCAGCGCCGTCGCGTGCTCCTGCAGCGACCGTACACCGACCTCACCCCGGGTGATCGCCTCGATGCCCTGGACGGCGGCGGCCAGGCCCTGGATCGTGGTCACGCACGGGATCTGCCGCCGGACCGCGGCGGTGCGGATCTCGTACCCGTCGAGCCGCGGCCCCGACTGCCCGGGGCTGCCGAACGGCGTGTTCACGATCAGGTCCACCTGGCCATCCAGGATCCTGGTGACGATGTCAGGCTCGCCGTCCGGCCCCACGCCCTCGCTGTGCTTGCGCACGATCGTGGCGCGAACGCCGTTGCGCCGCAGCACCTCGGCCGTTCCCCGGGTGGCCCAGATCTCGAACCCGAGGTCGGCCAGCCGCTTGACCGGGAAGATCATGGCCCGCTTGTCGCGGTCGGCGACCGACACGAACGCGCGGCCCTTGACCGGCAGCGTCCCGTACGCGGCCGCCTGCGACTTGGCGTAGGCGGTGCCGAACGTCTCGTCGATCCCCATCACCTCGCCGGTGGAGCGCATCTCGGGACCGAGGACCGTGTCCACGCCCTGGCCCTGCGCGTCCCGGAACCGGCCGAACGGCAGCACCACCTCCTTGACCGCGACCGGGGCGCCCGGCGGCATGGTGCCGCCGTCCCCGGTGGCCGGCAGCAGGCCCTCGGCCCGCAGCTGCGCCACGGTCGCGCCGAGCATGATCCGGGCCGCCGCCTTGGCCAGCGGGACCGCGGTCGCCTTGGACACGAACGGCACGGTGCGCGACGCGCGCGGGTTCGCCTCCAGCACGTACAGCACGCCGGCGGTCAGCGCGTACTGGACGTTCAGCAGCCCGCGCACCCCCACCCCGCGGGCGATCGCCACGGTGGACTCCCGGATCCGGTCGATGTCCCTGCGGCCCAGGGTGATCGGGGGCAGGGCGCAGGCCGAGTCCCCGGAGTGGATGCCGGCCTCCTCGATGTGCTCCATCACCCCGGCCAGGTAGAGCTCCTCGCCGTCGAACAGGGCATCGACGTCGATCTCGATCGCGTCGTCGAGGAACCTGTCGATCAGGACCGGGTGCTCCGGGCTGGCCTCGGTCGCCTTACCGACATACGACTCCAGCGTGGCGTCGTCGTAAACGATCTCCATGCCGCGGCCGCCCAGCACATAGGACGGGCGGACGAGCACCGGGTAACCGATCTCGGCGGCGACCGCCCTGGCGCCGGCGAACGAGACGGCCGTCCCGTGCCGGGGGGCCGGCAGCCCGGCGGCGGTGAGCAGCGCGCCGAATTCCCCCCGGTGCTCGGCCAGGTGGATCGCCTCCGGGCTGGTGCCCACCACCGGGACACCCGCGGCGGCGAGCGGCCGGGCGAGCCCGAGCGGGGTCTGCCCGCCCAGCTGCACGATCACCCCGGCGACCGGGCCGGCCGCCCGCTCCGCGTCCACGATCTCCAGCACGTCCTCCAGCGTCAGCGGCTCGAAGTACAGCCGGTCCGAGGTGTCGTAGTCGGTCGAGACGGTCTCCGGGTTGCAGTTGACCATCACCGTCTCGTAGCCGGCCGCCGAGAGCGCGAAGCAGGCGTGCACGCAGGCGTAGTCGAACTCGATGCCCTGGCCGATCCGGTTCGGCCCGCTACCCAGGATGATCACCTTCGGGCGGTCCCCCGCCGGGACCTCGCTCTGCTCGTCGTAGGTGGAGTACAGGTACGGCGTGCGCGCTGCGAACTCGGCCGCGCAGGTGTCCACCGTGTGGTAGACCGGCCGGACGCCGAGGTCGTGCCGCCACCGGCGCACCCGCTCCTCGGCGATGCCGCAGACGTCGGCGATCTGGGAGTCCGAGAAGCCCGCCTGCTTGGCGGCCCGCAGCCTGGCCGCGGTGGGCGGCCCGCCCGACGCCAGGCGTTGCGCATGTTCTTCGATGGCCCTGATCTGGTCGATGAACCAGGCGTCGATGCCGGTCGCGGCGGCCAGGTCGGGCACGCTCACCCCGGCCCGGATCGCCTGGTGGACGGCGGCCAGCCGCCCGTCGTGCGGGACCGCGCACCTGGCGAGCAGCTGCGCCGGGTCGCCCGGCGCCTCCCGCCAGCTCAGCGGCGCGCCGCGGCTCTCCAGCGAGCGCAGCGCCTTCTGCAGCGCCTCGGGAAAGCTGCGGCCGATCGCCATCGCCTCGCCGACCGACTTCATATGGGTGGTGAGCACCGGGTCGGCGCCCGGGAACTTCTCGAACGCGAACCGGGGCACCTTGACCACCACGTAGTCCAGGGCCGGCTCGAAGCAGGCCGGGGTTTCCCCGGTGATGTCGTTGCGGATCTCGTCGAGGGTGTAGCCGATCGCCAGCCGGGCGGCGATCTTGGCGATCGGGAAGCCGGTGGCCTTGGATGCCAGCGCCGACGACCGCGACACCCGGGGGTTCATCTCGATCACGACCATCCGGCCGGTGCCCGGGTGCACGGCGAACTGGATGTTGCAGCCGCCGGTGTCCACCCCGACCGCGCGGATAACCGCGATCGCCACGTCCCGCATGTGCTGGTACTCGCGGTCGGTGAGCGTCATGGCCGGGGCCACCGTCACCGAGTCGCCGGTGTGCACGCCCATCGGGTCGATGTTCTCGATCGGGCACACCACCACGACGTTGTCGTGGCGGTCGCGCATCAGCTCGAGCTCGAACTCCTTCCAGCCCAGGATCGACTCCTCCAGCAGCACCTCGGTGACCGGGCTGGCATCCAGGCCTGCCCCGGCGATGCGGCGCAGGCCCGCCTCGTCGTAGGCGATCCCCGATCCCGCCCCGCCGAGGGTGAACGAGGGCCGGACCACCACCGGGTACCCGAGCTCGCGCGCTGCCCGCTCACATTCGCCCAGCGTGTGGCAGGTGCGGCTGCCGGGGACCTCCGCCCCCAGGCCGGTGACGATCTCCTTGAACCGCTGCCGGTCCTCCCCGGCCGTGATCGCCTCGATGCTCGCGCCGATCAGCTCCACCCGGTACTTCGCGAGAGTGCCCGCCTCGTGCAGGGCGACCGCGGCGTTGAGCGCGGTCTGGCCGCCGAGGGTGGGCAGCACGGCGTCCGGGCGCTCGGCGGCGATGACCTTCTCCAGCACGTCGGCGGTGATCGGCTCCACGTAGGTGGCGTCGGCGAACTCGGGGTCGGTCATGATCGTCGCCGGGTTGGAGTTGACCAGGCTGACGTAGATGCCCTCCGAGCGCAGCACCCGGCACGCCTGGGTGCCGGAGTAGTCGAACTCGCAGGCCTGCCCGATCACGATCGGCCCCGACCCGATGACCAGCACGGATTGCAGATCCTGCCGCTTAGGCACGGGGGAGACCCTCCGCGATCATGGTTTTCGTCACCGGGCACGCTCCATCAGGGCGCAGAACGCGTCGAACTCGGCGGCCGCGTCGTGCGGGCCGGGGGCCGCCTCCGGGTGGTACTGCACGCCGAAGGCGGGCAGGTCGAGCAGCCGCAGCCCCTCCACCACCCCGTCGTTGAGGTTGATGTGACTGACCTGGGCGCGGCCGAACGGCGTCTCGAACGGCCCGCCTGGCTCGGTGTCCGGCAGGGCGACCGCGAAGCCGTGATTGTGGCTGGTGATCTGCACCCGGCCGGTGGCGAGGTCGGCGACCGGCTGGTTGACGCCGCGGTGCCCGAAACGCAGCTTGTAGGTGCCCAGGCCGAGCGCCTGGCCCAGGATCTGGCTGCCCAGGCAGATGCCGAACAGCGGCACCGCCTCCGCGAGCACGCCGCGCATGGCCTCCACCGCGTAGCCGGCCGCCGCCGGGTCGCCGGGGCCGTTGGAGAAGAACACCCCGTCCGGGCCGGTGGCCAGGATCTCAGCGGCCGAGCTGGTGGCCGGGAGCACCCGCACCTGGCAGCCCCGGCGGGCCATCGACCGCGGGGTCGCGGTCTTGATACCCAGGTCCACCGCGGCCACCCGGTACCGGACACCGGTGCCCGGGGGCGGGTCCACCGTGTACGGCCCGGCCGTGGACACCTCGCGGGCCAGATCCGCGCCGGTCATATGGGGGCTGGCCAGGACCCGGCCCAGCAGGGCCTGCGGGTCGTCGCCAGCGGCGATCGCCGCCCGCATCGCCCCGCGCTCGCGCAGGTGACGGGTGAGGGCGCGGGTGCCGGTGATCGCGATCCCGGGCACCCCCTGGGCTGCCAGCTCCTCGTCCAGGCCGCGCCGGGCCCGCCAGCTGGAGGCGATCCTGGCCGGCTCACGGACCACGTAGCCGCTGACCCAGATCCGGCCTGACTCGCCGTCCTCGTCGTTGACCCCGGTGTTGCCGATGTGGGGCGCGGTCATGGCGACGATCTGCCGGGCGTAGGAGGGGTCGGTCAGCGTCTCCTGGTAGCCGGTCATGCCGGTGTTGAAGACCATCTCGCCGAACGCCTCGCCGTCCGCCCCGAACCCGCTGCCGTGGAACACCGTGCCGTCCTCCAGCACAAGGATGGCCGGGCGGGCGCCGGACTCCACCGCCGCCCAGGGGTGCTGGCCGGCCGCCATCAGGCCAGCTTCCCGTCGAGGACGGTGGGGCGGCCATGCAGGAACGTGGCTACCACCCGCCCCGGCAGCATCCGGCCCGCGAACGGACTGTTGCGGCTGCGGGACGCGTGCGTGGCGGGGTCGACCGCCTCCCGCGGCTCAGGGTCGTACAGGGTGAGGCTGGCCGGCGACCCCGGCGCCAGCGGCTGCCCGTGGCCGGGCAGCCGCCCGATCGCCGCCGGCCGGGCCGACATCCGGTCGGCGACACCCGCCCAGTCGAGCAGCCCGGTCTCGACCATCGCCTCCTGCACCACCCGCAGCGCGGTCTCCAGCCCGGTCATGCCGAACGCGGCTGCCGCCCACTCGGTCTCCTTGTCCTCCAGCGGGTGGGGGGCGTGGTCGGTCGCCACGCAGTCGATCGTGCCGTCGGCCAGGGCGCCCCGCAGCGCCGCCACGTCCGCCGCCGTGCGC
>DATIXO010000085.1:0-6819 GCA_035518495.1 Streptosporangiaceae bacterium
CCCTTACCACGTCACCGGCACACCCCCACCAGCCCCGCCCGGTCAGCCGGCCAACACCTACCACATGACCGCCGTCGGCCTCGACCAAAACCCGCTGACCGCCACCGCCGGCCTGGCCTGGAACGGCGACCTGCCCCGCCACCTCCAGCAGGTCCTGTTCGACACCGCCGACAGCATCACCTTCTGACCAGCAGCCCCCAGCCGTACGGATACACCGCGGTGTGCTGGATGGCGCGGTGCGACGGGCTAGATGAAAGGGATAGATGTCATGTTCAAATCGCAGTCCACCTCGCTGATCCTGCTCGGCGTTCTCGCCATCATCGTCGGGATCATCGCCCTCGCCTGGCCCGGGGTGACGGTGTACGCCCTCGTCATCCTGTTCGCCATCTATGCGTTCATCGGCGCCGGGCTGCAGGCCATGCGGGCCTTCAGCGGCCGCACCGCCGGACCGGTCATCGGCCACCTGCTGCTCGGGCTGGTAGGCCTGGCCGCCGGGGTGATCGCCCTGGTCTGGCCCGGGCCCACCGCTCTGGTGCTGGTGCTGATCGTCGGGATCTGGGCGTTCATCGGCGGCATCTTCGAGATCGTCGCCGCCTTCGGCAGCGGCGAGACCGCGGGCACCCGCGCCATGTTCATCCTGGCCGGGCTGGTGTCCATCGCCTTCGGCGCCGTGCTCTTCGCCCGCCCCGGCATCGGCGCGGTCACCCTCACGCTGCTGTTCGGCCTGTTTAGCCTCATCTACGGCATCTCGCAGATCGTGATCGGCGCCCAGCTGCGCCAGACCGGCCAGACCCTGCACACCGCCCTCGGCAAGGCCGCGGCCTGAGCCGGCACATGGACGTGGGCGCCCCGGCTCGCCGTGACAGGCGCCCACCCAGCGCCTGCCAAGCCCCTGGCCCCGGCTCTGGCAGGCGCGCCCGGCTGCTGGCGGATCGGCACGCATCTGCCGCAGGCGGCCAGTTCATGCTCTGTTACCGCCACCACCCCGACTACGCGGGCAAGAAACCGGCCCATGAGCTAATCCACCGCCTGCATGCTGAGCACAAGGAGCGCCGGGCCGCTATCCACGGCAAGCTCAGTGAGATTCACCGGTACCTGGAAGGCATGGGCGCTGACAAGCTTGCTCCTCCTCAAGACGGATCCTCCACCGAGGCCGGCAGAGCGCCCGGACACCTCTAGCACCGCCGCCCGCCAGCTCTTCCATGCCGACGTCAAACCGGCATCGCCGGCATGCCGCCAGCCGGCCGTCTCGTCCAGCCGGCACCGGTAGCCGCGCATGATGTTCGGCCCGTGCACGACAACCTCGCCGGCGGATGCGCTGTCGTGCCCGCCAGTCCGGCTGCCCGTCTGGCAGTCAGTGGACATGAACGAGGCCACTGCCGATGGTTACGGGTAGTGGCGCCCCGGGAAGGTCCCGGAGCGGGAGAGGAGGAACCGTGATCGAGCACACCACAGGTGGGGACATGAGCCTGGCCGAGCTGGCCGCTCACAGTCATACAGCGCCATCGACGATCCTGCGGCTGACTGCGGAGCATTCACCGGGAGCGGCGTACCCGAAAAACGTGAGCGATTACATCAACGGGGTCTTCAGGGGCACCATCGCTCACGACAGGCACATGCCCGCAGGGCTGCGCCTCTACCTGCCTTCTTGATCCGCCACCTGGCGGTGGTGGCCCGCGGGCCAGGGTGCTCCTATCAGGCAGCCCTGGCCTATCTGTCTCGGAATTGCCCGCGGCTGTCCGCAACCACATGCTGGAGCACACCGATCTCGCCAGGGCACATCGGGTCCGGGCCTGGGCGGCTGACATTCTGGCGTGCTCAGCCATGCGAAGGCCTTCGGGCAGGGCCGACCGGACGAAGCTCGTTGCTGACGGGCGAGGCCCCGGCCGGTGGGTCCCGTTGATCGTGCTGCACAGTGATCCAGGTCTGGACCAGCGCTTTCGGTGACTACCTCGACCCGCTGGCGGCCCATGCTTCCCGCGTTGCGGGGCTTACGCTGAACCTATGGCTGACTACGTCCCGCCGCTTCGTGACATCAGGTTCGTTCTGGAGCAGCTGGTCGATCTTCCCGGCTTGTCCAAGCTGGAGGCCTTCGGCCAGGCCGACCCTGACACCGTGTTGGGGGTGATCGAGGAGAGCGGCCGCTTCATGGCCGGCGTTCTGGGCCCGCTCAACCGGGTCGGTGACACCGTCGGCTGCGCTCTTGACGGCGATGGCAAGGTCGCCACC
Source organism: Streptosporangiaceae bacterium (assembly GCA_035518495.1). GTDB lineage: Bacteria > Actinomycetota > Actinomycetes > Streptosporangiales > Streptosporangiaceae > UBA9676. The sequence continues at coordinate 2,230 of DATIXO010000085.1, forward strand.
CCGCCCGGGTTCAAGGAGGCGTACCGGCTGTACGCCGAGGCCGGCTGGGGCGCGGTGCCGTTCCCGCCTGAGTTCGGCGGCGGCGGGTTCCCGTGGCTGGTTACGGTCGTGATGCAGGAGATGGCGGCCTCGGCCAATTTGGCGTTCTCCCTTTGCCCGCTGCTGACCCAGGGCGCCATCGACATGCTGCTCCAGCACGCCAGCCCCGGGCAGCAGGCCATCTTCCTGGAGAAGATGGTGAGCGGCGAGTGGACCGGCACCATGAACCTGACCGAGCCGCAGGCCGGTTCCGACCTTGGCGCGGTGCGCACCAAGGCGGTGCCGGCCGGCGATGGCAGCTGGCGCATCACCGGCCAGAAGATCTTCATCACCTTCGGCGAGCATGACCTGGCCGGCAACATCATTCACCTGGTCCTGGCCCGGGTTCCCGGCGCACCCCCAGGGACAAAGGGCATCTCGTGCTTCATCGTGCCCAAGTACCTCATCAATGACGACGGGTCGCTCGGGGCCCGCAACGACCTGCGGTGCGTGTCGATCGAGCACAAGCTCGGAATTCACGCCAGCCCCACGTGCGTCATGTCCTACGGCGATGCCGGCGGGGCAACGGGCTATCTGGTCGGCAAGGCCAACCAGGGCATGCGCTACATGTTCACCATGATGAACAACGCCCGGCTTTCGGTCGGCGTCCAGGGCCTTTCCATCGCCGGGCGTGCCTACCAGGACGCCTTGCGCTACGCGCAGGAACGTCGGCAGGGCCGGGCCATCGGCGCCCCGGCGGGTGAGCCGTCGCCCATCGTCGAGCACCCTGACGTGCGGCGCATGCTGCTGACCATGAAGGCCTACATCGAGGCCATGCGCGCCTTGCTGTACACCAACGCGGTGTCGATTGACCTGGCCCGGCACCACCACGACCCGGCCGAGCGGGAGGCACGCCGGGAGCTGGCCGACCTGCTGACGCCGATCTCCAACGCCTGGTCCACCGACCTCGGCGTCGAGCTGACCTCGATCGGCCTGCAGGTCCACGGCGGCATGGGCTATGTCGAGGAGACCGGCGTGGCCCAGTACCTGCGGGACAGCCGGATCGCCCCGATCTACGAGGGCACCAACGGCATCCAGGCCATCGACCTGGTCATCCGCAAGGTGCCGATGCGTGGCGGCGGAGCGGTACGAGACCTTCTGGCCCAGATGGAAGCGCTGGATGGCGAGCTCGCGGCCGCCGGCGCGGAGCTAGCCGCGGTGCGGGCGGCGCTGGCCAATGGGGTGAGCGCGCTACGGGAAGCGACCGACTGGATCATGTCCCACGGCCTGGCCGAGCCCAACGACGCCCTGGCCGGGGCGACGCCCTACCTGCGGCTGTCCGGCCTGGTCATCGGTGGCTGGCTGCTGGCCCGGTCAGCGCTTGCCGCATCCCGGCTGCTGCCCAGCGCAGGCGGCTCCGACGCGGCCTTCCTCCAAGAGAAGATCGGCACCGCCCGTTTCTACACCGGCCAGCTGCTGCCCCAAGCTGCCGGCCTGCTCCCCGCTATCATCGCTGGCGCCGGACCGCTGTTCCAGGTCGATCTCAGCCGGGCGACTCTGGGGTAGCCGGCGGCGCCTCTCGTGTCGGCACGCCCGGAAGAACCTCCGCTTACACGCTGGATTGAGGTCCGGTGCCACGAGGCTTGAGCCAGCTCTTCTTTCGCCGCCAGATCACATAAGTGATGCCGCCGACGGGGATCGGCAGCAGGTACGTGAGCGCGCCGGGCTCATCGCCCTGCTCGGCAGCCGGCAGCGCGAGCGTGACTCAGCGATCGGGGTCATCCTGGCGTTCGAGATGGGCATCGGTGTCCTGCTGCTCAGCTTCTACCACGGCTTTGCCACCGCGCGACGAGCATCCTCTTCGGCAACATCTTCGGGGTCTCCGGCGACCAGCTGATCGTCCTGCTCGTCATCGGCCTGATCGTGGTGGCCGTCATAGGTACCTGGTACCGGCCGCTGCTGTTCGCCTCGATCGACCCTGGGGCCGCCGAAGCGCGCGATGGTTCACCGGCGGCTCGTCCACCGCGGGCCGACGGCCGTCCAGGCCGACTCCCACCTGGCGAGACGACGCCGGTCAAGAGCCATCCGGCACAGCAGGTAACAAAGGATGAGCGCCGCTGCGGTACCTGCAGTGGCGGTGATGCCGTCGAACAGCACATTGAAGATCATGTTGAACGCGCTGGGCGGGGCAGCCAGTGGTTCTCCGGAGCGGTCCAGCCACACCTGTATGGAGGCTCCGGCTGGCGCGCGGTAGATGGCGGGGGCGGCGGCGGTGGTGAGGGTGCCGGACCGATCGGTTCCGTTAGGCAGCCGCCAAGTGGCCCGCACCGCGGCTGTCGAGGTGACGGCAACCGGCCCGGGCTGGGACAGTACCGCGACCGCCGGCCGCAGGCGTGCCGCCACCGCCCGCTCGGACTGGTAGAGGTGCCCGGCGAAGAGCACCGCCCCGACAGAGGCGGTGAGGAAGGCCGCCGACAGGGACACCACGACCGCCCCCTCGATGCGGTCACAGGGCCGCCGCAGCTGGTTCCGGCCAATAAGCAGCCGCCCCAGACGCAGCAGCCGGAGGCCCGCCCGGCGGGCTGCACCTCTCATGACGTCACCTCATGCCGTCGGCAGACTTCGGCGTTGCCCTCAGCTGCTCGAGCCGAGCCATTCACATCGCACGAGCCGCTGCGTTTCGTCCTGAATAGCAATGGCGGATTTGGCCAGCGCGGGCGCGTGCTGCCGATAGTGATGCGCGCAGAACAGCAGTTCCTGGCTACTGTGGAGCAGGACCCGGACGTAAGCCTGGGCACTACAGCGGTCGCAGCGATCCATGGCATTCATCGGCCAGGCGCGGGCCAGGCCTCTGCTGGCCGATGCCCCCCGGTTCGCTTGGCGCTGCTCTAGGCGGTTGGCCGATGATTCCCTTGCGCTCATGGCTGGTACCTCCTTTGCCCGGTCATGCGGCGGGCCGTGCTGGCTTCCAGTGCACTGCGCGCCGCGGCGGTTGCCAAGGTGATGGCACCTGTCCTGGTATTGACCTGCCCTATAGGCCCGGGGTGGCCATATGCCGCAGCGGATGTCAGTGGCGTCGGCCCGAAGGGCTGACCGGTTGGCCGCGGAGGTCCTGCCGCCCCTTGGATGTGATGCGCAAGGCGACGGCATGCGTCTTCGGCCGCGTGCTCCTATAGCGCGGGCCAATATCACCAGAGCCACCATCGCCTGTGCCTGCACGAGAGGAGCCGATGGACTGGCTCTGGAGCGGCGTATCCGACGTCCCGCCGGTCATAGAGAGGATCATGTACATGGGCACGACCAAGGACATCCGCGACGCGGTCGTAAAGGAACTCTCCTTCGATCCCCTGATTGACGCCACGCATATCACCGTCAGGAACATCAACGGGGATGTGGCGCTCAACGGTACCGTGGCCAGTTACCCGCAGTACCTGCAGGCGGCCACCGCCGCGCAGCGCGTCGCCGGCGTGAAGAATGTGTACAACCACCTCGAGGTGGTACTGCCTCCCGGCGACTACCGCGATGACGCGCTGCTGACCACCGCGGCAAACAACGCGCTCGCGTCGAATGTCACAGTGCGGGACGGTATTGAGGCGGCCGCGCACGACGGCAACCTGACCCTGACCGGTACCGTGAAGTCCGGCTCACAGCGCTCCGCCGCCGAACGGGCCGTCGCTGGGCTGATCGGTCTCCGCAACGTCAGCGACGACATCGAGATCGCCTACGACGCCGATCCCCTCGACGTTGACGTCCTCGTGCAGGACGCGCTGGACCGGTACGCCCTGCTCGCAGACGACAGCGACGTCACCACGGACACCAGCGGGAACACGGTGACCCTCCACGGCCACGTCCGGAACTGGGCCGAGCATGATGCGGTGGTCGACGCCGCCTGGATGGTCAGCGGCGTCTACGACGTGCGCGACCTCCTGACCGTCACCGGCTGACCGCCGGTACGCGCCTTGGGCCGGGCCGCCGGGCGGCAGCAACAGCAGACAAGCGGCCTGGGAGTGATCGAGGTGGTGCTGATAGCTATTACCATCGGCTTTGGCACCCCCCGGGCCACATCCGTCCTTGCCGTACTCGGCGACCGGCTGGTGAACTATTGGCTCCCGCTGGTACCCGGTGCGCTCGCCTGCCTTCATTGCCGGTTGCGCCCTGACTACGGCCCGAAGCCAATTCCCTCGATGCCATCAGCTGAAGGCTCCCGGGAAGCCGGCGGCTATATGCCTATAGGCAGCGGGTGTTGGCCGGCGTTGGCTGCCCTGGCGTCTCCTGGTAGCGACGGGCACCGCGGGTCTCGAAGATGCCGCGGTGCGCCTGGGCCAAGCGGAAGGGAATGCCTTTCATGTTCAAGTCAACATCCACCTCACTGATCCTGCTCGGCATTCTCGCCGTCATCGTCGGGATCATCGCCATCGCCTGGCCAGGCGTGACGGTTTACGCGCTGGTCCTGCTGTTCGCGGTCTATGCCTTCTTCGACGCGGGGCTGGAGGCCGTGCGGGCGTTCAGCAGCCGCACCGCCGGGCCTGTCATCGGGCATCTGCTGCTGGGGCTGATCAGCCTGGCGGCCGG
>DATIXO010000086.1:0-3978 GCA_035518495.1 Streptosporangiaceae bacterium
AGCGAGCCGGGTACCGGCATGGCAGCGAGGCCGGGTCGGTCACCCTGGGCGGGCGCCGGGTGGCGGTGTCCCGGCCGCGGGTGCGGGCCGCCGACGGATCCGGCGAGCTGCACCTGCCGTCGTATGACCTGTTCTCCTCGACCGAGATCCTGTCCCGGCTGGCGATGGAGAAGATGCTGGCCGGGCTGTCGTCGCGGCGCTACCCCGCTGGGCTGGAGCCCGCCGGGCAGGCGGTGGAAGAGGCGGCCGCGGCCACGTCGAAGTCGGCTGTGTCGCGCCGGTTCGTGGCCGCCACCGAGACCGCGCTGGCGGAGTTGATGACCCGGCGGCTCGATGACCTGGACCTGGTCGCGTTCATGGTCGATGGGGTGCACTTCGGCGAGCACACCTGCGTCGTGGCGCTGGGCATCGGCATCGACGGGACCAAGCACCCCCTTGCCGTGGAGGAGGGCTCCACCGAGAACGCCACCCTCGCCACCGGCCTGATCACCGGGCTGCGCGAGCGCGGCCTGGACGTCACCAAGCCAATCCTGGCCGTGCTCGACGGCGCCAAGGCACTGTCCCGGGCGGTCCAGGACGTGTTCGACCAGCCGCTCATCCAGCGCTGTCAACAGCATTATGCCGACCTCCGGATTATGCCGACGTGGCCGGTGAAGCTGCTGGTGGGGGCGGTGCTGGCGGCGTGAAGGTCGGCATAATCCGGTGAGCTGATCGACGCTTGCCTTTCCCATCGTGGAGAGGAGGGCGTCATGGTCAAGGTGTTGCGGTCGTTCGTGCGCGGGCCGCTGGAGCCGCACGCCGCTGGGTTCGCCGAGGAGTTGCTGCGGCGGGGCTATTCGCGGTCCTCGGCCGGGCAGCAGGTGTGTTTCATCGCGCATCTGGATCGCTGGATGAGCGCTGGGGGCGTCGGGTTGGACGGGTTGGACGCCCCGCTGATCGAGCGTTATCTGGCTGAGCGACGCTCGGCGGGCTATGTGGAGTACCGGTCGGTGAGGGCGCTGCGGCCGCTGCTGGAATTCCTCGCGCCGCTGGGTGTGCTGCCGGTCCCGCAGGTGGTTCCGCCGGGCCCGGTGGAGGAATTGCGCGGCCGTTACCGCGATTACTTGATCGGTGAGCGCGGCCTGACGTCGGGGACGGCACGCGGTTACGTGGACTTCGTCCGGCCGTTCGCCGCCACCCGTCTGCACGGTGGGGTGCTCGATTTCGCCAGCTTGACCGCGGCCGATGTCACCGGGTTCGTGCTGGGCGCATGCCCTGGGCGGGCGGTTGGGTCGGCGAAGCTGATCGTCTGCTCGTTGCGGTCGCTGCTGGGCTGGCTGCATGTCACCGGCGCGACTCCGGTGTCATTGGCCGGCGCGGTGCCGTCGGTGGCGGGCTGGCGGCTGTCCGCGTTGCCGAAGGGCCTTGAGCCGGGCCAGCTGCGCCGGCTGCTGGCTGCCTGTGACCGGCGCACGGCCACCGGCCGGCGTGACTACGCGATCATGCTGCTGCTGGCCCGGCTGGGGCTGCGGGCTGGTGAGGTTGCCCACCTCGGGCTGGGTGACATCGACTGGCGTCACGGCGAGGTCGCGATCGTGGGCAAGGGCAACCGCGCCGAGCGGCTGCCGCTGCCGGCCGACGTGGGCGCGGCGATCGCGGCCTACCTGCGGCGCGGGCGGCCTGGCACCGCCGAGGGGCGCAGTGTGTTCGTCCGGGTGCACGCCCCGCACCGGGCGCTGACGGCCGGCGGGGTGACGATGGTCGTCTTCGGCGCCGCGCAGCGGGCCGGGCTTCCCAAGATGCACGCGCACCGGCTGCGGCATACCGCAGCGACCGCGATGCTGCGCGCCGGCAGCCCGCTGCCCGAGGTCGGTCAGGTGCTGCGGCACCGCTCGCCGTTGACGACGGCGATCTACGCCAAGGTCGACCGCGACGCGCTGGCCGTGCTGGCCCGGCCCTGGCCACCGGGTGTGACCGGTGGTGGGTCGTGACCGGGACACTGCGCGACCAGCTGGCCGGCTATCTGGCGCTGCGCCGCGCGTTGGGCTACCGGCTGGCCCGCCCGGAGAAGCTGCTCAACCAGTTCCTCGACCACCTCGACCGGGCCGGCACGTCCAGGGTCACGGTGGCGGTGGCGTTGGACTGGGCGCGGCTGCCAGCCAACGGCGGCTCGAACTGGTGGGCCTACCGGCTGTCGGCGGTGCGCGGCTTTGCCGCCTACCTGCACGCGATCGACCCGGTGCATGAGATACCCGCCGCGGACCTGTTGCCGCAGCGACCGCTTCGGGCCAGCCCGTACTTGTATTCCGACGCCGACATCGCCGCGCTGATCGCAGCCACCTGCGCGCTCCGCACCCCGCTGCGGCAAGCCACCTTCGCCACCTTGATCGGGCTACTGGCCGTCACCGGAATCCGGGTGGGGGAAGCGATCGCGCTGAACTGCGGCGACGTTGACCTCGCCTCCGGGCGGCTCGTGGTGCGGCACGGCAAGTTCGGCAAGGCACGCGAGCTCACCCTGCACCCCACCACCGTCACCGCGCTGCGCCGCTACCAGCGGCTGCGAGACCGGTCCGCCCCAGCGGCCGGGACGGCGGCGTTCTTCGTCTCCCTGGCCGGAACCCGGCTGCTCTACTGCAACGTTCATAACGCATTTCGCCGGCTCGTCCATCTGGCGGGTCTGACGCCGCGATCAGCGTCGTGCCGGCCCCGCATCCACGACCTGCGGCACTCTTTCGCGGTCAAGGCGATGCTCGACGCCTACGCCGTCGGCCAGGACGGGCAGGCCCGGCTGACGCTGCTGTCCACCTGGCTGGGCCACGTGCACCCGGGCAGCACCTACTGGTATCTGTCTGCCTCACCTGAGCTGATGGCCGTCGCCGGGCAACGGCTCGAACAGCATCTGTCCCACCGATCGGCGGCCCGGCGATGAGCGCGCTTGCCCCCACTCTGCAGGCATTCTTTACCGACCGGCTCATCCGGCAGCGCCACGCCAGCAGCCACACCATTGCCGCCTACCGCGACACCCTGCGACTGCTGCTCAGTTACGCCAGCGGCCAGACCAGCTTGGCCCCCTCGGCCTTGGATCTCGCCGACCTCGACGCGCCGCTGATCGCCGGTTTCCTCGACCACCTCGAGCGCGAGCGCGGCAACAGCGTCCGCACCCGCAACGCACGGCTGGCCGCGATCCACTCGCTGTTCCGGTTCGCGGCGCTGGCCCACCCCGAACACGCCCAGAGCATCGCCCGGGTACTGGCCATCCCACCCAAACGCTTCGACCGGGCGCTGATCACCTACCTCACCGAACCCGAGGTCGACGCGCTGCTCACCGCCTGCGACCAGTCGACCTGGACCGGCCGGCGCGACCACGCGCTGCTGCTGCTCGCCGTCCAGACCGGCCTGCGGATCTCCGAACTGACCGGACTCACCCGCGCTGACGTGCACCTCGGCGCCGGCGCACACGTCGCCTGCCACGGCAAAGGACGCAAAGACCGGATCACCCCACTGACCAGCGGCACGATCGCCGCGCTGCGGGACTGGCTCAGCGAACATGACCGCGGCCAGGACATGCCGCTGTTCCCGGCCCGCCGTGGCACCAAGCTCAGCCGCGACGCGGTCGAACACCGCCTCGCCCACTACACCGAGCGGGCCGCCGCCGACTGCCCCTCACTGCACGGCAAGACCGTTACCGCACACGTCCTGCGACACACCACCGCGATGCGGCTGCTGCACGCCGGGGTCGACACCAGCGTGATCGCACTCTGGCTCGGGCACGTCAGCGTCGACACCACGCAGATCTACCTGCACGCCGACCTCAAACTGAAGGAGCAGGCGCTAGCCAGAACCAAACCGCCGAACGGGCGAGCAGGCCGATACCAGCCCCCCGACAACCTCATCGCCTGGCTCGAAGCGCTCTGATTATGCCGACCTTCACGCCGCCAGCACCGCCCCCACCAGCAGCTTCACCGGCCACGTCGGCATAATCCGGAGGTCGGCATAATG
>DATIXO010000087.1:0-5948 GCA_035518495.1 Streptosporangiaceae bacterium
CGAACCTGACCCGCTGGGCCTGGCCACCGGACAGCTTCGTGGTCCACTGCCCGGCAAACGCGTCGGCGCCGGTCAGCCTGAGTACGCCGTCGACGCCAAGCGGCGCGGGGTAATACGACGCCGTCAGAGCGATAAGCTCGCGCACCCTGAGATGGTCAAGCGGCGACCCGGTCTGCAGCATGCCGCCGACCCAGCCTGCCTGCACCGCCTTGGTCGGCGGGACACCGAAGACCGAGATGGTCCCGTGGTCCGGCCGGGTGAGGCCGAGCATCATGTCGATGGTCGTGGTCTTGCCCGCGCCGTTCGGGCCGAGCAGCGCGACCGTCTCGCCCGGAGCTATGGTCAGGTCGAGCGACCGGACAGCGCGCACAGGACCGTAGGACTTGGACAACTGAGAGAGGACGATCCCGCCTTCGGGACCAGCTTCAGTAACCATGGCATGAGGGTGTCGCACCTCACCGTCGTGCCTGTAGTGCCGCGGCTAACAGGTTCCCGGTGACAAATGTCAGATCCAGGCTCACCCTGCTGCCGTGGTCGAGCAGGCCGAGCACGGGCTCGCCCGGCTCAGGTCCCGCACCCGCACTGTCCCATCCTCGCCCGGGCTTGGCGATCCCGGCTCACCTATTCCAGGACGTCGCGGCGGAGCTGGGGGAAGACCTTGGAGACCTTGCCGAGGAGGTAGTCGCCGTAGGTGCCGGTGAAGGCCCGCAGGTCCTGGCCGTCCCAGCGTCGCCGCCCGTCGTCTCCGGCGGCGGCTCGGTCAGGCAGCGGCGGCACCTCGGCGGCGAACCCTGGGTCCAGGAAGAACGGGAAGGAGAGCCGGCCGTGGCCGCTGAGGTTGCGGACCCGGTGCGGCGTCGACCGGTACCAGCCGCCCGTCAGGCGGTCGAGCATGTCGCCGATGTTGCAGACCAGCGTGCCGGGGATGGGCGGGGCATCGATCCAGCCCTCGGGCGCGGCGATCTGCAGCCCGCCGCTATCGTCTTGGGCGAGCAGGGTTAGCAGCCCGTAGTCGGTGTGCTCACCGACCCCCCAGTCCTGGGTCCGCGGCGGTGACGGCGGGTAGTGAAAGATCCGGAACAAGATGGTCGGCTCCGCGGTGTACCCGGTGGCGAAGTACCCCGCGTCCAGGCCCAGGCTCAGCGCCACCCCGGCCAGCACGGCCTGGCCCAGGCTGGTCAGCGCGTCAAGGTAGGACAGCACCAGCGGACGCAGCCGGGGGACCTGCCGCGGGAACAGGTTGCGGCCGTGCAGCGGGACCCCGGCCACCACGCGCGGGTCATCGGCGGGCAGCTCAGCACCGAAATACAGGCCCTCCTTCAGGTCCGGCCGCCCGGAGGTGAGCTCGGCGCCCACCGGGAAGAAGCCGCGCCAGGCCCGCCCGCCATGCTCCATGGCGATCTCGAGCTTGTCCGCCAGCGGCAGGGCGAAGAACTCGCCGCTCGCATCGGCCAGCTGGTCCAGCAGCCCGGCCGACACGCCATGGCCGGTCACGTAGAAAAAGCCGCGCTCGCGGCAGGCCGCCTGGATCTGCCCGGCCACACCCGCCCGCGCCGCAGCCGACGAGCGGCCAGCCAGCGGGCCCACATCGATGATCGGCAGCACGGCTGAACCACCCGAACCCGCCATGAGCCCATCCTGCCCGATGCCCATGGCCGCCACCGCGACCCTGGCACGGACAAACCCCGGCCCGTGGCATGAGCCCAGCGCCCGGCGGCTCCGGGCAACGGCGCAAGCTCACACCATGGCAGGCTTCCACCCGGCCAGACATCCCAGGCCGCGTCCAGCACACCCCAGACACCGGCTCTTCGGCCAAGCCACTCCCGGACCTGGCTCCGCACTACGACCCCGGGGCCGTACCCGCACCGCGAAGGCCGCCGCCAGGAAACCGCGCCAAACCCCCTTGACACAAAGAGGCGTTCGCTCGGCGCGAGGGCGAGGTCGGGGGTTTGCGCGATGCGGGCCGTCCAGAGACGGAAGTTCTGGCGCATCGCCGGCCCTAAGGCAGTTCCCACGGTATGGAGAGCAGGTCATGTCCGTGGCGCGTAATCGATCAAGTGGAATGGCCAGTCGCGCTCCAGCCATGCGAGAACCACGTGGTAAAGGACGGGGTCGAGCGCGGCGCGGTCCGCGCGGACCCAGGAACGGACGACCGCGTACCGCCCGGCCCCGGTGCCGCCCGGGCCGTCTGCGCGGGGCGGGTAGATGTAGACACAGCCGATAACGTCGCCAGTGCCAGTGCTGAGCACGGTGTAGGTGAACCCGCGGCGCTCGGCGAAGTCCTGCGCGTGGCGCTGGAGGTCGCGGAGGTTATCCGCCTGGGACATCTCGTGCGGCCAGCCCCACCCGGCGAACCCCGGCGTTGCCCCGATGTGGTCGATACTGGCGGTCCAGGCGGCATAGTCCGCGGCGTTGTGCTGCGGCCCGAGCGGCTCCAGGCGGAATTCCCCGTCCGTGAGCCCATCAGGCACCGCGAAATCGATGGGAACGAACAGCTGGTCACTCATCTGGTGATGCTAGTGCAGGCCATCGCAGCCACTCACACCCGGCTGAGCTGGGCCTGCCATCGGCAGTCCAGACCAGGCGCGGACATTGGCTACGCCGGGTTACACCGGCGGGCGGCCTTGGCGGCTGGCAGAGCAAGGGGCACCTGGCTGATAGCGGTACCGCATAACGCATGAGATCATCCCGGACTATGCGCAAAGACCTGCGGGAATCCCCTGAGTACGCCGCGGTCGCCGAGCATCTCCGGCGGCTGCACGAGCCGGCTTTCGGCAGGCCGCACCATGTCACCGATCTCGTCACGACGGCCGACGCCAGCCACATCGTGGTGACCGGATCGGTGTATGACGAGCTCGACGGGCTGCCACGCACCGCCCTGTACGAGGTCCGGGACGGCGCGCTGCACGCGCTGACCTCCGCTGGCGGGTCAGCCAAGGCCGCCAGGCTCGCACCGGACGGGTCATCCCTGGCCTTCCTGTCCGACCGGGCCAAGGCTGAGGTGTTCCAGCTCTACCTGCTGGCCGACGGGCAGCTCGGCGAAGCCCGGCCAGCGCCTACGGTCCCCGGCACGGTCGAGTATCTCGCGTGGTCACCGGACGGCACCCGGATCCTGCTGGGGGTCGCCGGGCTCGGGGCGGAGATGGCTGACGCGCAGGGATCGGGAACGGCCGGCTCGGGCGAGTCCGGGCTACCGTCCTGGTACCCGGAGGTCGAGACCGGGACGCCGGAGGATGCCTGGCGCGGCCTGTGGCTCTACACCCCGGCCTCCGGCGAGCTCGCCAGGGTCTCGCCCGACGGGCTGAACGTCTGGGAGGCGGCCTGGTCCGGCTCCGGGCATGTGCTGGCAATCACCAGCGAGCAGCCCAGCGAGGACGACTGGTACTCCGCTGTGCTCAGCCGGCTCGACATCTCCACGGGTGAGATGACCGAGCTGCTCCGCAGTGACGTCCAGCTCGGGCTGCCTGCCGGGACGTCCGACGGCAGGCGGGCCGCCGTGGTGGAGGCCGTGTGCAGCGACCGGTGGATCGTGGCGGGCGACCTGATCCTGCTGGACCTGGTGACCGGCACCAGGTGCGCCGTCGGCACCGCCGGGGCAGATGTCACCGCGGTCCAGTGGATCGACGGAACGCGGCTCGGCTACGTCGGCCAGCGCCATCTGGACAGCGTGGCCGGGATCGCCGACGCCGGGGAGGGACCCCTGCCGGAGAAGATCACCGCCAAGGAACTAGTCGCGTCCGCGCAGTCGTGGGCGAGCTGGTTCTACCCGGCCGGCGCCTTCACATCCGACGGCCGGGTCGTCGTGGTCCGGGACGATTACGACACTCCGCAGCAGATCGCGATCATCGGCGCGGGCACCGACCAGGTGCTGGCCGCTCTGGCCCATGCCGGCACCGACTACATCCGCTCGGTCGCGGGCTCGGCGACGAACGTCAGCTGGAGCGCACCCGACGGGACAGCGATCGAAGGAATCCTGTGCACGCCTCCCGGGACCGGGCCGTTCCCGCTGGTCTTGCACGTGCATGGCGGGCCGATCTGGGCCTACCAGCGGAGCTGGACGATGGGTGACTACGCTGTGCCCCTGCTGGTCTCCCGCGGATATGCCGCCCTGCTCCCGAACCCGCGCGGTAGCTCCGGGCGGGGTCAGGAGTTCGCCGCCGCGGTCGTCGGCGACATGGGCGGCGCGGACACCCACGACTACCTGTCCGGAATCGACGCAATGATCGAGCGCGGGATCGCCGATCCGGCGCGGATCGGCACGATGGGCGTCAGCTACGGCGGGTTCATGTCGGCTTGGCTGGTGACCCAGGACCAGAGGTTCAAGGCCGCCGTGGCCGGCTCGCCGGTGACTGAGTGGTACAGCTTCACGTTCACGACCAACATCCCCCGCTGGGGACTGTGGTTCCTGGGCGACGCCGATCCCGAGGAAAGCGGCAGCCAGGTGCACACACGCAGTCCGGTTATGCACGCGAGCAGGGCCAGGACGCCAACCCTGCTCACGGCGGGCGCGAAGGACCGGTGCACGCCGGCCGGCCAGGCCAGGGAGTTCTACCAGGCACTGATCAGTCATGGCGTCGACTCGGAACTGGTGATCTACCCCGGGGAAGGACACGGCGTCAGGGGGTTCCCGGCCGTCACTGATTACCTGACCCGGCTCGTGACCTGGTTCGAGAGGTACATGCCGGCGTGATTTCGCGCGGGGTCCCGGCCCGCTCCCCTGCCGTTCCCGGAAGCTGGTAAGAACTGGCCCACGTTCCGCCAATCTGGGTGCCTGGAGCAGGGCCGGACACTCCAGTCGCGCATCCCCTTCCTCAGAAATGCATAGCAACCGGATTCCGGACCGCCAGCGCCAGGCCAGCCGAGCCCTGCCATCGCAAGGTGCGGTGGGCGTGGAGCACCGCTCTCGCCGTAGTGGCGGCGCTGGTCAGCCCGCCCCATGACCGCGAGATCGCAGGCGGCCAGGTGGCGGTGGAGCTCGTGGACGTAGGCCGGATTTCCAGCCCGTCATGGGCTGGCAGGCTGCCAGGGTCGATCCTCGGACCGGCCACCACGATCATCCGTAGCTGGGGCACGCGGTTCTTGGCCTCTGGGAAGGCGGCGATCACACGCCGCAGCAGATGGCCGCCGACGCCATGCCTAGATGCCGGCGTTCGTTTGCCGACCTGGCCGCGGTAGGCCGGCTCCCGGTCACCTAGGGGTGCAAAGCTGGTGCCCATGTGGCGGGCGGGACCGGCGCTTGCGCAGCGCAGTGCCGCCCGTGGGGAGCGGTTCACCGCCGCCATGGCCGCGATGGTGGGCAGGCTCCCGTTCGGCCTGGCCGGCATCGTGCCCCCGAGCCTGCTTGGGTTCGCGGTCATCAACAGCGGCACCTTCGCCGTCGATCTCGGATTGCTGGCCACGCTGCACAGCGGGCTGCGCTGGCCGCTGCCGATGAGCATCACCGTGGCCTACCTCACTGCATCCGGGCTGAGCTACCTGCTCAACCGTGCTTTGAACTTCCGCTCTCATGGGGCCGTCGGCCCGCAGGTCGCCGTGTATGCGGCCGTCGTCATCGTTAACTATCTGGCCTGGATCCTCGGCGTCGGCGACGGCCTGACCGCCCTCGGCCTGGACTACCGGCTCGCCCGGATCGCCGCTGGCGCATGCGAGGCCCTGTACATGTACGCCGCCATGCGCTGGCTGGTCTTCCGCGACGCCCAGCGCCCAGCGCCCGCGCAAACAGTGCGGTAAGAACCCGGAGAGCCGAGCGGGTGGATGCGCGGGGCCGCCCGCCAGCCCGCGCTAAGGCCCGTGGGGACACAGGCCAGCACCGGTCTGCCGACAGTGCCGCGCAGACGGTTACTTGCGCACGGTTGAGGTCGGCGGGGTTGCCGGCAGCGTCTTGGCGGGGTGCGACAATCGGCGCATGCCGGAACGGCTCGAGGTGCAGCGGGCGGTGGCAGCATCAG
>DATIXO010000088.1:0-3298 GCA_035518495.1 Streptosporangiaceae bacterium
GGCCGCGCACGGCGCTGGCCCGTACCTCATACGCCGGGCCGCCCGCCGCTGCCGCGCTGGCGCCGCAGGCCGCGACGCACCCGCAGGCGGCGCAGGCAAGGAACGCGGCCACTGCCTTCCGCGCGCGGCCCGCGGGCCAGACGCCCGGCTGATGGCCCGGGCGGCCCCTGATGGGCTGACGGCAGCGGCTCCAGGCCACCAAGATGCACCTCGCACGATTGGTGCCAGCTTGGCCGGGCGCGTGGCCCGATCCGTAACGCCAGGCTTCTGTCACGTCACTTTAGACCTGCCGCTGCCGTGCTGGCCTGCCGTAGCCCCGGGCTGGCGGTCGCGGGCACCGCCGCGGGGGAGCCCGGCTGGATCGCCCCGGTCGGCCGCGGCGCCGCTGGCCTGCTCCGGCCCGGGTCCCGGCGGCATATCTGGCCGGGTCCGCAGGCTCGCCACGGCGCCTCCAGGCGTGCTGCAAGATCGCGATGGGCGTTACCATGGCCTGCATGCTCGTCATAAGGTTGCGGCTCCGCCTGGCAGCCCGGCTGGTGGCCGCGTAACTGGCTAGGTTGGAGGCCTGCGGCGCGGAGCAGCGTGGGGGATTCTGGAAGGCGGGTGTTGCCGATGTCTTCGGCGTCACCGGTGAGTGACATGGCGTCACGGGCTGATGGGACGTCATCCGATGTGCGGGAGATCGAGCTTTCGGTGCAGGGGATGACGTGCGCCTCTTGTGCCGCCAGGATCGAAAGGAAGCTCAATAGGATCGACCACGTTGCCGCGACCGTGAGTTACGCGACGGCGAGGGCAAGCGTCACCGCCCCTGCCAGTGTTTCCGTGCAGGCGCTTATCGGCGCGGTCGAGGAGGCGGGTTACGCCGCCGGGCGTGCCGGGCCGGCGCGCGGCGCGGATGCGGACCCAGGCGCGGACGACTGTCAGGCGGGTTATCTGCGGCGCCGGCTGATTGTTGCTCTTGTCTTCTTCGTCCCGCTGAGCGATCTGTCGGTGCTGCTGTCGCTGTTCCCCGCAGACCGGTTCGCTGGCTGGCAGTGGGTGCTGGCCGGCCTGGCGGCGCCGGTGGCGCTGTGGTGCGCGTGGCCCTTTCATCGCAGCGCCCTGAAGAACGCCCGGCATGGCTCATGCTCGATGGACACGCTGGTGTCGCTGGGCGTCGTCGCGGCCTGCGGGTGGTCGGCGTACGCCATGTTCTTCCTGGATCGGGGCCGGCAGCGCGGCAGCGCGCTGCATCTGCTGATCCACGCTTCCGGCGGCGGCATCTACCTTGAGGTCGCCGCGTCGGTGACCACGTTCTTGCTGGCCGGCCGGTTCTTTGAGGCCCGGGCGCGGCGTTCGGCCGGTGCGGCGATGCGTGAGCTGGCGTCCGCGGGTGCCAAGGATGTGTGCGTGCTCGGTCCTGGCGGCGTTGAGCGGTGGGTCCCGGCCGCCGCGCTGCGGCCGGGGGATCGGTTCGTGGCCCGGCCGGGAGAGACGATCGCTGCGGACGGTGAGGTGGAGTTCGGGCAGTCGGCGGTGGACCGCAGCATGATGACCGGTGAATCGGTGCCCGCGGAGGCGGCGGAGGGCGACAGTGTTGTCGGCGGGACGGTGGCGCTGAGCGGCCGCCTGGTCGTCCGCGCGGTCAAGGTGGGAAAGGACACCCAGCTCGCGCACCTGGTCAGGCTGGTCGAGCAGGCGCAGGCGGAGAAGGCGGCGGTCCAGCGGCTGGCGGACCGGATCTGCGGCGTGTTCGTCCCGCTTGTGCTGGCGTTCGCGGCGCTCACCCTGACGGGGTGGCTGCTGGCCGGGAGTTCGCCTGAGCGTGCGTTCAGCGCCGGTCTTGCGGTGCTGATCATCGCGTGCCCGTGCGCGCTGGGGCTGGCGACTCCGGCGGCCCTTGTGGTGGCGTGCGGGCGCGGCGCGCGGCTGGGCATCTTCATGAAGGGCTACCAGGCCCTGGAGTCCTCCCGCTCCATCGGCACCGTCGTGTTGGACAAGACCGGAACCGTGACCACGGGCCAGATGTCGGTGACCGGCGTGTGGCCGGCTGCCGGGACGGGCCGCGCCGCGCTGCTGCGGTACGCGGGGGCGGTCGAGCAGGCCTCCGAGCATGCCGTGGCCGCGGCCATCACCGCGGCCGCGCGGGCGGACGCCGGCCGGCTGCCGCAGGCCGGCGGCTTCGCGGCGCTGCCCGGCCTCGGCGCGCGCGGGATCGTGGACGGCCACGAGGTTATTGTCGGGCGCGCGCGGCTGCTGCGAGACCGCGGGCTCCAGGTCCCCGCCGGTCTTGGTGAACAGTGCGCCGCGTGGGAGCAGGCTGGCCGGACGGCTGTGCTGGTGGGCTGGGATGGCGAGGCCCGCGGCGCCGTGGCGGTGGCTGACACCGTCAAGCCGTCGGCGGCCGGCGCCATCACCGAGCTGCGCCGGCTCGGGCTGCATCCGGTGCTGCTGACCGGGGACAACGAGGCCACCGCCCGGGCGGTGGCGGCCACCGCCGGGATCGACGAGGTCATCGCGGGGGCCCTGCCCGCGGACAAGGCCGCCATCATCGCCAGCCTGCAAGCTCACGGCCGGCCGGTGGCGATGGTCGGGGACGGCGTCAACGACGCTCCCGCCCTGGCCGCCGCCGACCTCGGGCTGGCCCTCGGTTCGGGCACCGACGTCGCGATCTGCGCGGCAGACATGATCCTGCTCACAGACGACCTGGATGCCGTCGCGGACGCGATCAAGCTCGCCCGGGGCACCTTCAGGACGATCCAGCGGAATCTTTCCTGGGCGTTCGGCTACAACATCGCCGCCATCCCGCTGGCCGCCTCCGGGTTCCTCAACCCGGTGATCGCCGGCGCGGCGATGGCCCTGTCGTCGGCCTTCGTCGTCTGGAACAGCGCCCGCCTGCGCCACTTCAACGTCTCACCCACGGGCCGCAGCGAGCCCGCCATGCCAGCAGACGTTCTGGCCCGCCGCCTGGCTGACGCCTGAAGGCTGATGACTGGCGGTCCTGCGGGCGACAGCCGCGGCAGCCGTCCGGGATCAAATACCTGCGGCTGGTAAAGATACCGAACGGCTCACGCGGGCGCGCGACCCGGCGAGATCCGGGCAATCGGCCCGCCGGCAGCATGCACTGGACACCAGCAGCCATACTTAAGCAAGCAGGGTAGAGGCGCCGCGAGGCCGGAGGTGGCATGCACGGCTACACGCAGAACAAGGACAGTTACCTCAAACGGCTCCGCCGGATCGAGGGGCAGATACGCGGCCTGCAGCGGATGGTCGAGGACGACACGTACTGCATCGACATCCTCACCCAGGTCGCGGCCGC
>DATIXO010000089.1:0-6114 GCA_035518495.1 Streptosporangiaceae bacterium
TCGCGCTCGGGCAGGCAGTCGCCGTACCAGGAGGACTTGAGCGCGCCGCCGCGGCCGAAGAAGTCCAGCAGCGGCGCCTCCAGCCGCATGTCCGGGGTGGGCACGCCGACCAGCACCACGGTCCCGGCCAGGTCGCGGCCGTAGAACGCCTGCAGGTAGGTCTCCGGCCGGCCGATCGCCTCGATCACCACGTCGGCGCCGTTGCCGCCGGTCAGTTCCCTGATCCGCCCCACCGGGTCGGTCTCCCGGGAGTTGATCACGTGGGTGGCGCCGAACTGCCTGGCCCACTCCAGCTTGCGGGGGTCGATGTCCACGCCGATGATCGTCCGCGCGCCAGCCAGCTGGGCGCCGAGGATCGCCGCGTTGCCGACCCCGCCGCAGCCGATGACCGCGACCGAGTCGCCGCGGGTGACGGGGGCGGTGTTGATCGCCGCGCCGAGGCCCGCCATCACCCCGCAGCCGAGCAGGCCGGCCACCTCGGGCGGGACGGCCGGGTCGACCTTGGTGCACTGGCCGGCGGCGACCAGGGTCTTGTCCACGAAGGCGCCGATGCCCAGCGCGGGGGACAGGGCCGTGCCGTCCTCGAGCGTCATCTTCTGCTGCGCGTTGTGGGTGGCGAAGCAGTACCAGGGGCGGCCGCGCCGGCATGCCCGGCACTGCCCGCACACGGCACGCCAGTTCAGGATGACGAAGTCGCCCGGGGCGACGGAGGTCACCCCGTCGCCGACCGCCTCCACCACGCCGGCCGCCTCGTGCCCGAGCAGGTAGGGGAAGTCGTCTCCGATGCCGCCCTCGCGGTAGTGCAGGTCGGTGTGGCAGACGCCGCACGCCTGGACCGCCACCAGCGCCTCGCCCGGCCCGGGGTCGGGTACCAGCACCGTCACGACTTCGACCGGTTCTCCCTTGCCTCGGGCGATCACGCCCCGCACATGCGATGTCATGCCGGTATCGTCCTTCATCCTCATGCTTAACGGAAGTGACCAGGCGGCCCGCCTGCCAGCCCTCACAGTACTGCCCGGCGGCCCACCCGGGACGAGCGGGTGACCCCCAGAGCATTTTGGATACAGCAGCCTATATGCTGAATCTAGGTGGGGGGAGATCAGCATGACAGTGGACGTCAGGGAAGCAGACGAGGCCGGGCCGATCCGCCCGGTGCAGCGGCCGGTGCCGTTGCGGCAGTCGGTGTACGAGGCGCTGGTGGAGCTGGTGGTGGAGGGCAGGCTGCGGCCGGGCCAGCACCTGGTGGAAACCGAGCTCGCCCGCCAGCTGGGGGTGAGCCGCCAGCCGGTCCGGGAGGCGCTGCACCGGCTGGAGGCGGAGGGCTGGGTCGACCTGCGCCCCAACCAGGGGGCATTCGTGCATGTGCCCACCGATGAGGAAGTCGACCAGCTGCTCGACGTGCGCGAGCTGCTCGAGGCCGAGACCGCCCGGCTGGCGGCCGCCGCGGTGACCGACGGCAGCCTGTCCAGGCTGCGGCTGATCTGCCACGAGGGGGAGGCGGCGGTCGAAGCGGGCGACACCGGGCGCTTCGTGGCCGTGAACACCGAGTTCCATGCGGAGCTGGCACGGCTGGCGGGCAACGCGGTGCTGGCCGAGCTGGCCGGGATCGTGGGCCGCCGGGTGCGCTGGTATTACCGGCAGGTGGCCCCGGTCCGCGGGCGCGAGTCGTGCGCCGAGCACCGGGACATGGTCGAGGCTATCGAGGCAGGCGACGCCGAGCGTGCGTCCTCGATCGCCCGTATGCACACCGAGCGCACCCGGGCCGCCTACCACCGGCCGCCGGCCTGACCCCCGGCCGGCTACGCCGGTTCAGGGCAGCCGGACCACGCTGACCGGGTCGGGGGAGTGAGGGTGCTGGGCGTTGTCGATGAGCTCGATCTCGCCCCGGTCCGACATGATGTGGAAGGTGCCGTCCGCGCGGTACTCGCGGATGACGGTCAGGGTGCCGTCGGCGTGCGTGTAACGCTCCTCCGCGTAGACGTCGGTGGCGTGCTTGCGGGCGTCCACCGCGGCCTCGCCCTGCCACTCGAACCGGTACGGCGCCTCGGGCAGCCGGAGCTCGTACGGGTAACCCTCGATCACCGGCTGCTCCGTTCCGTCCCTGGTCGCGGCCGCCGCGGGTGCGGTGTGTCCAGGATGCGGCCCCCCTTCCGGCGCACGGCGCGGCCCGGCGCCGGCTCCCTGCTTCCACAGCAGAGGTTATGCCATCGCCGCCTTGGGGGTCACCGTCACACCTGGCCCAGCGGAAGCCTGGGATATGCGTGGGGTCTGGCTATATTCCTGCCGTGTGATTCCTCCCGTGGGCGGGTGGCGCTGCCCGGGCGGCCTGGCGCCTACGTCTTGGGCACCTCACCGCCACCGGCGAGGGCCGGCTGCATGACCGAGGGCACGGCGGTGGGCTGGCGCAGGAACAGCACGAGCACCGCGGCCAGCAGGCTGAACGAGCCGGCCAGGATGTAGGTGGCCGGGTACCCGTTGGCGTCGATGAGCGCCGCGGCGAGTGGCCCGGCCGCCACCGCGCCGACCAGCTTGGCGGAGTAGACCGTGCCGTAGATCGAGGCGTTGTAGTTCTCACCGAAGTAGTCGGGTGTGAGCGCGGCGAACAGCGGGTAGAAGGCGCCCCCGCCGAACCCGGAGATGACTGCGAAGGTGATGAACAGCGCCTCGTTCTGCTGCGAGCCCGCCCAGCCGACCCCGAACGAGGCGAGCGCGAGGATCACGCAGACGGCGAGCAGCGTCTGCTTGCGGCCGAAATAGTCCGACACCCAGCCGACGAAGGCCCGGCCCGTGCCGCTGACGAGGGCCAGCAGGATCGCCGACATCACCGCGACGTACAGGGCGAAGTTGCTGGCTTTGGCGAACTTCACCAGGAAGTTGATGCCGAAGAAGGAAACGCTGGAGGTGCAGACGAGCGCGCACCACATGATCCATATCTGTGGGGTGCGGTACGCCTCCGCCGGGCTGAACTGCCTGCGGGCCGGCGGGTTCCTGCTGAGCGTTTTCCTGGCTTCCGCATCGGCTGCCCACCGGACCGGGTCGACCGTGGACGGCCACCAGTTCATGGGCGGGTCCTTGAAGAACAGGCCGCAGCCGGCCATGAGCACCAGCATGTAGACGCCGACCAGGTAGAGCACCATGCTGTGGTTGGCTGGCGTGAACCAGTAGTTGAAGATGACGATGAACGGGATCGAGCCGTAGGCGAACCCGCCGTTGACGAATCCGGTGAGCCCGCCTTTCCGCTCCGGGTACCACTTCCCGACCATGTTGATGCACGTGGCGTACACCAGCCCGGCGCCGATGCCGCCGAGCAGCGAGTAGCCAAGGACGACAACGACCATGTTGCCGGTGCTGCCGATGGTCAGGAACGCCAGGAAGCACAGCACCGCCCCGGTGAGCATGGCGGCCCGGGCGGAGAATACGTTCCGCTCCCTCAGCCGGCCGGCCGGCAGCGCGATCCCGGCCTGGAAGAACCCCCAGACCCCGGTAATGGTGAACGTCTCAGTGTCGGTCCAGTGGTAGCTGGCCTGCAGGGTCTTCGCGGCGGAGCCGTATGCGTACTCGAAGACCCCCGCGGCCATCATGGCGACCCAAGGTAACCAGACCATGTAGCCGCGGGAGCGGCCCATTATCTGGGCAGGTTCCTCGCCGACGCGGAACTTCCTGCCGTTCGCATCGGTGACTTCTCGGTAGCTGACCGAGGCGGGACTAGCCATCAGTGCCTCATTTCACGATCTACATCCCAGGTATTCGGGTAAAACTGCCCGGCTGCCTCCCGACTCCGGGCACCTGGCCGGTGAGTTTCCGGGCCCTAGGTCTCCAGCCCCAGCGCCCGGAACAGGGCGCTGCGCGCCGGGCCTTCCCCGGCCGCTTCGAAGAGTTCGTCAAGGCCCCAGCCAGCCTCGCTGAGCAGGTCACGGGCCTGGTCGAAGAGGGGGGTACGGTGCTCGGGCGGCACTGCCTTCAGCACGAGATGGCGGACCACGTCGATGACCGCCTGCTGCATCGCCGCACGCCGCTCCCCCCGCGGCCGGGCCACACCCGGCAGCAGGGGAATGATCGTGCGTTGGGCTGGCGGCGCCATTCCCTTCGGGCCGGGGGTCGCCCGGCCGTCCGGGCCGCTCATGGCGTTCTCCGCTGAAAAGGGCCGCCGCCCATGTCGAATGTGTGCGATTCCGGCCGTGATGGCAACCCGTTGCGCACACTTTCCCGTTCCTCGTTAGCCAATCGGCAGAGCTCGGCCTGGAGGCGTTCTGTTTCTCCCGGGTGGCCGAGGTCGATTACCTCAAAAAGCGTGAAGGTGTGCCCAGAGTCGGTGAACACCTCGAACCGCTGGCTGGCGGCCTGGGGCCCGATGGCGAGCACGTAGCGCAGGACGGCCTGCCGGTCAGGCAGGTACCGCTGCTGGTGCCCGTCGTCGAAGCACAGCTGCCAGGGGCCGGGCATCACGTTCCTTCCTCAGGGGATGCGCTCCGCAGGGGATGCAGGTCAGGCCCCGACGCCGCGGTTCAGCGGCATCGAGTAGCTCTCCTCCCGGAGCCGCAGGTGCTTGTCCGGATCCTCGCCCTCGCGGAGCGAGGCGGGCACGTCCATCCCGATGTCCGCCCAGTTGCGGTTGGCCTGGGCCTGGATGGACGCGATGTGCCCGGGCAGCATGTGGCCGAACCGGCCCTGCATGGCGAGGTAGTCGGTGACCGGGCGCTGCACCGGCGGGTGGAAGTAGTGGTAGGTGCGTTCGGCGGGGTCGTACTCCCATACCGGGAACAGCCCCGCCTCCACGACCCGGCGGCCGATCTCGACCGTCATCGAGGTCTGGTAGACCCAGCCCTTCTGGCACGGCGTGAAGCAGTGCATGAACGCGGCGCCGCGGTGGTTGAGGCCCTTGCGGGTCTTGTTCATCAGGTCGACCGGGTAGCCGACCGTGGTGGTGGCCACGTAGCAGTGCGGGTGGCCCGCGGCCATCATCTTGGCGAGGTTCTTCGGCGGCAGCGAGGTTCCCTCCGGCCTGGCCTTGCCGAACGGGGTGAACGTGGTCATGCTCCCGTACGGTGTGGTCGGCGAGACCTGGATGCCGGTGTTGGCGTAGCACTCGTTGTCGTAGCAGATGAACAGGGCGTCGTGGTTGCGGTAGAGCGCCCCGGAGATCGAGCCGAGGCCGATGTCGGCCGCACTGCCGTCGCCCGCCATCACGATGATGTTCGGGTACGGGCCCGGGTAGCGGCCCTTGCGGATCATCGCCTCGTACCCGGCCGCCATGCCGGAGGTGAACGACCCGCCGCTGGCGATCGGGGTGTGCGCCCAGGGCACGGTGTACGGGGTGCACAGGTAGGTCGAGTTCGCCACGTACATGCAGCCGGTCGGCCCGGCCACGACCGTGTCCTGGCCCGCCGCCTTGAGCACCCACCGGTACTCGATCGCCGGGCCGCAGCCCGCGCAGGTCCGGTGGCCAGCCTGGTAGGGGTCCTCGTCGGGGAGTTCGGGCAGGTAATGGCGGTCGCGGCCGTACTCGTCGCCGGTCGCGGCGGCCCGGCCTTCCTCCTCCAGCAGCGGGAGGTGCTGGCGGGTCACTTCCTTGGCCATCAGCTGGCTCCTTCCTCGAACCCCACCCAGTGCGCTGCCTTTTCGACTCGGCCCCGGTCGAGGGCTTCGGTGAGCTTGCCGGCCATCCACTCGAACTCGGCCGCGGGAACGGTCTCGCCACCGAGCCCGGCCATGAACGAGGTCACCAGCGGCCGGTTCTCCGCGTAGTACAGGGCGCCGGTCACGTCCGGCGCGAGGATGCCGCCGTACGTCGATCCGCCCAGGCCCAGGTTGGTCTCCACCACGCCGACCGCCTTGACGCCGCGCAGCGCGGCGCGCAGGTCATCGCTGGGGAACGGGCGGATCCACAGCAGCCGGGCCATCCCGATCTTCACGCCGCGCTCGCGGAGCAACCGGATCGCGGCGCGGCAGGTGACCGAGTGCCCGCCGGAGATCACGATGGCGATGTCGGCGTCGTCGAGCAGGTACTCCTCGACGAAGTGCGGGTAGTGGCGCCCGAACGCGGCGGCGAACTCGCCGGTCTTCTCCCGGATGACCGGTATCGCGTCCTCCATCGCCCGGGCCCGCTCCAGCTGG